>CAMNCH010000005.1 GCA_946534145.1 uncultured Lachnospiraceae bacterium
AAAGGTTTCTTTGGACTCTGTGGGCTTTAAGAAATCGTCAAAGAATACCTCGCCGCCTACCGCAAGTTCCAGCCATTCGCCAACGCCCTCTTCTTTGCCCGTTGCATATTCAACGGAAAAAGAAACTGTCTTGTCAGCCTCTTCATTAACTTCAAAAACGAGCTCACTGCTGCGAACTTCGCGAGGAGATGCCACAGGGCCGGTTCCGTCAAAGGTTCCGAGACCGGTCACGTGGTCACCTTCAACTTTCGCAACTTCACCGGTAATAACACCGTCCTTAACAGCGCTTAAAACCTTGCCGTCCACCCTCACAGCCTTAACATTCGGCGCAAAAGTATATCTGGCATTCTCGGGATTGGAGAAAGTTGCATTGTCCCAAAGGTAGTAGCAATTGTCCACCTTCATGAAGTCTACTTTCCAGTTAATGTAGCTCTCGGCATCCACATCCTCGTAGCCGCAGGTGCCCACCTGAAGGCCGCTGCAGAGTCTGTCGCCGATGTCATTGTACATACCGTATTTAAGTCCGTGGGAATGAACGTATTCGGACATTGCATCAAATCCGCTTTTAAACTTCACTTCATTGGCCACAAGTCTTCCGTTTACGCGCTCGGGCTGATAACAGCCGTCGTCGAGCACCACAAACTCATAGCCGAGCTTATCAAGCCCAAGCTCCACCATTTTATCTACCATGGCCTTTGTAAGGTCCTCATTGTTGTTGCTGCCGAAAGCATTCCAGCTGTTCCATCCCATGGGGGGCAGGTGATTTTTCTTTTTATTAAGTAAAATTTCTCCGTTGTCAAAAGAATCAAAACGTCCTTCTTTGCCGATTCTGTCGGGTGTCATATGGTTCTCTCCTTAAAAACTCGTAAGCCCGTGAGGGCTCCTCTTTTCTACGGATATCATACTGTAAAACGTTTTACTTGTCTACATATAAACTTGCAAAAAAACGACTTTTTTACATCTCCTCTGTCCCATGTACTTCATTTATGCTATAATCACGTGGTTATGAGAAAAAGAATATTACCCATTTTAATTACATCCCTGACTATAATGTCAGGCTGCTCACTTATTACCGTTGAGGACATTTCCGGAGGTTCACCGATATCCGAAAGCGTGGTATCCGTTTCGGAAAACATTGAAGTCCCTGAGGCTTCGGCCCGGGAAGAATATGTGCAGGAAGAACCTATGCAGGATGTTTCCGCTTCCGAGCCTTCAGCCGACCCTGATGTGTCTGCCAATTCCGGGCCCGAGACAGCACCTGAGCCCGAGCTTCCCGATACTCTCACATTCGTGGATGTTTACGGCGAGTCCTACACGGTAGATTTTCAAAAGGATTGGGCGCTTCACCCTTATGACACTTCCTGCTTTGTCCGCGAGGGCGATGCCATGTACTACAAGGGCGATGCTGCATTTACTTCACGCTACGGCATAGATGTAAGCCACCATCAGAAAGGCTCGATTAACTGGCAGAAAGTCGCCGACTCCGGTGTTGAATTCGTCATAGTCCGCGTAGGCTACAGAGGCTACGGCCTTAACTCCGGTTGGATAAAAGAAGACGAGTATGCCGCTTCAAATATTAAGAAAGCTCAGTCAGTCGGACTTGATACCGGCGCATATTTCTTTTCCCAGGCCATAACCGAGGAAGAAGCATTGGAAGAGGCGGAATTTGTCCTCGATTTCTTCGAAAGAAACAACATAACCCCGGAAGACATGAAGCTTCCCGTTGTCTTCGATCCCGAAAGCATCAGAAAAGACGATGCCCGCACCGACGGAATCTCCGGCGAGCAGTTCACCAAAAACACCCGTGTATTCTGCGACGCCATCCGTGAAGCAGGCTTTCAGCCCATGATATACTCCAATATGCTCTGGGAAGCTTATATGCTAGATTTAAATGAACTTTCCGACATTCCCGTGTGGTATGCCGACTATGAGACGGTTCCCCAGACCCCTTACGATTTCATTATGTGGCAGTACTCCGAGAGCATTCACGTTCCCGGTATTCCCGGCAATATGGATGGCAACATTCTTTTGATACCCGCCGAATAATTAAAAGCGTCCTCGTACATCCCTGTACGAAGACGCTTTCTTTTTAGTTCTTATTGTTCTTTAAAACGTTGCACTCCAGCACGTACTCCTCTCCCGTTATGGGATGGACTTTAATCTCCTTGTGTGAAAACTCAAAGCCCATAGAGCGCTGAAGATTGTGGGACACTTCATTCTGAATCCAGTTGCTTGCGCGGAATTCATGTGCATCGCAGTTGTCAAAGGCCTCACGGACGAACGCCTTCAGAACCTGCTTGCCGTAGCCCTTTCCCACATAATCGGGGCCGATGGCTATGCCGGTCTCATGAAATATGCCCGGTTCTTCTTCCCTCATGCCCGCGAAGCCGATCGCCTTACCGGAAGATTTCTCTTCGATAAAGAAAGCGTACTTTTGATTCCTCTGAAAATCAATCGACCTGGCAGTACGGTCTTTGGCTTCCTCTTCGGACTTCGTAACCGCCCAGCGCATGTAACGGGCGCTTTCGGGATGCTTCCAAAGATTCTCGTACATGTCCTTCCGGTCCTCGGGGCGGGCCTTTCTGAGCAGAAGGTCCTCGGTTTCGATGGAAAAGTTCAGGTAGTCTTCTTTTAACATTTCTGTTGCTTCTTCCATATCGACGCAGGTTGCAAAGCGGTCCGGCCACAATTCTTCGTTGTAGTAGTTGTAGCAGGTTTCTGCACTCATGTAGTCATTGTCGAAAGTGGAATTGGCATACTCGGGAACTATCATTTCAAATCCGTTGTCAAAGCCGGTTCTGATAGTCGAGTCGATGCAGTAGTTGGTCTGAAGACCCACCACCATAATCCTTCTTTCGCCTTGAGCCTTAAGCACTTCCATCAGGCCCGTTGACGGGTGAAGGGCGCTGTTGACGGTCTTGATAAAAACAGGTTCCCCTTCCTGAGGCGCCAGTTCGTCAAAGATTTCAAAATCCTCGTCGCCCACGCTGAAGCCGCTGTCCGGGCCGTCGTCATGCTGAACGTAGATAACCTTCTTGTGATGTTCACGAGCGGTTTCAAGCAATGTTTTTATATTGTTTTTTACTTTTTCAAATTCAAAAAGTTCATCGTCCATAATGCCTTTTTGAATATCAATTACCAATAATACCATATGCATTATCTCCTCTTGTTTATATTTTAAGCCTCCTTCACACCAAAGAAATACGGCCGCATCAGGAACTGCCGTTGCCCCCGCAACTGTCGCAGCAAATATGATTTTGGTATTTGACACTTTTTCCGTATTTACAGCCGAATCGGGCTGTTTGCAATATAGTATCCAAACTCTTTCGAGTAATATTTCCGCGTAGTCCTTTTTATGTATTATAAAGAAACCCGCAAATGCTTACAAGACGGCATTCACGGGTTTTCGATTCATTATATTATTTTCTACCGGAGTTCGCGGATTTTCTCCTGAAGCCTTTCCACCTCGGCTCCGTATTTTACTCCCCAGTCGCTTTTGAGAAGTTCTATCTGCTTTTTATAGTACTCTGCGGCTTTCTTTTTGTCTCCCATGCGAATGCAACAAAGTGCCATGGATTCAAAGGGATCCGTGTATCTGGGCTCGGGCATGCAGTCAAAGGTCTTCTGCCAGTACTTTAAAGCCTCCTCATATCTTTCGTGTAAAGAATATGTATTGGCTACGGAATAAAGAACGCGCCAGTCTTCTTTACTGCTTTCCGCAAGAGCCTCATAGTCCCTGCGGGCTGCCTCAAAACCTTCCTCATGTTCTTTGATGAATATTGCGTAAAAACCGTTCAGAGGGTCTTTATTGTTCTTTTCCGACTCGCGTAATACTTCTTTGGCTTCGGCAAGTCTTCCGTCGTCTATGAGATTGTCAAGCAAGTGGAAATAAAGGCGCTTGTTCTCCGGGGCGGTCCTGAGGGTGTACCTTATTTCCTCAATCAGTTCATGATGATTGGATGCTACCCAGTCAAAGAGTTTGCCGCCGTTTGCAAAGCAGAAATTGTTGATGTCGCCTTTATCGTTGGGCTTAAGCTCCATAGCTTTTTTTGCGTAGCGCGCCGCTTTCTTTTTAAGGCAAGCCGCCTGATAGCGGTAGAGGTCGGCAAGCAGGGATACTGCCTCATGATTAGACGGGTCTGCTTCAGCCTCGTTTAGTAAAAAGGACTCTTCGCTTTCAAATTCTGCGTTTGTAAGAATCTTTTCGTATTCGATTTTGGCGGCGATGCTTTCATATCGCTTTTCCGTAGAGTACTCAAACAAATCATCAATCTGTACTCCAAACAAAGCTGCTATGTCGGGAAGCATGGTCATCTCGGGAAGGGAGCTGTCGGTTTCCCATTTGCTGACCGCCTGGCTGGTAACACTCAGTTTGTCGGCTAAATTTTGCTGGGACAATCCCTTTGCACGTCTTAATTCTTTTATTTTCTGTCCGATGGTTTTCATATATCCACCTCCTATGTATTTATCATGATCATGTAAGTACAGTATATGATGCAAAATAACAACTGACAATTTCAAATTGGTTGTGTTTTTGAAACTATTGGTTGTTTTAACTGCAAATGGTAAAAAAATCCCGCAAGCACAGAAAAATCTGCATTTGCGGGATTGATTCACTGTTCGGACACGAAGCTTATTCAAATTCGATGGTAGCGACGGGCTTCGGGCTCAAATCGTAAAGAACACGGTTAACGCCTTTAACTTCGGTAGTGATGCGCTTAACGATGTGGTTGAGGAGTGAGTAGGGAATCTCCTCAATAGTAGCTGAAGTGGCATCAACAGAGTTAACGGCACGAATGATTACCATCCAGTCGTCGGTACGCTTACCATCCTTGATACCTGTGGAGGTAAAAGGAGGAACAACGGTGAAGTACTGCCATACCTTGCCTTCAAGACCATTCTTGGCAAACTCTTCGCGAAGAATAGCATCGGACTCTCTTACTGCTTCAAGACGGTCACGGGTAATGGCGCCTACGCAACGAACTCCGAGGCCGGGGCCGGGGAAGGGCTGACGATAAACCATGTTGTCGGGAAGGCCGAGAACCTTACCTACTACGCGAACCTCGTCTTTGTATAAGAATTTAACGGGTTCAACAAGTTCAAAATTGAGTTCCTCGGGAAGACCGCCTACGTTGTGGTGAGCCTTAACACCGTCTGACTCAAGAATGTCGGGATAGATGGTACCCTGAGCGAGGAATTCAATGCCCTCGAGTTTGGCTGCTTCTTCAGCAAAAACGTTAATGAATTCTGCACCAATAATCTTACGCTTCTTTTCGGGGTCGGACACGCCTGCAAGCTTGTCAAGGAAACGGTCAACCGCATCCACATAGATAAGGTTGGCATCCATCTGGTTCTTAAATACCTCGATAACCTGCTCGGGCTCGCCCTTTCTTAAAAGGCCGTGATTAACGTGCACGCAGACAAGCTGCTTGCCGATTGCTTTGATTAAAAGTGCGGCTACTACGGAAGAGTCAACACCTCCCGACAATGCCAAAAGAACTTTTTTGTCCCCAACCTGGGCTCTGATTTCCTTAACCTGCTCATCAATAAACCTGGTGGCAAGGGTTTCGTTCACTATTCTTTCAAGTGACTCCGGACGCTTCTCGCTCATACAATGTACCTCCTGTGTATTTTATCTTTCTTCTCTGAAATAAGACAATCCCAAGGATGCCGGGGGCTGGTTCTCACGTTTGTTGCGCATGCTGGTGATAACAAGCACCACGAGGGTAACTATGTAGGGAATCATCTTATAAATTTCTTTGTACTCCATATGGTCCATGCCGGTGGGAATGTAGAGATAAAGAATATACAAACCACCGAACAGAATGGATGCAAAAATGCTCATGTCTGGACGCCAGATGGTGAAAATAACAAGAGCGATGGCAAGCCAGCCTCTGTCACCGAAAGCGTCGTTACTCCATACGCCGCATGCATAGTCCATAACGTAGTAAAGGCCGCCGAGACCCGCAATCATACAGCCAGCACAGGTAGCAACGTATTTGTATCTCGTAACGTTAATGCCCGCCGCATCGGCTGTGGTAGGACTCTCACCCACTGCACGAAGATGAAGACCCACACGCGTACGCTTAATAATCAAGGCTGATGCTATTGCAATGATGATAGCAGCATAAGCCAAAAATCCGTATGACAGGAAAATCTTGCCAAACCATCCCGCATCGGTACCCACAAAGGATTTGCTGAAATATGTGCTGGTCTTGGAAAGTGCGATGGAAGGCACATCAAGACCGGAAATCTTAATAAGTGAACCGCCGAAGAAATTGCCGAAGCCCACACCGAAAGTGGTCATGGCAAGACCGGTAACGTTTTGATTGGCCCTTAAAGTAACCGTTAAGAAGCTGTACAAAAGCCCCATCAAAAATGAGCCGAGGAGTGAGCAAAGAAGGGGAATCGCTATCATCAGGAATCCGTTCTCCGTCCCTCCGTTTTTAATCGACTGTTCGTAAAAGAAAGAACCGATAACACCGCTTATGGCACCCACATACATTACGCCGGGGATACCGAGGTTAAGGTTACCGGACTTCTGGGTAATAATCTCGCCGGTACTTCCGTATAAAAGAGGAATGCCCTGTCCCACAGCTCGGGGAATAAATGCAACAAGATCTATCATTTTGATTCCTCCTTTTTACTCTTTCTGAAGTTAATCTTATAGTAGATAAAGAACTCGCATCCTATGATAAAGAAAAGAATGATGCCGGTTAAGATATCGGAGAAAGAATGATTGAGTCCGAATCTTGTAGAAATCTCGCCGGCGCCTCTTCCGAGGAATACTATAAGGAAACTGGTAAATATCATGGTGATGGGATTGAACTTCGCAAGCCATGAAACCATAACTGCGGTAAATCCCTGTCCGCCTGCAATGGTAGTGGTAATAGTGTGGTTAATGCCGCCTACCAGAAGAAGGCCCGCAAGTCCGCACAATCCGCCCGACAAAAGCATGGTGCGGATAATAACCTTCTTAACCTTCATGCCGACGTATCTTGCGGTATTCTCACTCTCGCCCACAACTGCAATTTCATAGCCGTGTTTGCTGTAGTTAAGGTAAATGTACATGCCTGCGGTAACGATAACTGCCACAATAATGCTTAACAGATATTTATTGCCTATCTGTGGAAGCCATCCGAGGGATGTACTCTGGTTGATGATACCGATCTTACCCGATCCCTTGGGAACCTCCCACCTTACCGTGTAGAAAGCCACAAGCTGGGTAGCGATGTAGTTCATCATAAGGGTGGCAAGGGTTTCGTTGGTGTTCCATTTTGCCTTAAAAAAAGCGGGCACCAGACCCCAGATTGCTCCGGCCGCGATGGAAGAAACTATCATGCAGACAATAATGCCCGCATTGCTCATCTTGTCAGCCAGAAGAATCATGCAGGCCGCCGATGCAAGACCGCCTATAAGCACCTGTCCCTCACCGCCGATGTTCCAAAATTTCATCTTGAAAGCCGGTGTAAGTGCAAGCGATATTATCAAAAGAATGGACAAATCCTGAAAGGTAACCCAGGTCTTTCTGGCGGAACCGAAGGCACCTTTAAAAATCGTAGCGTATATCGAAAGGGGATTGTCCTTGGTAAGGACCGTGGTAACAAGAGCACATACCAAAAGCGCCGCCACAATGGCGATTACACGAATACCCCATGCTTTGCCCACCGGGATTGCGTCACGCTTGACTATATGAAAGAGGGGCTCTTTGACTTTTTCATTGTTATTCACTGAGTTTGCCACCTCCTACTCTTGTCATCATCATGCCGACTGTATTTTTGTCTGTGGTACGGCCGTCAACAACGCCGCTGACCCTGCCGCCGCACAGCACTAAAATTCTGTCCGAAATCTCCAGCAAAACATCCAGGTCTTCGCCTACGAATACAACGGCGACGCCCGCTTTCTTTTGCTGATTGATAAGGTCGTAAATTGTGTAAGAAGAATTGATGTCAAGACCTCTTACCGCATAAGCCGTAAGTAAAACCGTAGGTGCGGAGGCAATCTCACGTCCCACGAGAACCTTCTGAACGTTACCGCCGGAAAGACGTCTTACGGGAGTGGCAACGCTGGGAGTCACAACCTCAAGGTCCTTGACCACGTTCTCGGCCAGGTGCTTGGGTGCCTTTCTGTCGGTGAATACTGTTCTGCCGCGTCTGAAGGAACGAAGCATCATATTGTCCGTTAAGTCCATATTGCCCACAAGGCCCATGCCCAGTCTGTCCTCGGGGACAAAAGAAAGGGTAACGCCCATGCCCGCAATCTTAAGGGGATCTTTACCGAGAAGTTCATCCCTCTCGCCATTGTCGTCTATATAGCTGATGCTGCCGGTTTCCGCAGGCTGAAGACCTGCAATGGCCTCCAAAAGTTCCTTCTGGCCGCAGCCCGAAATACCCGCAATACCCAGAATTTCTCCGCTGTTGGCGGTAAAAGAAACATCCTCAAGCTTAATAATGCCTTCCGCATTGCGAACCGTTAAGTTCTTAACCTCTATACGGGGCTTGGGATTGACGGGGTCGGGTCTTTCTATGTTAAGGGTCACGGAATGACCTACCATCATGTCGGTCATTTCCTGAGCCGTAGTGTCTGCCGTAAGCATATCTCCCACGTATTCGCCGCGACGAAGTACGGCCACTCTGTCGGAAAGACTCTCAACTTCGTGCATTTTGTGGGTAATGATGACGATTGCTTTGCCGTCATCGCGCATGTTTCTCAATACGTTAAATAACTTCTCTGTTTCCTGAGGTGTCAAAACTGCCGTGGGCTCGTCAAGTATCAAAATGTCGGCACCGCGGTACAACACCTTAACTATTTCAACCGTCTGCTTCTCGGAAACGGACATATCGTAAATCTTACGGCCGGGGTCCACTTCAAAGCCGTAGCGGTCACAAATCTCTCTGATTCTGGCGGAAGCTGCCTTAAGATTAAGGGCTCCTTCCATACCGAGTACAATATTCTCGGCCGCGGTAAGTACATCCACAAGCTTAAAGTGCTGGTGAACCATACCTATGCCCAAAGAATAAGCGTCTCTGGGAGACCTTATTACTTCTTCGCGTCCGTTTATGAAAATCTGTCCTTCATCGGGAAAATAAATACCGGAGAGCATGTTCATAAGAGTGGTCTTACCACTTCCGTTCTCTCCGAGAAGGGCCAAAATCTCGCCCTTGTAGATGTCAAGATTAACCTTCGAATTGGCTGTAACTTTGCCGAAGGTCTTGGTTACGTTTCTTAGCGACACAGCCGCCTGTTTCTTGTCCAAAGCCGTACTCCTTTATAAATACAACGAAGGGTGGCAGGTGTGCCACCCTTTGAATTGTATCAAAGATTAATATCACTCTTCAAGTATTGCATCGAAAAATTAGAATGCGCTGTTAAGAAGAGTAATTCCATCGATATTTAAGTTGAAGTAAGGTGCTGAACGGAATGTGGATTCTTCGAATGCTCCGTTAACGATAACTTCGTGGTCGCCTTCGTAAGCTGCATCTGTATCAACGTCAGCCATGTAAGTGGTAACTGCTGCGCCGTCTACAGTGAAGTTAGCGGTATCGAATACCTTAAGAGAACCATCGTTAAGCTTAGCCTTGGCTGCATCGATTGCTTCCTGAGTACCTGCTGCTGCAGCGCCACCAATTTCGGTAAGAAGAACGGAGCCTGTAGCGATGGTGCCGGTCCAGTCAGCTTCGAAGCTTTCGCCTGCTGCTGTCTTGGTGATGGCATATTCAAAATAAGGAGCCCAGTTGATTCTGGAAGAAACGATAAAGGTGTTGGGAGCTACGCTTGCGGTAGAACCGTTGTAAGAAACGTTGGGAACGCCTGCGGTTTCACATGCGGTGGGAGCACCCATGGAGTCAGCGTGCTGTGAAATAAGTACGCAGTTGTCAGCGATAAGTGTGTTAGCGCCTTCTTTTTCAGCGGTCTCATCATACCATGAACCGGTGAAGGTAACTTCCATTGTAGCTGAAGGGCAAACGGAACGAGCGCCGAGGAAGAAAGAAGTATAACCGGAAATAACTTCTGCATAGGTGTAAGCGCCGATGTAACCAATCTTGGCAGCATCTTCGGTGATCTTGCCGTCAGCAATCATTTCATTTAACTTCATACCTGCGGCAACGCCTGCAAGGTAACGGCCTTCGTAAATGGAAGCGAAAGCGTTGTGGTAGTTGGAAAGGCCTTCTGTGTGAGCCTTGGTACCTGTAGCGTGGCAGAACTGAACATCGGGATATTCCTTGGCTGCCTCAATCATGTAATCTTCGTGACCGAAAGAATCTGCAAATACGATGCCGCAGCCTGCGTCTGCAAGTTCTGCTGCTGCTTCGTAGCATTCCTGACCTTCGGGAATGTTGGTCTTCATAACGTATTCAACGCCGAGCTTTTCGCAAGCTTCCTTGGCTGCGTCGATAAAGTTCTTGTCGTAAGTAGAGTTCTCGTCGTGGAGGAAGATGAATCCTGCCTTGATTTTGTTCTCAACGGGTGTAGTCTCGGTGCTTGCGGTTTCGGTAGAAGCGGAAACGGATGCTTCGGTTGAAGCGGAAGCTGAAGTCTCTGTCTTCTCGCCACATGCTGCAAGAGAAACTACCATGAGTAAAGATAATAAAAGTGCTGCGAATCTTTTCATTTTTTTCTCCTCTTTCTTCGTTATTAATTATTTACGAATAATTAGTTCCAATATTCAAAAAATAAAAAAGGTTTAGGATTGAAATGTTCCTAAACCGTGACGAAATACATATGACAGTTCCCTAATCTTCTTCTCTAATGCTGCCTTATGATATCTCGATAGTCCGGTTATTTACGGTATCCGGGTAGAAACTTCAAAACCATATCTTTTGATATATATCGAAATTAATTATCTTTACGAATGTAATATAACAACTAAAGGCTCAAAATACAATATCGCAAATTGATGATTTTGAGCCTTTATTTAATATTCTCTTTTGTTAACTTTGTGTCATTTTCCGGCAAGATAGGTCACTTCTGCTCCCTGAAAACAATCTTACCGGTGGAAGCGTCCATGCTTTCGACGATGGCAAGGGATTCCAGCTGATATCCGAGGTTACGTATCATCTGACCGCCGTGCTGGAAGCCTTTTTCAATAGCTATGCCGATACCTTCTACAGTAGCGCCGGCCTGAGTGCATATCTGAATAAGTCCCTGAAGAGCACAGCCGTTTGCGAGAAAGTCATCGATAATAAGCACATGGTCCTCAGGCCCAAGAAAACGCTTGGACACAATGACATGATTGATGTTCTTGTGAGTGAAGGATTCAACCTCCGCCGTAAGCATTTCTCCGTCAAGATTGATGGACTGTGATTTTTTGGCAAATACAACGGGAACGTTTTCGAAATGACGGGCCACGATACTTGCAATTCCGATGCCCGAAGCCTCTATGGTAAGAATCTTATTGATGTTTTTGCCTGCAAATCTTTTGGCATATTCGGCACCCATTTCATCAAACAGGCTTACGTCCATACAGTGATTCAAAAAGCTGTCTACCTTTAAAACATTTCCTTCTTTGACCACGCCGTCCTTTAATATTCTTTCTTCCAAACAGTTCACGCCGGTTTCCTCCGTTTTCATATCCTTATCTAATCTTCATCGTAAGTTGCAAGAAGCTTCTCAACATGCTCTCTGGATTCGTAATAATCCACTCGCTCTATGGAATCTTTCAAAGCATGGAAAAGCGGTGCACGCTTGTCATCATAGTCCCCGGGACCGATTTCGTCAAACAGCTTTTCCGTTTCGCCCATTTCAAAATCGTCAAGATAGCGAAGCATACGCTGTAAAATAGCCTTGGGACCGGTTCCCTCGTCGAGAGCCCTTCTTTTGCTTAACTTCTTCTCGGCAAACGGCGAAAGAACAATTCCGTAATGTCTGTAGCGCGACAAAAGTTCCGGAAGGTTCTTCTTGATATAAGCCTCGTCCTCTGCGGAGGCGGCCTTCTCCATTTCGTACATGCTCTCGGAAAGTCCCGTCATTCCCATGGTACGAGCAAGTCCCTTGATGCCGTGCACGGTAACCGTAAGATTCTTGTAATTGCCCTCGGCTATGTACTTCCTGATTATTTTTTCTTTGTCCGGAATCTCTAATGCAAAAGTTGCGAGCATGTCCTCAAACATTTCGAGGTTGCCGCCGGAATACTTGATGGCGGTTTCTTTGTCGATGCCCTCGATGTCAGGGAATTCGTTGCGGGTTTTTATGTCGTCTTCTTTTTTCTTTTTCTTTTCAAATACCAGAAGTTCCTTGGGCAGATAATTCTTAAGGGCTTCCGCAAAAGAATACATGTTGGCGGGCTTAAATACACAGCCGTTCATGCCTGCGGCAAGGTATTTCTCCATGGCGCCTTCAACGTTGTTGGCGGTGTAGGCTACGATGGGAACCTTGGACACGGCACCCTCCATGGCTCTGATCTTTTTGGTGGTTTCTATGCCGTCCATACCTTCCATCATGTAGTCCATGAAAATAAGGTCGTAGGTCTGTCCCGAGTTAATAAGGTCTATGCACTCGTAACCGCTTTTGGCGGTGTCAACGGAAATGTTGAAGCGTTCCAGCATGTTGCGGGCCACGGAAAGATTCAGGGTGTTGTCGTCCACAACAAGAATCTTGGCGGAGGGCGCCGCAAAAAGATTGTCGCTGACCTTTTCGTTTTCGATACGCATCTCCTGCTCGGCTAAGATTCTCTGGATGGTGAGGGCGCTTAAAGGCGCACGCACGAGAATGCAGTCGTCTGCCTGTTTGGGCACCTTGCGTCCGGATACTATGCCGACCTTAACGTAAGACTCGGCTCTTTCCGAGGCAGCCACTCTTCTGGCGTATTTGTCGTAATCAAAGAGTAAGAAATGATAAAGTTTGTCTCCGTAAGGAACCTTTCTAAGCTTCGGAAGTCCCTCGGCTTCTTCAACCGATATTCCGAACTCAAAACACGAATGCTTCAATTCATCAAGGGGATACTCGCTGTCCCCGAGGAATGTGATGGAAAGTTTATTCTCAAATCCGAAATCCGCAAGTGTTTTTTTGTCCAAAAGAAGGGATGGAATGGTAACCGAATAAACATTGCCCTTGCCCCTTAAACTGTACATTGAAACATCACCGTCGAGGGCGCTTGCTATCTTTTTGGCCACGGTTAAACTGATGCCGTAGCCGGTGTTATAATCTACTCCGAGTACGTCGCTTTCCTCAAGAATCTTGTCGAAGTTCTCGGATGAATTAAATATGCTCTTGCCCGTATCCTGAACTGTATAAATGTACTTGAATCTGCCGTCCTTCATGTACTCGCCGGACACTCTCAGGCTTACGTAGCCGTCATCGGTGTAGCGGATGGCGCCTGTAAGGATATTAAGAAGAACCTGTCTTATTCTTCTGTCGTCGCCGATGGCATTGATGGGAATGTCTTCCGCAAAAGAAACCGACAATTTAACGTTGTTACGGTCCACGCGGTCATTGCACATACCGACAATATTGTCAACAAGTGTGAAAACACTGTAGGGCGCCATATCCGTGGACTGAACCTTCTCATAAGAAGAAGATGCGGTCAGAATGTTGTTGAGAATATCATCAAGGTTGATGGTGGATACTCTGATGCTCTCCGCATATTCCTTGAAGTCTTCTTTGGATATGTCCTCCGAATTAAGAAGCTCCGACGCTCCGATTATTGCATTCAGAGGAGTACGGATTTCATGGGAAATGTTGGTAAGAAGATTCTGTCTTGTTTTTTCGTTGGCCTCCGCCTGCTTTTGAAGAAGGGCGATGTCGGAGATATCCACAATAAGGATAGTGTATCCCTGAATCCTGCCTTCGCTTAAAATTCTGTCGGCGGTAATCTTGTAGGTGGAACCGTTTATTTCGGTCTGAAACTCTTTGCGTCTGGTGATATTTCTGAAATACTCCGCGTCACCCGTGGCCATGTCCGGAAGTACCGTATGGGCTATGTCGTTACAGTACATTACTTCAAAAGAATCCGACAACACCACAAAACCCGCGCCTATATCGTTAATAAGGCTCTTGCGGGCAAGAGTATCGTAGTTGAATATGTGATATCTGAAAGAAAGAAGGGAATAAATGGTACACGAAGTTGCCCATGTAAGAGGCAATATGGGAATCATTCTGAAATAGTTGCTCTCATATACCAGCAGCGTAATAGCCATTAAAACGTTTGATAGTAAAAAGAAAACTGCATTAACCTGTACGCGCCTTTCGCCTCTGCCTTTTTTGTCCCACAGTTCTTTGAATGCAAAAAAGCCGCCCCACATACCGATTGCCGATATAACTGCGAGATGGGCAAAGTACATGTATCCTCTCTCGCCCACAAGAATGGTCACACCCTTTATGGATTCAAGCCGCATATTGGCCAGAAAAGGATCTCCGGGTATATTTCTTCCGGCATGGGCAAACAGACCGCCCAGAGTGATAAAGCCCGGAATCATAAGGTATCCGCCGTGCTTAATCTTATAAAGATAGCAGACATAAGCTACATATCCGCCCAAGAAAAGAAAGCTGCCTACCATTATCAGTTTATGATAAAGAATGGCCTCGTTTAATTCTTTGCTGAGTCCTATACCGTACCAGGCCGCGGTAACCACAAATACACCGCAGGCAGTAACAAAAAGCGTCCTGTTGTATTCCGTATCAAGACGCTTATACAGTGCGATAATCAGGTTTAAAACACCCACTAGCAATATGATATTGGCGATATTATACGTTACGTAAAATGACACCTGACCGGTTCCTCAACATTCTGTAATGTCACTTTTTTGAAACTTTGATAATTCCGTCAAGGTAGTTTCTGACACCCTCAACCATCTCGTCCCTGTTACGGTACTCAAGGCCGATTCTTGATGCAAGTTTCATAAATATCAGCTCATTCTGAGCTTCTTTTAAAGCTTCTTCCTCTAAGGGAAATTCGCTTAATTCAAGATAATCGTCGGAGGAAACGTCGTAACTTGCGGCAATTTCATCGTATCTTGAAACTATCCTCTCCCTGGTTTCATTAAGAAAACTTTCGGGGATTTCGGCAAAGACCGTCTCTTCTCTTATGATGTCTAAAGCCGCATTGATTTTTTTGTCCTCGTTTTCTTGATCTATAAAGCCTTCTACGGTTTTTCTTACGAAAACCTTGAATTCGTTGACGCTTGAAAAAGCAGGAATATTAAGAAGCTTAATCGTCTCCTCGCTAAGCGGAAGGATATTGCCTTCCTCGTCCCTGAGGCCTTCAACCTCCGCCGCCAGTCTTTCGTAATAGCGGTTAATATAGTCGTCGGTAAGGTCCTCGGAAAATTTGGACTTGTCTATTGTAACGGTAATCTTGTCATATTCGGGAAGCGTAACAACGTACTCGTCGATGTTGGACGCGTCAATTGTTACAACGGGAATTTCTTCATTCTTTTTATCGGTGCAGGCAGTGCTCATAAGCATCACAAACACTGTCGTCAAAAGAAAAAGGCTTCTTTTCATTATTGCTTTTCCTCGCAGATATTTATCAAAAATGATTATGACACACCCACCCCGAAAATTCAATAATAGCCCATTGTTTAGAGAAATTTCCTTGTTTTTGAACATTAACAATGTTACAATGTGTTAGCATTATTTCAAAGACAGTACAGGAGGTTATGAAATGCGCACTGGTTGGATTATAGCGATAGTTGTTCTTGTTGTATTAATCGCTTTGGTCGTAGTATTATACTTCCTCGGCAAGAAGGCGGAGAAACGTCAGGCCGAGCAGAATGCCCAGATAGAACAGTACAAGCAGACAGTATCCATGCTTATCATTGACAAAAAACGTATGAAGATTACCGAGTCGGGTCTTCCCCAGTCGGTTATCGATCAGACACCCAAGCTTATGCGTCGTGCGAAGCTCCCCATCGTTAAGGCCAAGGTCGGCCCCCAGATTATGAGCCTTGTATCTGACGAAAAGATTTTTGATTCTATTCCCGTGAAAAAAGAAGTTAAGGCCGTTGTAAGCGGTATCTACATCACCGATGTTAAAGGTCTTCACGGCAAGATTGACACACCCGTTGTCAAGAAAAAGGGCTTCAAGGCATGGGTTGAGCGTATGCAGGAGAAGGCAGGAGCCAAATCCGTCAAATAAGTACTTGCAAAATTTTATAAGTTTTTTAAAAGAACCGATTTTTCGGTTCTTTTTTAATTATTCTTAAATTGGTGTTGCCGTATAATAAAAATGATGTCTGTGTTGGAAATTCAGGCAGTATAACTATCATTTGTATGGAGGCACTTATTATGGGTTTGGTAAAAACTAACGAGAATTGTATCGGCTGTAATCGATGCATCAGGGCATGCAGCTGTACCGGCGCCAATATAGCGGTTGAAAAAGAAAGAGGCAACATTATCGAAGTAAATCCCGATAAATGTATAGCCTGCGGCGCATGTATAGACGCCTGCGAGCACAATGCAAGAGAATACGTGGACGACGTGGAAATATTCTTTGAAGACTTAAAGCGCGGTGCCAATATTTCTGTTTTGATAGCTCCCGCATTCCTTGCCAACTATCCCGGCGAATACGAGAAATATCTCGGAATGCTTAAAAAGCTTGGTGTAAACCGCTTTATCAGCGTATCCTTCGGTGCCGACATCACTACCTGGGGCTACATCAAATACATTACCGAAAGAAACTACTACGGAAGCATCTCCCAGCCCTGTCCCGCTGTTGTGGGCTACATAGAGCGCTATCTTCCCGAGCTTCTTCCGAAGCTCATGCCCGTTCAGAGCCCTATGATGTGTGCCGCCATTTACGTTAAAAAATATCTTAATGTCAGCGACAAGCTTGCTTTTATCAGCCCTTGCATCGCCAAGAAGAACGAAATCGACGACCCCAACAACAAGGGTTACGTTTCCTATAATCTTACTTTTTCCAAACTGGTTAAGTATTTAAAAGAAAACCCGGTAAGCGGCTACACTCCTTACAAGGATGAGATCGAATACGGTCTCGGTTCCATCTATCCCATGCCCGGCGGCCTTAAAGAAAACGTATACTGGCTCCTTGGCGAAGACGCTCTTGTGCGTCAGATGGAAGGCGAGCATCACATGTACGAATACTTAAGAAGAAACAAGGACCGCATCAAAGGCGGCAAGACTTCTTATCTCTTCGTGGATGCCCTTAACTGTACCAACGGCTGTCTGTACGGTACCGGCGTAGACAACCGCAAAACCCTGAATGAAGACGTATTCATGACCATTCAGAAGATTCGTGCAAACAGCAAGAACGATTCCAAGAAGTCCGCATGGGGCAGAAATGCCACACCAAAGAAGAGAATCGAAGCCCTTAACAAGCAGTTTGAGAATCTCAATTTAAATGACTTTGTAAGAAAATATACCGACAGAAGCGCCGATTGTGCCTTCAAGGTTCCCTCGAATACCGAACTTGAAGCAATATTCACCAAGATGCGCAAGGATACCGAAGAAAAGCGCCACATCGACTGCGGATGCTGCGGATATGACACCTGTAAAGATATGGCTGTTGCAATTTACAACGGATTCAGCCATCGCCGCAACTGCGTACACTACATTAAAGACAGAGCTTACGAAGAAAAAGATAAAGCAATGGCCCTCGCCGACGAAGTTAAGCAGGCCCACGAAGATATGAACAATAAGCAGGCTTCTCTCGGAGCAGGTATCAACAAAAACTTTGACAGTCTTCTTGAATCCATTGCCCAGATCAAAAAAGCAAGTTCCGACAACGTACACCAGACCAACGGTATATCCCAGTCCATGGCCGAGGTCGACAGCTTTGCCCAGAACTTAAAGGTGGTTCTTGCAAACATCGAAGGTTATCTTGAGAAACTTGAAGCCAACAACGCCGACGTTATCGCAATATCCAGCCAGACCAACCTCCTTGCGTTAAACGCTTCCATCGAAGCCGCCCGCGCAGGCGAAGCCGGCAAAGGATTCGCGGTTGTTGCGGAAGAAATCAAGACTCTTGCCGAAAATTCCAAGACAACTGCCGATGACAGTAACAAGAACAACAAAGACATCAAAGAAACCATCAGCAACCTTGTCCGTGAAGCAGAAAAGCTTTCAACCATCGTGGAAAGCGTCAACACCCGCGCCAAGAACCTGGTTTCTTCCTCCGAAGAAACAGCTTCTTCCATCGACAACATGCAGGTACTTACCGGCAAGGTGGAAAGCTCGCTGAAGGAAGTTATTGAATCATAAAAAATAACACACATATCAAAAGGACCGGCTTAATGCCGGTCCTTTTAAACTTCCGCCACTTTCACATCTATCACGCAATGGGCCAGATGCTCGGAGTTAAACTCCATGTCGTATTCGATGGCCATGGTGATTTCCTTGTCCTCTTCGGCATAGTCTATGGCGAGGGTGTCGATGCCTAAAAGAAACTCACCGAAAGGAGTGCGGTAATCCGTATAGGATTTCTTGCCCGCTTCGAAGCCGAGGCGCACATTATAGGGACCTTTTCTGGTGATCTCAAAAGAATCCTTGTCGAATTTGACCATGCTTTTGACGGGTTCGGAGCCGTCGAGAGATTCTTCGAAGGTTACGTAGTGTTTGCCGGCGCGTTTATAATATTGGCCGCGAGTGAGGGTTTCCACGCGCTTGTCTTCTTCACCGACCTCTTCAGATACGGTATACTGAAGGCCTTTTATGGATATGAGTACTTCTTTGTTCACTTAAGAACCTCCAGCTGTTTTAATATGGACAATTCCTGATTATCGATGTGCTCACCGGCAATGGCTCTTGCCCTTTCGCCGTCGCCGTTTGTGATGGCATCCACCAGCATGCGGTGCTCGGCAATGAGCTTGGGATGATTGGATTCGTCCTTGATGTATTCAAAGCGGTAGCGGTACATCTGCTCCGCCAGATTGTTGATGAGGGCTACGATACGCTCGTTACCCGTGGAAACTATGATAATGTCGTGGAAGCGTACGTCTGCCTTGGCTATGATGGTGGCGTCTTTGGTTTTGACCGCTTCTTCGAAGTTAAGGCAGGCTTCTTTTAACTCTTTCTTTTCCTCGTCGGTGATTCTTTCGCAGGCAAGCTCGGCGCAAAAAGAATCAAGGGCACGGCGCACTTCGAGCACATCTCTTAAGCCTTTTTGAGAGATTTCCGCTACCTGAGCGCCTTTTCTCGGCACATTGGTAACAAGGCCTTCAAGTTCAAGTTTTCTTATGGCCTCTCGTATGGGGGTGCGGCTTACGCCTATTTTTTCCGCAAGATGAATCTCCATGAGACGCTCGCCCGGCTTAAGTTCGCCGGTAAGTATGGCTTTTCTGAGAGTCTGAAAAACAACGTCTCTCAAGGGCAGATATTCATCCATGTTAAGCTCAAAATTACCTTCCAATAGGGCCTTCCTTTCTATTCATATCTTTCGATGAATCCGTAGTCGAATTTGGTGGAATGTATTTCAAAATCAGGGTATTTTTCTTTTAAAATCTCTGCTGCCGCATCGGCTTCCTGCACAGAATTGTAAAGTCCGAAGACTGTGGGGCCGCTTCCGCTCATGACAGCGTTTAGAGCGCGGGTCTTTAACATGCTCATCTCGATTTCTTTGATAATGGGATGGACATTGGCGGTTACGGTTTCAAGGCTGTTGCCTAAAAGCTCCGGAATAGCGGGACCGTCGTATTCGGAAATTGCCTTAAGCATTGCATCCACGTCAGGATGAAAAGGTGTCTCCAGACTGTCATAAGCTTTATACACCGAAGGCGTGGAAACAAAAAGTGTTGGCTTGCATATTACCGTAGGATAAGACGGCAGATGTGTGAGTTGTGTAAGAATCTCGCCGATTCCCTCGCAGAGGCATAAACCTCCTTCAACGCAGAAGGGCACATCCGCACCCAGCTTTAAGCCTATGGCACGAAGTTCGTCCATTGAGAGCTTTAAATCAAAAAGTCTGTTAAGTCCTCTCAATGTTGCCGCAGCATCGGCACTTCCGCCCGCAAGTCCCGCAGCGATGGGGATTCTTTTGGTAAGAGAAATGTAAACGTCAAAAGAATGTCCGGTTTCTTTTTCCAAAGCCTTGGCCGCCTTGATGATAAGGTTGTCGCTGCCCTCAGACTGTTCTTTATTGAGGATGCCGCTGTCGGTGATAAGGGTGATTCCGTCGCCCGCTTCAGCATTCTCAAAAACCAGGTCGTCGCATAAATCAAGGGTCTGCATTATCATGCGTACCAGATGGTAGCCGTCTTCTCTGCGACCGGTTACGTCAAGTGATAGGTTAATCTTGGCTCTCGCCTGTTCGTATACTGTCATGTCATATCCCTCATTTGCTTTTTGTATACAATATTCATTATACATTATACATCATACAATGCACAAATTAACTTCTTATAAAGAATGCAAAAAAAATTATTTTTTTTCGAAAAAGGGTTAAGTTTTTAAAGTCGGGGACCGATACAAGAGATAGAAGTATACTAACTGCACACGGAAGTGCACATGAAAATAGGGGCAACCCGGAAAGGAAAAGTCATGAATGTAAACGGAATTACAAGCGTGGTTGACGGCTACTCATCAGCTCCCAAAACTGAATACGTGCCCAAGCCCACCGATGCTTCTGCGGTTATGGAGACTAAGGACGATAACGGTGTTATCTACGAACCCAAGCTTGAAACACCTACTCAGATGTATAAAGCAAATGAAGAAGTGATTGCAAGACTTAAAGCAGATGCGCAGGCCAGACACGACCAGCTGATAGAACTGGTAACGAAGCTCATCAACAAACAGGGCGGTGCTTTTGCAGACGCAAATGGCATCTGGAATGCTTTGAGAGAAGGCAAAGTTGAAGTCGATGCCGAGACAAGAGCAAAAGCTCAGGCAGATATTGCCGAAGACGGATACTGGGGCGTAAATGCCACATCCGATCGTATCATCGATTTCGCACAGGCTCTTACGGGCGGCGACCCGTCAAAGCTTAATGATATGATGGAAGCATTCAAACAAGGCTACGAGCAGGCTGAAAAGACCTGGGGCGGCAAGCTTCCCGAAATATCGCAAAAGACCTGCGACGCAGTTATCGAAAAATTCAATAAGCTTATGGAAGAAGCATAACCGACCCTACGGGACGGACATTTTCATAGCGTAACCGGTCAAAAAACATAACCAAAAAACCATTTTACCATTTTGATATCCTTATAAAAATCGGGGACGAACTAAGTTCGTCCCCGGTTTATTTTTAGGGTTATTGTACCGCTCCGATTAATTCATTGATGTCGGCAACATTCTGTTCTTTCATGTATCGCTCGATTCCGTCGATTACCTCTACGGTAGCAAGAGGATTGGTGAAGTTGGCCGCTCCCACCGCTACCATGGTGGCACCTGCGAGAATAAACTCTATTGCGTCTTCGCCGTTCATGATACCGCCCATTCCGATGATGGGAATCTTGACCGCCTGAGCACATTCATAAACCATTCTCACCGCTACGGGCTTAATGGCGGGACCTGACATGCCGCCTGTTTTATTGGCAAGTACAAACTTACGACGGTTAATGTCTATCTTCATACCGGTAATGGTATTGATAAGAGAAATGGCATCTGCGCCCGCTGCTTCCGCCGCTCTTGCCATGTCGGCAATCCTGGTTACGTTGGGACTGAGCTTCATAATAACAGGCTGCTTGGCAACCTTCTTTATTTCTCTTGTAATGTTCTCAAGGGCTTTTGCGTCCTGACCGAAAGCAATGGCGCCTTCTTTGACATTGGGGCAGGATACGTTAATCTCCAACATGTCTACGGGCTGAGAAGCTAACTTTTCCACAACACCCACGTATTCTTCGACGGTTTTTCCACATACATTCACAATTATTTTAGTATCGTATTTCTTAAGAAAAGGAATGTCTCTCTCGCAGAACACCTCTATGCCGGGGTTCTGAAGACCGATGGCATTGAGCATGCCTCCGTAAACCTCGGTAACTCTGATGGTGGGATTACCCTGCCAGGGAGTCAACGCAACACCTTTGGTGGTAACCGCACCGAGGCGGGACAAATCCACAAACTGCGAATATTCCATACCCGAGCCGAAGGTTCCCGAAGCGGTGGTGACGGGATTCTTGAATTCAACTCCTGCAATTTTAACACTCGTATTCATTAAATCTCCACCTCCCTTGCTTCAAATACCGGACCTTCCGTACAGACACGGGCATTGTTTACATGGGAATGCTCGTCCTTTTTGGTGGTCTTGCATACGCAGCCGAGGCAGGCTCCTACGCCACAGGCCATTCTTTCTTCCAAAGAAATGTATGCTTTAATACCGGTTTCTTCGGCATATTTCTTGATAGCGCGAAGCATGGGCATGGGACCGCATGCAAAAATAACATCGCACTTTAAATTCTTTTCACGAATAACATCCATGACATTGCCCTTAACGCCGACGCTTCCGTCTTCGGTGGCTACTTCAAGAGGCGCCTGCTTTTTAAAGTCTTCGGTTAAGAACATGTCGCTGTTACGATAGCCCACAAGAATGGTGGTGTCCTCACCCTTCAAAGCCTTTGCAAGTTCCAGAATCGGGGGCACGCCTATGCCGCCGCCTATGAGGATGGACTTTCTGCCGCGTCCTTCTTCCACGGGGAAGCCGTTACCGATGGGACCGAGAACCTTAACCGACTCGCCTTCTTTGTACAAAGAAAACTCCCGGGTACCCTTACCCTGCACGCGATAAACCAGTCTGAGCGTATCCTCGCAAACCTCACAAATACTGATGGGGCGGGGAAGAATGGTAGATGCATCCGAGGGATAAACCATCACAAACTGGCCGGGCTTCGCATATTCTGCCGCACCGGTCTTTAAATACATTTCATATATTCCTTCTGAAAGCCTGCCGCATTTAACAAGCGTGGATTTCTCAAATATCTGCATAGACGATTTCCCCTTTGCAAATGGTGTATTTTATTTTACCCGGAAGGGTGTCGCCGAGGAATGGCGTGTTTTTGGACTTGGAAAGTGATTCGGAATAAGTCCACTGTTCTTTTTCACTAAATATTGTGATGTCGGCGGGAGCGCCCTTGCTGATGCCGTAGTTCTTAAAGCCGTAGAGCTTGCGGGGATTAACCGTGAACATGGATACGAGTCTTTCAAGGCTGATGGCGCCGCTCTGCACCAGTGCTCTGTAAGCAAGGCTGAAGGCAGTCTCAAGTCCGATAATGCCTGAAGGCGCAAGGGTGATATCTATGTCCTTCTCCTCGGGACTGTGGGGCGCGTGATCGGTGGCAATAATGGATATTGTACCGTCCTTGACGCCCTCTATAAGTGCCGCTCTGTCGCGTTTGGTGCGAAGAGGAGGATTCATCTTGGCATTTGAACCGTAAGCCACTACCACATCTTCGGTCAAAGAAAGATGATGGGGCGTAACCTCTGCATAAATCCTGTCGCTCTGTCTGCGGGCTTTGCGCACTAACTCGACGCCTTCTTTGGAACTGATATGCTGAATGTCCAAAGTTACGCCGGTTTCAAGAGCTATCTTTAAGTCGCGCTCAATCATGCGGGCTTCCGCTTCACGGGGAGAGCCGTAGATTCCGAACTGATCGCTGGCGTAGCCGTGATTGATACCGTTTTCTTTGATAAGGCCTTTGTCTTCTTCATGAAGGCTGATGGGAACATTCAGTTCAGCCGCCTTTTCAAAAGCCTCCCTTAAAAGAGTTGTATTCATAATCGGGATGCCGTCATCGGTAAATCCTGCCGCGCCTGCTGCCTTGAGGGCTTCCATGTCGGTAAGTTTCTGACCTTTGAGGCCCATGGTGACGGATGCGCAGCTGTGTATATTGATGGCGGTCTCGCGACCTTTGTTAAGTACATATTCAAGAGTCTCGACGGTGTCAACCGTGGGCTTGGTATTGGCCATGAGAACCACATCGGTGAAGCCGCCCTTTGCCGCACATTTGGCGCCGGTGTAAATGTCTTCTTTGTGGGTCTGGCCGGGATCGCGGAAGTGAACATGCACATCGCAAAAGCCTGGTGACAGACACAATCCGGTGGCATCTATGGCGCCCTCGGGAAGTTCGCCCTCGGTAGGGGTTACCTTCATAATGATTCCTTTATCGATTTCAATATCGTAGCGGCCCTTGGGTTTTGTAACAGGGTCCACGATTTGGGCATTGTAAATTTTTATCATAGGTTCTTTTTCTCCTTGCATAATACAGTACCACAAAAAGTATGAATCTGTCTTGCGTGATTTAAATTAATTATCTATAATGAACATGGTTTTTAAAACTACGTTAGTATGTGAGGTATTTGAGTTGGTAAGATTTATTCTTTGTGCGGTCTGGACCGTACTGTTTTTAATATTATCCCTTCCCCTTGTGCTGATAGCGCTGATTATCCAACTGTTCTCTCCCATGGCGAGGGCCAAATATTCGCAGGTTATCATCGGCGCCGCTTTCAGAGTGGTTACTTTCCTGGCAGGCACCCGCATCGTGGTTAAGGGCCGCGAGAACGTTCCCGACGGAGCCGTTCTTTATACTCCCAATCACCGCAGTATTTTCGACATCATCATAACCTATCCTCTCTGCAAGGGTCAGACCGGTTATGTTGCCAAAAAAGAAACCAAGAAGTTCCCCATCTTTTCCTGGTGGATGAGCCTTATGAACTGCCAGTTCCTGGACCGTAAGGACTTGCGCAGCGGTCTTAAGATGATTAACAAATGCATCGAGCTTGTTAAAAAAGGCACCAGCATCTGCATCTTCCCCGAAGGCACCCGCAACAAAGGCACCGACCCTCTCCTTGAATTCCACTCCGGAAGCTTCAAGATTGCGGAGAAAACCGGTTGCCCCATTGTTCCCGTATGTATTACCAATTCCAATAAGGTCTTCGAGGACCAGTTACCGAAGATTAAGCGTACCACAGTTTACGTGGAATATCTTCCGGCCATTGATACCGCCAATCTTACTAAAGAGGAGAAAAAAGAACTCTCAGACAGAATTCGCGGTGAACTTGAAACAGCGTATACAAAAAATTCAGCCGAGTAGGCTGAATTTTTTTGTTCTTATTAAAGTTCTTTAAGCGCCTCCACAAGCTTCGCAAAGCCCATGCCGTGTGAAGACTTGACGAGTACGTTGTCTCCTTCTTTGATCTCTATCCTGAGATTCTTGATGAGTGACTCGAGGTCGGTGTAGTAACCGATGCCGGTAGTGCCTTTTTCTTTGAGGGCTGCCGAGTACATATGTCTGCAGTTCGCGCCTACGCAAATGAGTTTGTCAATGCCGATGGAAACGGCGTAGCGGCCTACTGCGGCATGCATGTTGTCTGAGTCGGGTCCGAGTTCAAACATGTCCCCGAGAATGGCTACCTTTCTGCCAGTAGCAAGATTTAATGTATCAAGAGCTGCCATCATGGAAGCCGGTGATGCATTGTAACAGTCGTCTATAATATAGCCGGTTCCCTTGGGAATAAGGTTGCTGCGGCCGTCAATGGTCTTGGCTGTGTATAAACCTGCGGCTATCTGATTCTTGTCCATGCCGAGGTCCGAAGCTATGGCGGAAGCAGCCATGGCATTGGATACCATGTGGTCACCGAGCATGTGAATCTCCGCATCAAATAAAGAGCCTCGAAGTGAAATTCTCATCCTGGTGCCGCCGAGTCCCATGGATTCTTTGGACGCGGGATATACGTCATTGGTATCTTTAAGGCCAAAGAAAGTGGGCTTGATGCCCTTAACCTCAGTAACGGTAACAAGCTTGTCATCGTCACCGTTTAAGTAAATGCGTCCTTCGGGATTCATGAACTCAAATATCTCTGATTTGGCTTTAAGTATTCCGTCACGGTCATGCAAGAACTCAAGATGACACTGACCGATATTGGTAATGACACAGATGTCGGGGCAGGCAATTCGGCTTAATACGCGCATCTCTCCGAAATCACTGATGCCCATCTCAAGTACCGCAATTTCAGTATCCTCTTCAATTGACAGTACTGTCAGGGGAAGTCCTATTTCGTTGTTGTAATTGCCGATTGTCTTTAATACGTTGAATTTTTCTGCGAGGACTGCAGCCACCATTTCTTTGGTGCTGGTCTTGCCCACGCTTCCGGTGATACCTACCACTTTAACGTTAAGAGTGCTTCTGTACCATCTTGCAACTTCCTGAAGACCTTTAACCGTATCCTCCACCACTACGCAGGGACCGATAATGCCCTCGGGAACATGGTCGCAAAGTACTGCTGCCGCGCCCTTCGAAAAAACTTCTTTGATGAAATCGTGACCGTCCACTCTTTCGCCCTTGATAGCCACAAAAAGGCTGCCCTGAACGACTTTACGTGAATCCATGGTCACATTGGTTATTTTTCTTACTACTCTTTCGCTGTTAATCGGGGTACCGTCCGTTGCGTTAACAACATCTTCAAAACTGAATCTGCGCATATTATTTGTCCATCGCCATGTTGATAAGCTTCTCGCAAAGCTGATTGTAATTGATTCCCACAGCCAGCGCCTCCTGAGGCATCAGGGACATGGGGGTCATGCCGGGAAGTGTGTTGGCCTCAAGGGCAAACATTTCTCCGTCCTTATTCATCATTATATCAATTCTTGCGTATTGTGTCAGTCTTAATGCCTTAAATACGTCAACAGCCATCTGCTGCATACGCTTAGTGGTATCTGCATCGATTTCTGCGGGGCAGGTCTCGATGGTGGAACCTTCCTGATATTTGTTCTTGTAATCGTAGAAGCCTTCTTTGGGCGCAATCTCGATAACGGGAAGTGCCTCGCCCTTAATAACGCCTACGGAGAACTCACGACCCTCAATAAACTGCTCAACCACAAGCTCGTTGCCATAGGTAAAGGCGCCTTCTTTAGCTTTCTCATATTCCTCGCGGTTGTGGGCAATGTAAACGCCTACGCTGGAACCGCCGTCGGTAACCTTAACCACAACGGGGTACTTAACTTCGTGGGTATCCGGCTCGCCTTTTTTAAGTGCGAACCCAACCGGGGTGGAAATTCCGTGATATGCAAAAAGTTCTTTGGCAAGAGCCTTGTCCATGGCAAGTGCTGAACTTACATAGTCGTTGCCGGTATATCTGATGCCGTGGAGGTCAAAAGCAGCCTGAACCTTACCGTTTTCGCCATTCTCACCGTGAAGGGCCATGAACACAACGTCGGCCTTTCTGCAGATTTCCAGAACGTTGGGGCCAAAGAAAGTCTTGCCTCCATCCTTTCTGAGTGCCTTAACTGCCTCAATGTCGGGATTGTCCTGCTTAATACCCTCAATGCTGCCCAGAAGCTCGTCGCCTCTGTCAAAAACAGTATCGAGGTCCGCGTCCTCAAGTCCAAGGAATACGTCAAGAAGAAGAGCCTTGTGACCGTTTTCTTTGAGCGCCTTGTAAATCTTTGCGCCGGACACCAGAGATACATCTCTCTCGGTGCTGGTGCCGCCTGCCAAAACTACTATTTTCATTGTTGTCACTCCAATCTGATATTAGTCCTATTTTACTTACCATGCTAGCACTTTGGACTTTACTCAAAAAGCCTCACAAATGCTTATTATATGACCAAAAATGCTTTATTTGTCATCGCTGGCGGAAAGTCTCGCCGCCACCGCAATAATCTTAACAAGTGAATCGGGTGTATCAATCGAGTCAAAATAATTAATACTGTATGCGTTGCGACCGCCCACGTAATGCAGACAGTCTTCCTCACCGTTTACGTATTCGATGCTCGAGTTGATGTAGTCGACGATGGCGAATTCATAAGCCGTACGCAGAACATCCGATGCCTCTGCCTCGTCGGCCTCCACAAGATATTTGGAAGCAGTCGCATCCGCAACCTTTCCTTCCGTATGCTTCATAAGATTGTTCATAAGAAGCGTGCAGAAGCCCACATCCGTAGCTCTTGCGGAAGACAGATATGTGATGGCTCCGTCAAGAGTAGACCTGCTCTCGTAAGGCTTGTCCGCATTGGCGCTCAGGAAATCGTTTACCACCTTTTTGTAAACATCCTGACCCGTAAGCCTGAAAAGTTCGGAAGCCGCTCTGAACATCTGGTCCGAATCCACTATGCTTTTATTGGCCTCAAGGGCGTTCCATGCAAGAACAGCCGCCTGCATCGCTTTATTCGACAGTTCCTGATTGAATCGCTTGGAGACAAAAGAAACCTTCGCCATGCATGCGCAGTAATACGCCGTTGCTCTGGTAGTCTCCGCTCTCACACAAAGAGAGTCGGAACCCTTGTCCCCGTCCAAAGAAATCGAAGCATACACGCCGCCGCTTTCTTTATTTTGCATCGTAAACAGCCAGTTTGCTTCATAAAAAGCTTCATCGAGGATATCGGGAATTCTGTTTCCGCTGTCCTCGGAGCCGTAATCGTCAGAAAAAATCTTGGGATAAAATTCATAGATGGTGCAAAGATCCATTACCGCAAGACAGCTCTCCACCACATCCTTCTCGCCCTCGGCTGAGGTATGCCAGCCGCCGACTGAATTAAGAGTGGAAGATTTGTCCTGTTCGAAAGGGATTCTCTCCCCATGACAGCCGTCACAGCGAAGAGCCCTGAGTTTACCGTATGCATCGGTTAACATGCTCTGATAGACGTCTTCCACAATGGAAAAGTCTTTTGATCTGCCTAAGATTTCTGTCTCTATATAATAGGTGCCGGGAGTGTTAAAGCCCGAAAAGTCCACAGTTCCCACCGAAATTTCGGAGTCGCTTCGCACATTCTTTCTTTTGACGCCGCCTTCGTATACTACCTTGCCGGTCTGTGAATCCCTGACCTCATAAAATGCCGGAAGTCTGGATGCTGCCAGGACCGCTATCTTCTTGCGACCCACTTCGTAACCCATAAGGTCCACGGAAATAGCGGGATAAACTCCCGGAAGCTCATAATCGATGGACGGATTCTCAAGCATGGATTTTCTGCTCCCAATGTCCTTCGTGAAGATGTTCTCCACCGGTTCTCCGTCGCTTCCGCTGCATCCGCACAGCAAAAGAAAGCTCATCAAAAGCGCTATGAAATTGACCATTTTCTTTTTAAAAAACAACATTCCGTTCTTCCTCTGCACGTAGGCTATTATACATTCTTTTTTTGAAAAAATAAACTCAAGTATTACCCCGCATCTGCCGATAAATATTTTACAGGGACGTTTATGCGGAAAAAGAATTTTCCGAATAACCGTTCCTGAATTTATTTAAGGAGGGAAAAAACACAATTTGAGAATCGATTCCGGCACTATAGGAATGGACTCCGCGAGACTGACAAAGTCAGCTCAATCTTTTCGACGTGATGTCGAAACACATGTAAGCGGCAATGGCACGACAGGAAGTCAGCTTACATCATCCTTTGGCAGCTTTCTTTTTGAGGAAGGCTACCTCGAAACCACCGGGAAATTCCCCGCGCTTTCGGAAGATACTGAGGGTAATGCTTCCGATGGCATTTCTGACGACGACCCTCTCCTCAATCTTTTTGAGTTACTCGGCAAACAAAAGCGCGTTGTCGTAAACGACCGTGTGTCCAAAGACAGAGACGTTGCGGCCGAGTTTCAGAAAATGCACCAGAGATTCATTATGGACATTTTCGAGTTTCTTTTTCGAAAAAAGGGGCACAAATCCTGCTGCGACAATGTTCTCTCAGAGGCGAATCAAAGCGGACAGATGCAGCCCACCGAATATCAGCTTGTGGTTGAAAGTACTACCGACACATACTACTTTGAATCCATGGAGTACACCACTTTTTCCGCTCAGGGAATTGTTCACACCGATGACGGCAGAGATATAAATATCAACATCGATATTGCCATGTCCTCCCGTTTCTGCGAATTCTACTCAGAGTCCGTTACGAGTATGTATTCACAGGCAATCGATCCCCTGGTAGTCAATCTTCATGATGTTCCCGCAGGTCTTTCGAATCTTAAATATTTCTTTGACCTTGACGCCGACGGCACCGAGGATGAAATCTCTCTGCTCAATGAAGGCAGCGGCTTCCTCGCCCTTGACAAAAACGATGACGGCAAGATTAACGACGGTTCCGAACTCTTCGGCACACGCTCGGGAGACGGTTTTAAAGATCTTGCGGAGTATGACGAGGACCGGAACGGCTGGATTGATGAAAATGACTCAGTCTTTGAGAAGCTGAAAGTCTGGACTAAGGCTGCTGATGGGACCAATCTTCTTTATACTCTCAAGGATTTGGGAATCGGCGCCATCGCCCTTGATAACCGGGACACCGAATTCACCCTTAACGGCGCCGGCGGTGCGGGCCCCAACGGATATGTGCGGAAAACCGGCATATTCCTGTACGAAAACGGGCAGGCCGGCACAATACAGCATGTGGATTTGGCAACATAAGTGTTTGTGCAATGCATAGAAAGAATATCAATGCATAATTATAAACTTAGTTGGATTTTATCTATTATTTTGCCGCTTCGGATTCATGAGCAATAGATAATAATCCAAAATACAAATTTTTAGCCATTGTTTTCGGAAGTGTTTTCCAAAGAGCAATGGCTAAAATTATGAAAACATCTATTTTATCTATTACCATTCATTGATATAGAAGAGCACAAATAGTTATCCCGCAGATAATCCGGCTGAAGCTATAGATAAAAATCTGTAATTTCTCTTTTTATCACTTGCCCCACATTTTTAAAGGTCAAAAGCGATAGATAAAATCCGCTAAAAAATGATTTTTATCACTTCAGCCCCGAATACGAAGGCGCAGGCAACATCATCCCGGACTACGCAACTCTCGGAAGCATTCCTCCCTCCCCCGTGAGGAAAGCGGATTATATCAAGAAGTTCTGAGTTATTTGAACACCAAAAGGGAAAGGAAAAAAGCCTTTCCCTTTCTTTTAAAAAAATTATTGACAAAACAATTGCGAAATGCAATAATGTGTACAATTTAATATGATAAACCGATGAAGCGGAGATAACGGCAGTGATGCCTTCACAGAGAGCCCGGGGTGCTGAGAGCCGGGTAAGAAACAAGTTGTCAAATGGACCGCTGAGGGCGCAGTCAAAGGGATAATCCCGAGTATTCTGCGACGTTTGGGCAAGCGTAAATTGCCGGAGATATGTTGGTATCTCGCTAAGCGCACGGAGTCGCATCCGTGTATCAAGGTGGCACCGCGGATAGTATATTCGTCCTTGACAGATTGACAGTCTGTCGAGGACTTTTTTATTCTCGACGGCAGAAAGGAATCAAAATGAAAGTATTACCTTCACTTGAAACCGTACAAAAAATAGCTGCAGAGGAAAAATACAACGTGCTTCCCGTAAGCACCGAAATTCTCTCGGATTTCACCACTCCCATCGAGACCATGCGGATTCTTAAGAACATTTCAACTCACTGCTACATGCTTGAGTCCGCAAGCGCCGATGACACCTGGGGACGCTACACTTTCATGGGATATGACCCCAAGATGGATATCACTTGTGTGGACGGAGAAATAAAGTTTTCCAATCTTTCTTTTAAGACCGACAAGCCTTCGGATTATCTCAGAAAGATTCTGGCGGATTACAAGAGCCCGAAGTTTGATTACCTTCCTTCTTTTACCGGCGGTCTGGTGGGATATTTCTCCTTCGACTTTTTCGGTTACAGCGAGCCCACAGCAAAGGTTAAAGTTGATGATTCGGAGAACTTTAAAGATATCGACCTGATGCTTTTTGATAAGGTAATTGCTTTTGACCATATCAAGCAAAAGATAATCCTTATGGTAAACATGAACCTGTCTGACGTGACCACAGGCTACAACAAAGCGGTTATGGAGCTTGAGAACCTGGTTAACCTACTTAAGACCGGCGTGAAGAGCAATGAGCCCGGCGGACGGCTTACGGGCCCGGTTACCCCTCTTTTTTCAAAAGAAGAATTCACCGACATGGTGGAGCGGGGCAAGGCTTACATTCGGGAAGGCGACATCTTCCAGGTGGTGCTTTCAAACCGCCTGAGCGCTCCGTTTGAAGGAAGTCTGTTAAATACTTACAGAGTGCTTCGTACCATCAACCCTTCGCCGTATATGTTCTACTTTTCCGGCACGGATGTGGAAGTGGCGGGTGCTTCTCCGGAAACACTTGTGAAGCTTGAAAACGGAGTGGTGCATACCTTCCCCCTTGCGGGCACGAGACCCAGAGGCAAGACGGATGAAGATGACAAGGCTCTTGAGATCGAGCTTCTTGCGGACGAAAAAGAACTTGCCGAGCACAACATGCTGGTTGACCTTGGCAGAAACGACCTTGGACGCATCAGTAAGTTTGGCACCGTAGAAGTCGAGAAGCTTCACTCCATCGAACGTTTCTCACACGTAATGCACATCGGTTCCACAGTTCGCGGAGTTATTAAAGATGACAAAGACGCTCTTGATGCCATCGAAGCGGTTCTTCCCGCAGGAACGCTCTCCGGCGCTCCCAAGATTCGCGCCTGTCAGATAATCGGCGAGCTTGAGAACAACAAACGCGGCATCTACGGCGGAGCCATCGGCTACATCGATTTCACCGGCAACATGGATACCTGCATAGCCATCCGCGTAGCCTACAAAAAGAACGGTAAAGTCTTCGTACGAAGCGGCGCCGGCATCGTAGCCGACTCGGTACCGGAAAAAGAATACGAAGAGTGCTTAAACAAAGCAAAAGCTTCCCTCAAGGCTTTGGAAATAGCCGGAACGGAGGAATTATGATACTTCTCATCGACAATTACGACAGTTTTTCCTACAACCTCTACCAGTTCATCGGGGAGATTGACGACAACATAAAGGTTATCCGAAATGACGAACTTACGGTAAAAGAAATCGATGCGCTGAAGCCCTCGTGCATCATTCTTTCTCCGGGACCCGGTAAACCTTCCGACGCAGGCGTCATCATCGACGTGGTAAAAGAACTCGGTGACAAATATCCTATCTTAGGTGTCTGCCTCGGTCACCAGGCCATCTGCGAAGCCTTCGGTGCAACAGTCACTTACGCAAGCAGGCTGATGCACGGCAAGCAGTCGGAGGTAACTTTCGACAAGGATTCGAAGCTTTTCAAGGGAGTTCCCGAAAAGGCTTTGGTAGCAAGATATCACTCGCTTGCCGCCGACCCCGCTACTATTCCCGCAGAGCTTAAGATTATCGCCGAAACGGATCAAAAAGAAATCATGGCGGTTGAACACGTGAAATACCCGATTTACGGGGTACAGTTCCATCCCGAGTCCATCATGACTCCCGACGGAAAAACAATGCTTAAAAACTTTATTAAAAACATCGCAAAAATGTAATGGTACGGAGGATACGAAAATGATTAAAGAAGCTATTGTAAAGATTGTTAACAAGGAAGATTTAACTTATGATGAAGCGTATAGCGTAATGAACGAAATTATGAGCGGTGAAACCACTCCCACTCAGAATGCGGCATTTCTCGCTTCACTTTCCACCAAGAGTGCCAGAGCCGAGACTACCGATGAAATCGCAGGCTGTGCCGCTGCCATGAGAGACCACGCCACCAAGGTTGAAACCGGCATGGATATCTTTGAAATAGTGGGAACCGGCGGTGACAATGCTCACAGCTTTAACATTTCCACCACTTCAGCCATCGTAGCCGCAGCCGGCGGAGTTAAGGTAGCCAAGCACGGTAACCGCGCCGCTTCTTCCAAGTGCGGCACCGCAGACTGTCTCGAAGCTTTGGGTGTCAACATCAACCAGAGCCCCAAGCGTTGCGTTGAGTTGTTAAAAGAAGCCGGAATGTGCTTCTTCTTTGCACAGAAATACCATACTTCCATGAAATATGTAGGCGCCATCAGAAAAGAACTCGGCTTCAGAACCGTATTCAACATCCTCGGCCCCCTTACCAACCCCGGCTCACCCAAGATGCAGCTTCTCGGCGTATACGATGATTATCTTGTAGAGCCCCTTGCTCAGGTTCTCTGTAACTTAGGCATCAACCGCGGCATGGTGGTATACGGTATGGACAAGCTCGATGAAATTTCCATGAGCGCTCCCACCAAGGTTTGCGAAATTCGTGACGGGTGGTTCAAGACTTACACCATCGCTCCCGAAGACTTCGGCTTCACCCGTTGCACCAAAGAAGACCTTGTAGGCGGCACTCCCGAAGAAAACGCCAAGATTACTCTCGATATCCTTGCAGGTGCCAAGGGACCCAAGCGCGACGCTGTTTTGATGAACGCAGGCGCTTCACTCTATATTGCAGGTAAGGCAGACACATTTAAAGACGGTATCTCTCTTGCGGCTGAGCTTATCGACTCAGGCAAAGCTGCCGAAACCCTTAAGAAGATTATTGAAGTGAGCAATCGCCCGGAGGAAGAATAATGACCATCCTCGATGAACTTGCGGCTCATGCCCGCGAGCGTGTGGCAGCGGCTCAGTTAAGGCTCCCGCTTGCGGAGTTAAAGAGCATGACAGGCAGCCTTAAAACAGCAGATTTTCCTTTCGAGAAGTCTCTGGCCAAAGAAGGACTTTCTTTTATTTGCGAGTGCAAGAAGGCTTCACCGTCAAAGGGACTCATCGCTCCCGATTTTCCCTATCTGCAGATTGCCCGCGAATACGAGGCGGCAGGTGCGGACTGTATATCGGTTCTGACGGAGCCCAAGTGGTTTCTCGGAAGCAACGACTATCTTCGTGAGATAGCTTCAAACGTGAAGATTCCATGTCTTCGCAAGGACTTTACGGTTGATGAATATATGTTGTATGAAGCCAGGGTTTTGGGGGCTTCGGCTGCACTGCTGATATGCTCCATTCTTTCTTTTGAGCAGATCAAAGAGTACATCGGTATCTGCGACGAACTCGGACTCTCCGCTTTGGTGGAGGCTCACGATGAGGCGGAAGTCGAAACAGCCGTTAAGGCAGGTGCCAGAATTATAGGCGTTAACAATCGTAACCTCAAGGATTTTACCGTTGATACGAGTAATGCTCGCAGGCTTCGTGATATGATTCCTTCGAATATTCTTTTTGTATCGGAGTCGGGTGTGAAGGGGCATCAGGATATCGCAGATGCTGTCGATATGGGTGCCGATGCGGTACTCGTAGGCGAAGCTCTCATGAGGGCTTCAGACAAAAATGCCAAGCTTCGTGAATTGAAAGGACTGTAAATGACACAGATTAAATTATGCGGACTCAGGCGTCCCGAGGATATTGAGGCCGCCAATCGTCTTAAACCCGAATACATCGGTTTCGTGTTTGCCCGCAAAAGCAAACGATACGTGGACCCGAAGACGGCGCTTTCTTTGAAAAAGTCTCTGTCACCCTCAATTAATGCAGTGGGCGTATTCGTCAACGAAGAGCTGTCGGTTGTGGCTGACCTTCTCAACAGAGGTATCATCGACGTGGCGCAACTCCATGGTAGTGAGTCCGAGGAATATATAACTGAGCTAAAGAAAGCGACGGGAAAGCCCGTTATAAGAGCCTTCAAGGTAGCCAATCCCGAAGATGTGGCGGTGGCAGTCGAAAGCTCTGCGGACCATATTCTTTTGGATGCGGGGGCAGGCGACGGGGTTACTTTTGACTGGAGCATTGTAAAGAATGTGGAGAGACCCTTCTTTCTCGCAGGTGGACTTAATCCTCTGAATGTGGCGGAGGCTGTCGAAGCGGTTCATCCTTTTGCGGTGGATGTAAGCTCCGGCATAGAGACAGACGGTTTTAAAGATATTGATAAAATGGCGGCATTTATGAAGGCCGTAAGAAAGGACTGAATATGAGCAATCAAAACGGACGCTTCGGCATACACGGCGGACAATACATCCCCGAAACCCTTATGAATGCCGTTATCGAGCTTGAAGAAGCTTACAATAAATACAAAAACGACCCGGAATTCAACCGTGAATTGAAAGAGCTTTTGAACGAATACGCAGGTCGCCCTTCCCGCCTGTATTATGCGGAGAAAATGACCAAGGACCTCGGAGGTGCCAAGATTTACCTTAAGCGCGAGGACTTAAACCACACAGGTTCCCACAAGATTAACAACGTCCTCGGTCAGGCACTTTTAGCCAAGAAAATGGGCAAGACCCGCCTCATCGCCGAGACCGGCGCCGGCCAGCACGGTGTTGCAACCGCCACCGCCGCAGCCCTTATGAATATGGAATGCGTTGTTTTTATGGGCGAAGAAGACACCATCCGTCAGGCTTTAAACGTATACCGTATGAGACTTTTGGGCGCTACCGTAGTGCCTGTTAAATCCGGCACGGCTACCCTTAAGGATGCTGTTTCCGAGGCCATGCGCGAATGGACCTCAAGAATCGACGACACCCACTACTGCCTCGGTTCCGTAATGGGTCCCCATCCTTTCCCCACTATCGTGCGCGACTTCCAGTCCGTTATATCCAAAGAAATCAAAGAGCAGATTCTTGAAAAAGAAGGCCGTCTTCCCGATGCGGTGCTTGCCTGCGTAGGCGGCGGCTCCAACGCAATCGGAACCTTCTACAATTTCATAGAGGACAAAGGTGTCCGCCTCATTGGCTGTGAGGCTGCGGGACGCGGAATCGATACTTTCGAAACCGCTGCCACAATCGCTACCGGTCGCCTTGGTATCTTCCATGGTATGAAGTCTTACTTTTGCCAGGACAAATACGGTCAGATAGCTCCCGTATACTCAATTTCAGCAGGTCTTGACTATCCCGGAATCGGTCCCGAGCATGCACATCTTCACGATATCGGTCGCGCAGAATACGTTCCGGTTACCGACGAAGAAGCGGTTTGTGCTTTTGAATATCTTTCAAGAACCGAGGGTATCATCCCTGCCATCGAATCCGCTCATGCGGTTGCACACGCCATCAAGCTTGCGCCTACCATGAGCAAAGATCAGATTATCGTAATTACCATCTCCGGCCGCGGCGACAAAGACTGTGCCGCCATCGCCCGTTACAGAGGGGAGGACCTTCATGACTAGAATTGCAGATGCATTTAATAACAATAAAGCTTTCATCGCCTTTATAACCTGCGGCGACCCGGACCTTGATACCACCGGCGCGGCAGTTCGCGAAGCGGTTCATAACGGTGCCGATTTAATCGAGCTCGGTATTCCTTTCTCGGACCCCACCGCAGAAGGTCCCGTCATTCAGGGTGCCAATCTTCGTGCCCTCACAGGCGGTGTAACCACCGACAAGATTTTTGACTTTGTCCGCGACCTTCGCAAGGACGTTTCGGTGCCCCTGGTATTTATGACCTACGCCAACGTAGTCTTCTCCTACGGAACCGAGCAGTTCATCAAAACCTGCAGTGAAATCGGCATCGACGGAATCATCCTTCCCGATGTTCCTTTCGAGGAAAAAGAAGACTTCGCTCCCACCTGTCATAAATACGGTGTAGCCTTCATCTCCCTCATCGCTCCTACCTCAGGCGAACGTATAGCCATGATAGCCCGCGAGGCCGAAGGATTTATCTATGTCGTGTCCAGCCTCGGCGTAACAGGCACCAGAAGCGAAATAAAGACCGATTTAAAATCCATCGTGGATGTTATCCGCGGTGTCACCGATGTTCCCTGTGCCATCGGCTTCGGAATCTCTACTCCCGAGCAGGCCGCCAGGATGTCTTCTTTGTCCGACGGTGCCATCGTAGGCTCTGCCATCATCAAGTATCTTGAGAAGTACGGCAAAGAGGCTCCGAAGTACATCGGTGAATATGTTAAGTCAATGAAAGATGCAATGTAAATCCTCCCTGTTGGCATTTCATCTGAAAGTTGGGCCGGCGCTTTTTTGCGCCGGTTTTTCTTTTGCCTTTTTCACTGTTGACAATTTTGGTTTATCGCGATAAACTCAAAGTGTGGTTTATAGGAATAAACCAATTATGGAGGTTGCGATTATGCCTGATTTTGAACTTGGTGCCGTACAGGAAAGATTTGCGGATATCGTCTGGGCCCACGAGCCCGTTGCTTCCGGGGATCTTGTTAAAATATGTGAAAAAGAACTGGGCTGGAAGAAGCCTACTACGTATACGGTTCTTCGTAAGCTATGCGAGAAGGGTCTGCTTCAGAATCTTGACGGAACCGTTTCTTCTCTGGTCTCCAAAGAAGACTTCTATTCCGCCAAAAGCGAGCAGGTGGTCACGGAATCCTACAACGGTTCCCTGCCGGCCTTTATTGCGGCTTTCACATCCCGAAACAAACTTTCTGCCGCCGAGGCAGACGAGATACAGAGGATGATTGATGAATTCAGAAAGGGGGAGGGGAAATGAGCGCTGTATTTTTAAAAATACTTAACATGAGCATCACAGCCAGCTGGCTGATTCTTGCGGCTATCGTACTCAGACTGCTGCTTAAAAAGGCTCCAAAGTGGATCAGCTGTCTTCTTTGGGCTCTGGTGGCTGTAAGGCTGATTTGCCCGTTTTCTTTTGAAAGCGTCTTAAGTCTGGTACCGGCCAAAGAACCTGTTCCGACTGATATAATGCTGTCTCCCAAGCCCACGGTTGAGACCGCTGTTCCCGTAATTGACAGTGCTGTCAATACTGTGATTGTGGATAATTTCACCCCCGCGCCGACTGACAGTGCCAATCCGTTGCAGATAGTTATACCGATGCTGGCTGTTGTGTGGATTGTGGGAGTGGTTGCGCTGTTGGCTTATGCTTTTTTTAGCTGGCTTAAGCTTAAGCGAACCGTTTCCGCTTCTTTCCCTGTGGAGGAGGGTGTCAAAAGCTGTGATGATGTCAAGGCGCCTTTCATTCTGGGAGTGTTTAAGCCTGTAATTTATCTTCCGTCATCCATGTCGGAAGGCACGCTTGATTATGTGCTGCGACATGAAAGGGCACATCTGGCCAGGCACGACCATTGGTGGAAGCCGCTCGGCTTTCTTTTGCTGGCTGTATACTGGTTCAATCCTCTTTGCTGGGTTGCGTATATGCTCCTGTGCCGCGACATTGAGTCTGCCTGCGATGAAAGAGTCATCCGCGACATGGATAAAGGCTCCATGGCCGCATACTCTCAGGCTCTTTTGGACTGCAGCTTCTCCCGCAGAGCCATAGCCGCCTGCCCTCTGGCATTTGGAGAAGTAGGTGTCAAAGAAAGAATCAAAGGCGTTCTTAACTACAGGAAGCCTGCTTTCTGGATAATAATTGTTGCACTTGTGGCCTGCGTAGTTGTGGGAATATGTTTCCTGACAAATCCCAGGGACAAAGAACCTGATTTGTCATTTCTTAACTATAAAAACGCTATTTCAACCGTGGTCGATTCAACCGAAATATGGGCTGTATCGCACACAGATTCGTCCACAAGCATTACACTTCCCGATTATGCCATAAACGGCGCAGAGCTTGCCCGTTTCCTGGACGAAGCTTCGTGGAAAGAAATCAAGGCTCCGAAAGAGGATATCAGTTCTTCCAACTCGGTCGAATTCCACATTTCAGCTGAGTATGTTCTGACAATATATGAAAATCCGGGATGTGCAAAGGTTCAATTTCAAGCAGAAGAACGCTTCTATAAAACGGGTCCGGATGATTATCAAAAAGCTCTTGACCTGTATAACAGTGCGGCTCCCGCTCCGGTTTCTTTTACCGCCACAGTCACCGAGGTTTCAAACGGCAGCGTATACGTAACACCCTCCGAGGGTTCGAGCGAGCTTCTTTCTTCGGACAGCTTCACTATTCCATTAAGTGATGATACAGGGAAAATTTTCGGGGACTATATTCCCGCAGTCGGCGATATCGTAGAAATAACGCACGATGACTATATTTACGCAATCTATCCGGCCGCATTCCAAACGGTGTATTCCGTGAAACTTGTTGCACGTAATACGGACTTAACCGATGTATCCACCTACGTTACTTATGTAGGCTGGAACGATGACCGAATTGTCTGGGACGAAGCGCTTAACAAAGGCGATGCTGTTTTAAGTTCGGCAATTTATCTTCCCACATACAAACTTGAGTCGGTAGAGGATTTGGATGCTTTTGAAAAGAAATTTGAAAACACCATGGATTTGGGCCTTTGGTACGATAACAGCATAAGACCCTTCAATGTTTGTGCCTTGGACTATGACGAGGAATTTTTTAAAGATAATGTTGTAATAATCGCATATATGTCCGCAGGCAGCGGTTCCTTCAGATACGATATAAAGAATGTTACCATTGACGGCACAACTCTTTGCATAAACGTTGAACAGACAGTCCGACCCGATGTATATACCGATGATATGGCAGGATGGTTGTTCCTCGCCACTGTTCCAAAGTCGTCCCTCGCCAATATTGAGAGGTACACATCAAAATACGTAGGTGAATCTGAGAATCTTGAAGCCTCGACTTTTCAGACTCCTGCCTACGAATTGCAGGATTTTGAAACCGAATCAATCATAAGTACTTTTGACAACTACGACCTCACTCATGACGGAATCAATGATATAGTTCAGGTTTCATACATTACGACTGACGGCTTCGACGGAACCTTTACCGAGCAGACATTCCATAACGGTGCGCTTGGCTTTATTAAGGTATTTGACGGTGCAGAAGGCACCGCTCAGAACAGCCCTCCCATATACGAACATGATTATGGCAAAGCACACGTGGGCAACGGCGCATTTTTCATTACAACCATTGAAGGAAAAGATTATCTTGTCGAGTCAAGTATCTGGTCCGGCCAGGGCGAATCGGCTTACTATTACAATATTTTGTCCTTCGAAAACGGAGGCACACAAGTTGCCGATGAAGATGAAGTAACATTTGAATATGGTACAAAGCATGCCGCCGATGAATTCTTTGAAAATCTGTATGAATGGATTAACGATGATTCGGCGCTGCTAATGGCCATAGATGTAGACCTGGATTTTACTTTTTACTCAACAAAAGATAATATTGTTAATCCTGACGAGTACTACCACAGAAAGATATCACAATTATAAAGAAAGAGCGGTCGCCACTGATGTGGTAACCGCTCTGATTCTTAAACTGCGTTGTAATTAATGAGGCATCCCTTCAAGATAATCTCTCTTTCCTCGTCAGTTAAGTCGCCGAGGTGAAGGATGAACTCGTGAAGGCCGTCTGTCTTGACTGCGTAGGCCTTGATATCGTTGTTTTTGTCCTTAACGGCCTGCTTGATGCCGGGAATGAATACGTAGTCGCCCTTGGTAAAAGGAAGGTCGCCCTTGTCGATTACGAAAGGAAGCATGCCCCAGTTGATGAGGTTTGAGCGGTAACGCTTGGTAGCGTATTCATTGGCGATGTTCGCCCAGCCGCCTAAAACCTTCTGACAGGAAGCTGCCTGCTCACGTGCGGAGCCATCACCGGGCTTAACGGCAAAGATGGTGGAACCGATGCCGAAGTTGTTGCGGTTAACGTCAGGGAACTGCGCAAGCACCTTATCCATGACCGCCTTAAGCTCAGGAAGGGCCTCTGTGGGCTTTTGGGCATTATCATCCGTCAGAACTGCTTCACGGGCCTTCTCAGCCTTCTGAACCTCTTTAGCGAGGCCTACGTACTCGGGATCCTTACGGGAGAGTGTAAACTCTGCAAGTCCCAAAGGATTGGAGCGGTAAGAAGAGGTCTCACCGGAAGGAATCAGCTCGTCGGTGGTGGTAACAGGGTCGTGAATCTCGGACACTACCTTCAAAAGAAGATTGTCCGTAAGGGCTACCATCTTGGGCCAGTCCTTAATGTTGGGACCCATCTTAATCTCCTGATTGGGATCTGCCACACCGTGAGAGTCAAATACACGGTTAGCATATATTGAAGAGTCAAAGAAGTATTTGTACTTCTTGAGTTCTTTGTCAATTTCCGTTGCGGGTGTTAAGAAGCCTTTGTTGGCTGCCGTGGCTGCGATGGAGCGGGCGTCCATAAGTGCAACCGACGCAATCTGACCGTTCTGAATCTTGGAGCCTTCACGGTTAGGGAAGTTTCTCGTAGAGTGACGGATGGAGAATGCGTTATTGGAAGGAGTGTCGCCTGCACCGAAGCAAGGTCCGCAGAATGCAGTCTTCACTACACCTCCGGCCTTAATAAGCTTGGTAACAGCTCCGTTTTTAACAAGTTCCATATAAATGGGCATGGATGCGGGATAAACGCTCAAGGTAAACTCATCATTGCCGATGTATGCATCCTCAAGGATGTCTGCTGCCGCACAGATATTCTCAAATCCGCCGCCGGCACAGCCTGCGATGATACCCTGATCCACATAGAGCTTACCGTCACGAATCTTGTCCTGAAGAGAATACTGAACCTTCTCTCCGAAGCTTACTTTGGCACGCTCTTCCACTTCGTGAAGCACATCCTTAAGATTTTTATTGACCTCTTCGATGGTGTAAACGTTTGAAGGGTGGAAAGGCATTGCAATCATGGGTTTAATCTTGGAAAGGTCAACCTCAATCATGCCGTCGTAATAAGCCACTTCTTCGGGAGCGAGTTCTTTGTACGCACTCTTACGTCCGTGAATCTCGTAGAACTCTTCAATCTTCTCATCGGTAGTCCAGATGGAAGAAAGACAGGTGGTCTCGGTAGTCATTACGTCGATACCGATACGGAAGTCTGCGGAAAGGTTCTTGACGCCGGGTCCCACAAACTCCATAACTTTATTGTTAACATAGCCGTTGGCAAATACCGCACCGATAATGGCAAGTGCCACGTCCTGAGGGCCAACACCGGGTATGGGCTCACCTTTAAGGTAAACGCCTACTACGCCGGGAAGCTTAATGTCATAGGTCTGCGAAAGAAGCTGCTTAACAAGTTCGGGACCGCCTTCGCCCACTGCCATGGTACCTAAAGCACCGTAACGGGTGTGTGAATCGGAACCGAGTATCATGCCGCCTGCTTCTGCCAGCATTTCACGTGCAAACTGATGGATAACCGCCTGATGAGGGGGTACATAGATACCGCCGTATTTCTTGGCACAGGTAAGGCCAAACATGTGGTCATCTTCATTGATGGTACCGCCTACAGCGCAAAGAGAGTTGTGGCAGTTGGTAAGTACGTAAGGGATAGGGAACTTGGTAAGTCCCGAAGCTCTTGCGGTCTGGATAATACCTACGAAGGTAATGTCGTGGGAGGTAAGCTTGTCAAACTTAATCTTAAGCTTCTCCATATTGCCTGATGTATTGTGGGCCTCTAAGATACGATAGGCCATTGTGCCTTTTCTGGCGTCTGATGCAGAATAAGCTTTTGCACCTTCGGCGTTCTCGGGTACTATCTCAACTCCGCCTACCAAAAATGCACCGTTCTCATGTAATTTAATCATTTACTTTCCCCTTCTTAGAGTCAGTCACCTTTTTAAGGTGCCAAATGTCATCCACATATTCCTGAATGGTTCTGTCAGATGAGAACTTGCCCACGTGAGCCACATTCAGAATAGCTGACCTTGCCCAGGCGTCCTTATCACAGTACTTGCGGGCAAGTGCCTCTCTTGCATCGTGATAAGACCTGAAGTCCTTCAAAATAAAGTATCTGTCAGCTCTGTCGGATTCTTTTGTATTAAGCAACGAGTTGTAAAGGGACCTGAATTCCTCTGTATTGGTGGATTCGTAGGTACCGTCTACAAGCTGTTCCAAAACCTTTTTAACATCGGGGTCGGAGTTGTAAATCTCCATGGGCATATAGCCGCCGTAATTCTCAAAGTTAATAACCTGCTCAGCGGAAAGACCGAATATCTGAGCATTCTCCTCGCCCACTTCTTCAACGATTTCCACGTTGGCTCCGTCCATGGTACCAAGGGTGATGGCGCCGTTTAACATAAACTTCATGTTACCTGTACCGGAAGCTTCCTTGGAAGCCGTAGAAATCTGTTCGGATACATCCGATGCCGCAAAAATAAGCTCGGCATTGGATACGCGATAGTTCTCTATGAAGATAACCTTTATTTTGCCTTTAATGGATGCGTCGTTGTTGATGACGTCCGCAACGCTGTTAATAAGCTTAATGGTCTGTTTGGCTGTATGATAACCTGCTGCAGCCTTCGCACCGAAGATAAAGGTACGAGGATAGAAATCCATGTCGGGGTTTTCTTTTAACAGGTTGTATAAGTACATAATGTCAAGGATATTGAGAAGCTGACGTTTGTACTCGTGAAGTCTCTTAACCTGAACGTCGAAGATGGAATCAGGGTCTACATCCACTCCGTTGTGAGCCTTGATATATTTGGCAAGGCGCACTTTGTTGAGACGCTTAATCTCCATGAATTCCTTGCGGGCTTCCGCATCATCGGCGTATTTGGCAATGCCTTCTATAACGGAAAGGTCCGTTATCCACTTATCGGACTTAAGTTTGTCCGTAACCCAGTCAGCAAGAAGAGGGTTGGCATGCAAAAGAAAACGTCTCTGGGTAATACCGTTGGTCTTGTTATTAAACTTCTCGGGGAACATTTCGTAGAAGTCTTTAAGCTCCTGCTTCTTAAGAATCTCCGTGTGAAGTCTTGCAACACCGTTGACGGAATAGCCGGCTGCAATGGCGAGATTGGCCATGCGCACCTGACCGTCCCAGAGAATGGCCATCTTACGAACCTTTTCTTTGTTGCCGGGATATTTGGCTTCTATGTCGGCCACGAAACGTCTGTTAATCTCTTCCACTATCTGATAGATACGGGGAAGTAGTCTTGAGAAAAGGTCGATGGGCCATTTTTCAAGAGCTTCGGACATTATGGTGTGGTTGGTGTAAGCACATGTTTTGGAAGTAACTTCCCAGGCCTCTTCCCATGTGAGATTGTGCTCATCAAGAAGAATACGCATAAGCTCGGGAACCGCAACCGTGGGGTGTGTATCATTTAACTGGAAAGCAACCTTCTCGTGGAACTTAAGAAGGTCTTTATGAGTACGCAGATACTTGTCAACCGCTTCCTGAACGGATGCGGATATAAAGAAGTACTGCTGTTTAAGACGTAATTCTTTGCCTGCGTAGTGATTGTCGTTGGGATATAAGACTTCAACGATGTTGCGGGCAAGATTCTCCTGTTCAACCGCCTTCTGGTAATCTCCCTTGTCAAAAGAATCAAGCTTGAAAACCTCCATGGGCTGGGCATCCCAGATTCTTAAAGTATTAACCATGCCATTACCGTAGCCTAAGACGGGCAGATCGTAAGGCACTGCATGGACAGACTGGTAGCCTACCTGTCTGTAGTGATTACGCCCGAAGGCGTCCGTATCAAACTCGGTATAGCCGCCGAACTTAACTTCTTTGGTATACTCGGGGCGTCTTAATTCAAAGGGGTTACCGTTTTCAAGCCAGTTATCAGGCACTTCCACCTGATAACCGTCCTTGATAACCTGTTTGAACATACCGTAGCGGTATCTTATGCCGCAACCGTAAGCGGGATAGCCAAGGGTTGCAAGCGAATCGAGAAAGCATGCGGCAAGTCTTCCGAGACCGCCGTTACCAAGTGCTGCATCGGGCTCTTCATCTTCAACTACGTCGATGTTGAGTCCCAGCTCTTCCAAAGCTTCCGCAACTTCTTTGTACGCTTTCATATTTATGAGGTTGTTGCCAAGTGCACGGCCCATCAAAAACTCCATGGACATGTAGTAAACGATCTTGGCATCCTGTTCCTCTATGGCCTTCTGCGTATCCATCCAGGAATCGATTATCTGATCCTTGATGGCATAGCAGACTGCCTGGAATATCTGTTGATCGGTGGCCTCCTCTAAGGTCTTTCTGTAGGTCGTCTTTACGTTGTAGACTACGCTTCTTTTGAATAATTCTTTATCAAAAACAGGTTCCTTCATAGAAATAAAGCCTCCTTAAGCTAAGGTGTTTTCCCTTAAACCCTCTCAACGCCTATTGTAACATTTTCACCATTAACGTTCCATTCTTTCATGTTGGAAAGAGTTCCGTTATCGGAAATGTCAACAGCCAAAACCTTTGTGGAGATGGCTTCTTTATTCTTAAGAACTACTTTTGAAACTACATCGCTTCCGGTTACCACTACCTTGATGCGGTCCATAACCTCGAAGCCGGAATCCTTACGCATGGTCTGAATCTTGGAAATTACTTCGTATACGAAGCCTTCCTCGATAAGTTCCTCGGTAAGGTTGGTGTCAAGTACGACGGTGACAACATTGTCAGCTTCGGTCACATAGCCTTCTTTCTGCGCAATGGAGATAAGAAGGTCTTCCTCGGTAAGCTTAACTTCTGTGCCGTTAATGTCGAAAGTAAGAGCGCCCTCAGCCTTAAGTGTATCCATGGCTGCGTTGCCGTCAAGCTCGCCTAAGTACTTCTGGATGCCGCCGAGCTGTTTGCCGTATTTGGGTCCTACGGTACGAAGCTGGGGCTTGAAGGTGTATGAGGTAAACTCGCGAACGTCGTCGGTAAATACCACATCCTTAACGTTTAACTCGTCCTCGATGATTTCCTTGAAGAACTCGGAAAGCTCGAAGGGAGCCTTAACAAACATCTTGGAGATGGGCTGACGGTTCTTGATGTTGGAAGCATTTCTGGCTGCACGGCCCATAACTACGGTCTTAAGTACAGCGTCCATGTTCTTCTCAAGTTCTTTGTCCACGTGAGCATCTTCGCAAACGGGGAAGTCGCAAAGGTGAACGCTCATGGGTGCGCTTGAGTCGATTGAGCATACAAGGTTACGATAGATATCGTCTGCCATGAAAGGAATCATGGGAGCTGCTGCCTTGGCAACGGTTACAAGAGCGGTGTAAAGAGTCATGTAAGCATTAATCTTATCCTGCTCCATGCCCTTAGCCCAGAATCTTTCACGTGAACGACGAACGTACCAGTTACTCATATCATCGACAAACTCGTCAAGTGCGCGTCCTGCCTCGGGAATACGGTAATTCTCAAGGTTGGTGTCTACGTCCTTAACCATAGTGTTCATCTTGGAAAGAAGCCACTTGTCCATTACGGGAAGCTTGTCGTAGTCAAGTGTGTATTTGGTAGCATCGAAATTGTCAATGTTGGCATAGAGTACAAAGAAAGCGTAAGTATTCCAGAGAGTACCCATGAACTTTCTTTGGCCTTCCACAACAGCGTCTCCGGAGAACTTGTTGGGGAGCCAGGGTGCGGAGTTGGTGTAGAAGTACCATCTGATGGCATCTGCGCCATATTTCTTGAGAGCGTCGAAAGGATCTACCGCGTTACCCTTGGACTTACTCATCTTCTCACCGTTCTCGTCAAGTACTAGACCGAGTACGATTACGTTCTCGTAAGGTGCCTTGTTGAAAAGAAGGGTGCTCTCAGCCATAAGGGAATAGAACCAACCCCTGGTCTGGTCCACCGCTTCGGAAATGAACTGAGCGGGGAACTGCTTCTCAAAGAGGTCCTTGTTCTCGAAAGGATAGTGATGCTGAGCAAAAGGCATTGCGCCTGAGTCAAACCAGCAGTCGATAACTTCGGGAACACGCTTCATCTGCTTGCCGCACTTAGGGCAGGTGCAGGTGATTTCGTCGATGTAAGGTCTGTGTAACTCTACTGTAGCGGCAGCGGGGTTACCGGACATTTCTTCAAGCTGTTTTCTGGAGCCGATAGCTTCCTGATGGCCGCAGTCGGCACACTCCCAGATGTTAAGAGGCGTGCCCCAGTAACGGTTACGGGAAATACCCCAGTCCTGAATATTCTCAAGCCAGTTACCGAAACGTCCTTCACCGATTGTGGGAGGAATCCAGTTAACTGTCTTATTGTTACGTACAAGATCGTCTCTTACGGCTGTCATCTTGATGAACCAGGACTCTCTTGCATAGTACAAAAGAGGGGTTCCGCAACGCCAGCAGTGAGGATAATCATGCTCTACCTTGGGAGCGCTGAAAAGAAGCTTTCTTGCGGAAAGTTCTTTTAATACTTCGGGGTCGCAGTTGATTGCGCCTGCCTCGATTTCTTTCTGGGTAGGTTTGCAACGCATGCCTGCAAAAGGAGTCTCGGGCTTCATAACGCCGTGGTCGTCTACCATCTGTACGAAAGGAGCATCGTATTTGCGTCCTACGCGGGCGTCATCTTCACCGAATGCGGGAGCGATATGTACGATACCGGTACCGTCCTGCATGGTTACATAGTCGTCACAGTATACAAAGAAAGCTTTCTTGTGCTGTTTCTCAGCTGCGTCAGCTGCGCACTGATATAAAGGCTCGTATTCTTTGTACTCAAGGTCCTTACCGGTGTAAGTCTCAAGAACTTCGTAAGCGGGTGTGCCTTCGGGACGCTCGATTGCGTTAAGAACGTTGTCAAGAAGTGCCTGAGCCATGATGTAGGTGTAGCCGTCTGCTGCCTTAACCTTGGCATAGGTTTCCTCAGGGTTAACGCAAAGTGCGATGTTGGAAGCAAGAGTCCAGGGTGTGGTGGTCCATGCAAGGAAGTAAGCGTCCTCGCCCTTAATCTTGAAACGTACTACTGCGGTGCGTTCTTTTAAGGTCTTGTAGCCCTGTGCAACTTCGTGAGAAGAAAGAGGGGTACCGCAACGAGGGCAGTAGGGAACAATCTTAAAGCCCTTGTAGAGGAGCTTCTTGTCCCAGATTTCCTTAAGAGCCCACCATTCGGACTCGATGTAATCGTCATGATAAGTAACGTAGGGTTCGTCCATGTCGGCCCAGAAACCTACTGTGCCGGAGAAGTCCTCCCACATTCCTTTGTATTTCCATACGGATTCTTTACACTTGGTGATGAAGGGATCGAGACCGTATGCTTCAATCTGGTCCTTGCCGTCGATGCCAAGTAACTTCTCAACTTCAAGCTCTACGGGAAGTCCGTGAGTATCCCATCCGGCCTTACGAGGCACCATATAGCCCTTCATGGTACGGTATCTGGGAATCATATCCTTGATAACACGGGTAAGCACGTGACCGATGTGTGGCTTACCGTTGGCTGTAGGGGGTCCGTCGTAGAAGGTGTAAGTGGGGCCTTCCTTGCGGTTCTCCATACTCTTTTCAAAAATGTTGTTGTCCTGCCAGAACTTAAGTGTTTCTTTTTCTCTGTCCACGAAGTTCATGCTGGTGGGTACCTGTTTGTACATAATCTAACCTCCTGTCAAACTGTCGAAGCACATGGCGGTTACTCCGAATAACAATCAAAAAAGGACCTGCCCTAAAAAGGACAAGTCCTGTAATAAGTCTTGTTTAACCACCTTTTTAAGAGTACTCCCTTTTACGTTCATACGCCTCCATCTTAACGGTTGGATTCCGTCGCCGCCTAATTGCATACGCTTTCAGGGCGAAGCTCGGAAGTGATATTCTCTCATACTCCGGTGTCGGGCTTTCACCTGCCCCCGACTCTCTGTAACCTTTGGTATTTCGGTACTGTCTTCGTCAATGCTTTGTGGATTATTATAGGCTTAAACAAAATTGTGTGTCAAGTGCAAAATCACAGTTTTAAAGGCAATTCAGGCCATTTATCTGTATAAATATGCACCCTACGGCACCCACAACTAAAGCCTCACACGCATATTATTTAAAGAAAATCTGCAATGCATGATACAAATGCAGTTGCCATGCCTTCATATCGTGTACGCCGCCGGGGATTGTGAAGAAGTCATAGTTAACGCCCTTCTTAAGAATATCGCACTTGTTAAGTACCTTGCCCATAATGTCGGTGTGCTCGGCATAAGCAATATCCTTGTCGCCGTTGCAGCAGAAGAGATACTTGAGGGGAAGACCGTTCTTCTCACCGTTTTCCAGTGTCTCGCAAATACGCTTAACCTCAACCTCGTGGTCGCCGAAAGGTCCGCAGCAACCGGAGAAAGGTCCGTACCACGCGAATAAATCATAGTTATTGTAAAAAGCAGCCCTGTAAGTGGTCATTGAACCCAGGGACAAACCTGCAAACGCTCTGTGGTCTCTTGTAGCAATTAAGTTCGCCTCTGATACATCTCCATCTGCGTAAGTGCTATATTTTTTCTCTACTGTCGGAATTAAATCCTTGCGAAGCTCGATGGCGAAATGCTCGGTAAGATATTCGCCTTTTTCTTTGTCAAATTCCGCATCGCCTCTGTAATAAGTGGGTGTAACTATGATGCAGGGCTCGCACACTCCGTCGTTAATCATGTTGTCAAGGATGGTGACGGAGTCTGGAAACATCTTAAACCACCAGTCTTCGTTGACGGCACCTCCGTGTAAGAGATAAAGAACATTGTACTTCTTACCTGCATCGTAACCGTAGGGCAGATATACCCACGCGCCCTTGTGCATGGGCTTGCTGTCGCCCTCGTCATAAGTGAATGTGTCATACTCGAAGCGCTCAACGGTGCCCTTTCTGTCACACTCCTTCAGCATAGCCTCGGGCATTTCAAATACGTAATTCATAACTGTAACCTCCTCTATCTTCTCTTTATTTCATAAATACAAACTCTTCAAGTTCGCATATTACTCTGCCGTCAAAGAAACTCGAGGGCCATGTGCCCTTGGGAAGTCCGAGATCGGCCACAAAATAAAGTGCATGGCGACCCGTAACGTTCTTAACCCTACCTCTGTAAATGCCGTCTCCAAGGCCCAATTCAACGACGCCGATTTCGGTTCCGAGGGTTCTTGCGCCTTTAGAGCCGTATTCAACAATTTCCCAGCCGTTTTCATTGTAAACCGGTCCCGTTGGTGCTTCTTTTGCCGCATCACCGGCATAAACCTTTGAGGGATCCGTCTCGGTTCCGTCTATAAATACGTGAAGCTTGCCTTTGCATCCTCTTCCCACAATCTTGACTGCAATCTCCATGGTCTTGGTGGAATAATCCTCACCGAAATCAAAGTATTTGTAACCTATAATGCATCCTTCTTTGATATCCGTAACAACACGCTTGAAAACATCCTTCTCGGTAATGTAACATCCGTCGGTCAGAACACACGCAATCTCAGCCTTAACAGGCGCATACGGATTAAGCGACTCCTCAAATCCGAGAGATGTCATCTCAACAGGCGGAATGGTTCCGTCGGGAAGAATCGTAACCTTTTCAACACAGGCACGCCTTGAAAATACGGAATTATTGGTCATGCGATGATAGAATATGTACCACTGGTCCTTTATCTTTACCAAAGAACCGTGATTGTTGCCCGCAGGATAATCGACTCCGTTGTCAATTATGTATCCTCTGTATTCAAAAGGTCCCGTGGGTGAATCGGATGTTGCGTATGCAAGCAAGCTGCCCTTTCTCGCCGAATAAATCAGGTAATATGTATCACCGATTTTGCGGGGAGAGCTTGCCTCATAAAAGCGCTTATGAGCAGGCACCTCACTGCTGTCGTCCACCGCAGGTTTCTTAAGGCTGCCCTTAATCACCTCGTACATGTTGTCTGGATTGAGTTCATTCATGTTGGAATGCTCGAATCCATAGTAAATATAGACTTTGGCGTCGTCATCCACCAGTACTCCCGGGTCATTGTAAATGCCTTCATCTCCCGCATCCGCTTCGTCGTATACGTATGTCGAAAGAAACTCAAAGGGTCCCTCTGGTCTGTCGCTGACACTTACGCATCCTTTCGCCCCGGCAATATATGTGTAAAGATAATACTTGCCGTCCTTCTCCACCACATCGGGAGCATACAGTTCATGGTCGGTGTGCGGCACGCTTGATTCATGGTCCGTGTCAGGTCTGGTCTGAAAAATGTGACCGTGGCAGACCCAGTTATTCAAATCATCTATCGGTGCACTCCAGGCCTTTAACTTGTAATCGCAAAACTCAGCCCCGCCAAATCTGTCATGGGACCCGTACAAATAAACTCTGTCCCCAAATGCTCTCGGTTCTCCGTCGGGAATGTACTCCCAAAGGGGTAAAATAGGATTAGCCATAATGTAACCTCTCTTCCGAAATCTTTCCTATATCATTATTTTAAAATGCCCTCGGATTTCAATTACACTCATTTATTGCTGTATATCGGTCAGATTTAGTTTATTTTGCCGCCCCATATGCTATAATCGGTTGTACCACGTAACCTTTCAGTGAGGATATTATGCAAAAGAATGAAATACTCCGTATCTACGGAAAAGACTACAAAGAAATGACTAAGCGCCTTCTTGATGAGGCCTCTTTATATACGCACATTCAGCCCGGCGCCCGTATCGGCATTAAGCCCAATCTTATGGCTCCGGTTCCGGCTGATTTCGGCGCCACCACCCATCCCGAGGTTGTGGCGGGCATTATCGAGCATTTGAACGAGCACGGCTTCACCGACATAAGTGTCATCGAAGGTTCCTGGGTGGGGGACAAGACCGAAGATTCTTTTGAATACTGCGGTTACAACTCTCTCGCCGCTCAATACGACATCAAACTGGTGGATACGCAAAAAGAAAAATCCTACGCCGTGGAGTGCGGTGACATCACCGTCAATATCTGCAACTGTGTCCGCGACGTGGACTTTATGATAAACGTTCCCGTGCTTAAGGGCCACTGCCAGACCAATATCACCTGCGCCCTCAAGAACATGAAGGGTCTCATACCCAACTCCGAAAAAAGACGCTTCCACTCCATGGGGCTTCACAATCCCATCGCAATTCTTAATTCCGCAATTAAGCAGGACTTTATCGTGGTGGACCATATCTGCGGCGATCTTGACAGCGAAGGTGGCGGCAACCCTTATCATACCGACTGCGTAATGTGCGGCACCGACCCAGTCCTTATAGATGCATATCTGTGCAAGCTTATGGGCTACACTCTCGAGGATGTGCCTTATATCGGCCTTTCGGCGGAAAAAGGAGTCGGCTCCTGCGACCTCTCCGCCCTTGTCATGCGCACCATAGGCGGTGACGGAACCGAGCGCGAAGAAGTTCTTCCCAAGACCCACAGCATCCTTAAACTCAAGGACAAAGCAGAAGACGTGGACACCTGCAGCGCCTGCTACGAAAGCCTCATGGAAGCCCTATCCCGTTTGGAAGAAGAAGGCATCCTTGACCACTTCGACGAAAAAATCTGCATTGGCCAGGGATATCGCGGAAAAACCGGCAAATTCGGCATCGGCAACTGCACCCGCCTCTTTGACACCTATGTCAAAGGCTGTCCGCCCGAACCCGACGACATATACGAAGGAATTAAGGCATATATACAAAAATAAAAAAACCGGAAGCGCCATCTCGAACGCTTCCGGTTTTTAGTCACTCAAGTCCCAGCAACTTATTTAAATCATCGATTGTGAAATCCAGTCCACCAAAGTTTTTGGAGGCTTCTTCCATTCTTTCTTTGTACCTTGCCGCCTTGTCAGGCATGCCGTTTTCGCTGTAAATTTTGTAATGGGCACCTGCCTCGATATAGTCATGAATAGCAAGAACTTCCCTGTATTCCGGGCGATTCTCCACATCGATATTTTCACTCATGTCAGACTGTATTTTTCTGTACAGACTTCCGTATTCTTTGGTCAAAAT
>CAMNCH010000006.1 GCA_946534145.1 uncultured Lachnospiraceae bacterium
GAAGCCGACTTCGAATCCAACTGGCAGGCAATGGTTGACGAGCTTTACGCAAACGGCCTTGAGGATGCCAACAAAGCCATGACTGCTTTCCTCGCAGGAAAAATCATAGACAAATAATCAGGCCACAAGATAAACTTGCTCCCGTCTCCCCGGGAAAGAAAGAGCCCTCGCTTCGGTTATGAAGCGGGGGCTTTTTGCTGTAATATGTTTTCCGACTTATTTTCGTGATATACTGCATAAAGAAACACCAATCCAATTTCAAAATCAGAGGTATAACATGTCAAAAAAACGAGTATTATGTTTCGGTGATTCCCTAACCTGGGGATACGATCCCGACAAAAGAGTGCGTTTTCCCGAAGACAGCAGATGGCCCATGGTAATGCAGAGTATTCTCGGGGATGAATATACGGTAATCGAAGAAGGTCAGAACGGTCGCACCACAGCCACCGATGACCCCGCGGAAGGCGAAAAAAACGGTCTCAAATACATCGGCCCCTGCCTTGAAAGCCACAGCCCCCTTGACTTAGTAATCATTATGCTTGGCTCCAATGACTGCAAAAGAAAATTTGCCTACTCCTCCATGGATATTGCGGGAGAAATGCAGATTATGCTTGAAAAGATACAGTCCTACAATCATTTCAGATGTTCGGACGGTTTCAAAGTAATTCTTGTTTCTCCGCCCTTCATTTCCGATGCCATCAAGACTTCCTGGCTCGGTGACAGTTTCGGATATGAAAATGCCGCAAAGCTCTCAAGAGAGCTTCCCGACTGGTACTCTCAATTAGCCGGCATGTACGGTTGCACCTTCTTTGACGCCTCCAAACACGTTGTTGCCAGCGATTCCGACGGCTGTCACATGGATGCCGACAATCAAAAGAAGCTGGGACAGCTGCTTGCAGAGCTGGTAAAGCAAATTTAAACAGATAGAAAAATGCCTCTGTTGACTCTACTGCCATAAAACCGTCTTCAGGGGCATCTTTTTTATCTCATTTTTGTCTTTTCGCACTTAACTATACCTTATCGTGATGACCCTATGCTCATTCTCTTGCCTACAGGGTCAACAGAGCTTCGGTTCTTACATGACCCTACGAGGGAAAAAGTAAGTGATGGGTCAACAAACCTTCTTTTTCGGCGGCCAAAGCCCGACTGCTACCAGACCCAAGCCTCCATTTTGTTTTCTCACTGTAATTTCTCCAAACCCAATATGTTTTTGTTACTATATTGATAGTAAAGCATAGCCGGCCCGCGGTACATATATACAAGAGCAAATTCGGGCTTTATATTTTGTCAGTACCGAAGAATTAATGTATAATGGCTATAAGTTATAATTATTGCAAATTCCCTTCACGGAGGTTGTTTTGAGCGAAGCACTGTTAAATCTTTCTTTTACCCTGGCCGCTTTTGTCTTCAATGTGACCCTGTGCGTTCTGGTAACGGTCTACGGCACGGAAGATAAACACAAGAATCTTACTTTCAGAAATTTCACATATATTCTGCTCATCGGCAATGTTATTACCATTTGTGATGTGTTTTTCAGGCGCTCGGCGATAGTGTACATACCTTATACGTTGAGGCTTATTATTTATGTGCTTTCTTTCCTGTCCAATGTTATGCTTACGTATTTCTTTGCAAAATATGCGGAGAGTTTCTTTCAAACGAACAAGCGCAGGAAGTTCTTCTCTACCCTCAACGATATTATTCTGGTGGGGCTTTTTGCCACGGCGTTTGTGTGCTTTTTCCTGACGCTTCCCCATATAAGCGATGACAAATATTCCTATCTGCTTCCCTCGGTTCCCAAGCTGATTCTGGCTTATTATTCCGAGCTTTACTATCTGCTCTATGCAATGGTGGTTTTCCTGGTAAATGCAAGAGATTTAAACAAGCGCGCCCGCATTACCGCCGCCGCTGCGTTTACCGTAACCATCAGTGTCATCATATTTGAGTTATTTAACCCCACCGAGATTTATTTCAACTATTTCGGCGCCATTTTGGGTCTTTACATCTTCTACATAGGAGTGGAGACCCCCGACTACAAGAACCTCATGGCCACCATGAAGGAGCTTGAAATCGCAAGGCTCAAGGCCGACGAAGCCAACCGCTCCAAATCTGAGTTTCTCGCCAATATGTCTCACGAGATTCGTACCCCCATCAATGCTGTGGTGGGCATGAACGAAATGATTCTTCGCGAGGCTCACGAGCCCGAGATTATCGAGTACTCCCACAACATTGAAAGTGCCGGTCGCGGACTTTTGTCCATCATCAACGACATCCTGGATTTTTCCAAGATTGAAGCCGGCAAGATGGAGCTTCACGAGGGTCCGTACAAATCCGGTTCTCTTATCAGCGACATAGCCGTTATGCTCTCGGTCAAGGCCAAAGAAAAAAATCTGCAGTTTGATGTTGATGTCAACGAAACACTTCCCGACGGTCTTATCGGTGACGAAGTACGTGTGCGTCAGATAGTGGTCAACGTTTTGAATAACGCCATAAAATATACGGAGAAGGGAGGCGTGCGTCTGGCCGTGGATTACACCAGAGTCGCCGACATCTGCACTCTTATCTTTAAGGTCTCCGACACCGGTATCGGTATCAAGAAGGAGGATCTCCCCAAGGTCTTTGAGAAGTTCGACCGCGTGGATATGGAGAAAAATAAAACCATCGAGGGCACCGGTCTCGGACTCGCCATCGTTAAGCGTCTTCTTTCCATGATGAACGGCTCCATTGATGTGGAGAGCGAATACGGCAAAGGTTCAACCTTTACTCTGAGGGTTCCCCAGAAAGTTGACAAGGACGAGGCTATCGGCGATTATCGCAAGAAGTTTAATTCTTCTTTTGCCACCCAAGACGGGTACAAAGAATTGTTCTTGGCTCCCGATGCCGAAATTCTGGTGGTGGACGATACGGTGGTGAACCTGACTGTTGTTAAGGCGCTCCTCAAGAAAACGCAGATACGAATCGATGTGGCCAAAAGCGCTGCAGAGGCCCTTGTTAAGACCGTTCAGAAGCACTACGATACCATTCTTCTCGACAACCGTATGCCCGGTATGGACGGTGCCGAAGCCCTTCCCATAATGCGTACTCAGGAAGGCGGCTTAAATCACGAAACTCCCATCATCTGTCTCACCGCCGACGCTATCAGCGGCGCCAGAGAGCGATACCTCGCCGAAGGCTTTACGGATTACCTCACGAAGCCCATCGAAAGTGTGGCGCTTGAGCTAATGCTGCTTAAGTATCTTCCTCAGGACAAGGTAAAATAAAGAAACATAAAACCCACAGTCACCTTATACAGGACTGTGGGTTTATTATTGCTATTTTTTGTGTTTGAGAGCATCCAGGGCGAATTCCCAGAAGGCTTCACATGCAGGGGAGATTCTTCTTTTTTTGCTCTTGATAAGCAGGTAGGAGGCTACAGCCTCGGGATGGTCGATGTTCTTCACCGTAACGTATTCATCGTCCACCATTGTGCCCTTGGCCCTCGGAAAGATGGCTATGCCGATACCGGACTTGGCCAGTTCTCTCACATTAATCATGTGAGCGGCCTTACAGGCCACGTTAAGGGGCTTCTGTGGGTCCGGCATCCATTTCCTGAACTCATCGCTTCTGGAGGCTCTGGAGGGGATTATAAGGGGTTTATCAGCCAGTTCTGCAGGCTTGATGCTCTTGCCCGGTTTGCCTGCCAGCGGATCGCTGTTGGGGATTATGGCCGCCCAGGGCTCCGAATGAATATGCTCGGATATAATCTCCGGATCCGAGAAAGGCTCCATTACTATGGCGATATCACATAGACCGTTGTGGGTACGATGCACTATCTCGTCAGTGGTACCGCTCCATATATCGAATGTTACGTCCGGATGGAGTTTCTTAAAGCCTGCGATCCACTCCGCCAGCATATGGGGACCGTAGCCCGAAACCGTGGCTATATACACAATTCCCTTAAGACTGCTGCCCATCTTGGAAATATCTGCCTTGGACCTGTTCTCTATATCTAACATCTGTGCCGCATACTGCTTAAAAAGAATGCCTGCCTCGGTTAAATGAAGTGAGTGGGGCGTCCTTTCAAAAAGTTCCGTGCCCAGTTCCTCCTCCAAGTCCTTAATCTGCCTCGACAATGGCGGCTGTGCAATATTAAGCTTCTCCGCCGCTTTCGTAAAATTCATCTCTTCCGCCACAGCCATGAAGTATCTTATGTGCCTAAGTTCCATGAGTATGCCCTCTGTTTTACGATACCTTTAAGGTATCGCCACACCTTTATTATATGTATTTCACAAATTTCTTGCAACGGCTTATATTAAAGTTACAAAGAAACAATACAGCGAACCGGCCGGAACGCAGACACATATTAATCGTTTTTTTCACAGAAAGGAGTTTTATCATGAAGAAAATCGAGAAGTTTTTAGAGTCGCTGTTGGAAACATTTTCACACGTAGCAAAATTCTAACTTAAGAGAGTTACTTTAAATATTTAATGCAGTCAGGGGTGCCGTGCGCAATGTACGACATCCCGTTTCCTTTTTATTTGAATATTTTTCCGTATAACAAAAGAAAGAGAAGATACTTAGCATCTTCTCTCCCTTTTTGAGAATGGTACATTGGGGTTATGGGGTATGGTCTTATTATGCATTAGAGTAATTAAAGAATAATTAAAGGAGCAAAAAAATTTCAAAAAATTTTTGCTCCTAAAAAATTACAGGTATTTAAGCAGTTCGGGACGGATTTCGTCGTTAAGAGAATCCACGATTCCGAAGTCCATTTCTTTAAATGACCATGCGGTTCTGGGGATATTGTAGTGGTCTAAAACTTCGTGAATGTCTCTGTACCAGTCGAGGACACTCTGACGGTCGGCCTTGTCAATTACTCCGTATTCACCGCAGTAAAGTTCAACGTTATATTTCTCAGAAACTTCTATTGCCTTCTTGAAAGCATTGTAGAAGAACTGTGAATCAATAATGCCTTCGGGAAGATCCTTGAAGTGTCCGTCAAAGTCATCGCCGAATATATCGTGGGAAGCTTTACGCAACTCACTTACGGGACGCTTGTAGGCAGTCTTAAAATCTCTCGGCATCTTGTTAACCCATCCTGCCGACTGATGGGTAAATACCATGGGGTCGTAGCAGTGGAACGTATATACCACATGGTCATCTACGGGCTTGGGTAAAAGTGTAAGTCCTACGATGCTGCTGTTGTAAATGCCGCCGATAATAACGGTCTTCTCAGGAACGATTTCATGAATGAGTTTAATGGTCTCTGTGGAAATACGATTCCAGTCTTCGGCCATTCTGTATTCCGTAACTTCGTTGAGAAGTTCGAAAGCCATAATTTCCTCATGACCGTATCTTCGGGTAAATTCAAGCCACAGATTCTTAAACATATCCTGAAGCTTGGGGTCTGTAAAGAAACTGCAGTACTCCGCATTGTCAAATACATATCCGCAGCATTTGTGAAGATCGAGGACTATCTTAAGTCCGTATTTGCGACACCATTTAATGCAGTCGTCCACGTGCTTGAAGCCGCTTTCTATAAAGCTACCGTCTTCACGCTGCACTACATTGTAATCGATGGGAAGACGGACATGGTCCAGTCCCCAGCTCTTAATGGTCTCAATGTCTTTCTCGGTAATAAAGGTGTTGTAATGCTCCTCATTGTAACGGGGACCGCACTGGGACAGCCAGCCGCCCAGATTAACACCCTTAAGGTAACCTTCCATAAGTTTCATGCTCACCGCCGTATCTGCCCTGAACTCGGGCTTTTTAGTATAGTCTGTCCTGAAAATTATACCACAGAAAGCATGTAAAAACCACATAAAACAGCCATTCCGGGCCTAAATAAACTCCGTAACATGCTTGCGCTTCCATTTGGCAAAATGATTGAGCTGGCAGGCGGGATTGTTACGCTCCTCAATGGCTATGTGCTCAAAATAAGCCCTCCACATGGCCGTGAAGGAATCCTCATAGTCCTCGGTGGTACGAAGCCTCTCAAACTCTTCATCAGAGAGCTTTCGTATGTAATACCTGCTGTTAATGGGGTGAACAGCCGCCTCACGATGAACATCATCGATGATAATCCAATACTCGGAAGGCATTCTGTCCGAGAAATGCTCGCACACAGGCAAAAGAACGCGGCTCTTGGGCTCAATATGGGACACGAAAACGTCCCCGAGTCTGTTAAACCTCGCAAACTCTATAAAGCTGCTGACCTCCCTGCCGAAACGTATCCGTATAGCCTTAAAACGAGCCACTGCATTGAAACCGTAGGCATCCAGCACCCCCGCTCCAAGCCTGAAGCCCAATACCAGCACTCTGTACACCGTATCAAGGGCATCCGACTCATAGGCTCCCAGGGCAAAGACCACCTCGCTGTAAAACGCAGGAGAAATCTTGACATTGACAGCATCCGCCACCGCCATAGCCTTCTTAATGTCAGTCTCCACATGCACATAACGGTCAAACATATTAAACTGTTCAACAGGCGCCACCTGAAGCCTTACATTGTCATGTCCGAGCCTGCTGTACCAGGCATCATATATGCATGTCAGCATGGATTCAAGAGAATCCTCACACACAAACACCGTCATCGTCCCGCCGCCTCCAAACCGTAGTCAAATATGCTCATCTGTCTGTAGGTAGTCCTGTCGGAGAAATTGTAAACCTCACGCCTGTCCACGTCAGTAAGGCGGTTGACTATGAACCGCTCATCTATGGGAATTCTGTCCATCATCCTGCCGCCGCAGGTAATAAAGTAACGCGCCCTCTTAAGCACTACACCCATCTTCTTGAGCGCATCAAAGGTAAGTCCCCCGTATCGTCTGGCCCTGAATATCCTCTCAAGGCTCTTGGGGCCGATACCGGGCACCCTGATAAGCACATCCGCCGGCGCTGTATTCACCTCCACCGGGAACACATCAAGATGTCTCACCGCCCAGTCACACTTGGGATCTATAGCCTCATTGAAATTGGGTCTCTCGGGACTTAGCAGCTCCGAAGCCGAGAATCCGTAATATCTTAACAGCCAGTCCGCCTGATAGAGCCTGTGCTCCCTCAAAAGCGGCACGGCACTGCCCTTCGCCGGAAGCGCAGCATCTTCATTGAGCGGAACATAGGCGGAAAAGAAAACCCTCTTTAAATCAAAGTTCTTGTAAAGCTGTTCACTTACCGTAATAAGCTCAAGGTCCGAGTCCTGAGTAGCTCCCACTATCATCTGGGTACTCATGCCCGCCGGAGCAAACGGTCGCCGCAAATCCCTGTCGAGTGCCCTCTCCGGTACTATCAGCTTGTGATCACCCGAAGTCTCAAGACGCATCTGCGAAAAAATATTGTTCTCAAGTCTGTTATTGATAACCGCTCTCTCCATCTGCGGAGTCTTGCCTATAGCAACTCTGTGAGCCGCTATGGTACCGCTGATCTGCGCCATGGGCTTGACGATATTGTTAAAGTTCTTACCCGGAGCCAGTTTCTTAAGGCTCTCGCTGTTGGGAAGTTCAAGATTGAGGCTGATACGGTCCGCCAGGAGCCCCGCCTGAGCCAGCAGTTCCTCGGGCGCACCCGGAATAGCCTTAACGTGAATATACCCGTTAAAGCGGTATTTATTGCGAAGCAGGCTCAAGGTCCTGCAGATTAACTCCATGGTATACTCTGGACTGTTAAGCACTCCCGAGCTTAGGAAAAGCCCCTCAATATAATTGCGCTTGTAAAACTCAATCACAAGATTACATATCTCGTCGGGGGTAAAGGTAGCCCTCTGTACGTCATTGGACCGCCTGTTAAGGCAGTATTTGCAATCGTGAATACAGTGGTTGCTCATAAGAATCTTAAGAAGGGAAATACAACGTCCGTCCGCCGCAAAAGAATGACAGATGCCCGCCGCACAGGAATTGCCGAGGAACCCCTCCTTACCCTTCCTGTCCACACCGCTTGAGGTACAGGCCACATCATATTTGGCCGCATCGGCCAGAATCTGCAATTTGTCCATTGTGGAAAGATCGTTAATGATATCGTACATTTGTTCGTCCTCTTTAATTAAAGTATACAAACAAACGTTCGCTATGTCAACTTCTTTTTCTTTTGCCCGAACACGAAAAGAAGCGCCGAGAGAGCACCTCGACGCTTCACTGAAAAGGATTATATTGGCTACCGCCTACGCGGTCTGATTACCGAGTACCAGTCTGTATACAAATACGAAAACCGCAATTCCCAAAAGAATCGGTATTGCCGCAAAAATCATTTTAAACACAAGTCCGATAACCGCTGCGAATGCCGCCAGCACTAAAATGCCTATCATAAAAATCGAAAGCTTTGCAAACATTCCCATAAGTCCCAAAAATACTCTTATGCCCAAAACCGCAAGTGCGATGCCAACCAACAATGTAATCATTCTTTGTACCTCCGTTTGAAGATTTATCTTATGTATAAAGAATACCTCACACCGGGCCAGGAATATACCGTCAGGGCAGAAAAATAGCCCCTTGTAATTCTTCAAAAAGAAAAACTTGGGGCAATTAATCACTTTGTGGCTTCGTAATTGAACTTGTCGCACATCTCTCTTGCGAAATGCACGGGGTATAACTGAACCATGGTGGAGTCTATAAGTCCTTCCACGTCCATCTTAAATGTTATCTTGACAAAAGAATCGTTTCCCTCATCAAACATCTTCTCAAAAATTTTAACGGACTCTACGTCAATGGTGTTAATCTCCGGGGTTCCGATATCCACCATCATATCAAGCATAGTGGCCATGGATGTGGCGGATGCGCCCATCATCTGGTTCATGGCTTCGGACATGGCGCTTAACTGAAGCTCGCCCATCTCTCCCTGAACGTTTTCGCCGGTACCGCCCATCATAAGGTCCGTGAGTACCAGAGCATCGTTTTCTTTTAACACAAAGACGTTATTGCCGCTTAAGCCTTTGATGTAGTGAATCTGAATGAAAATACAGGTCTTTTCGTAATCGTCAAGAGCCTGGCTTCGCTTAATAAACTCCACGCAGGGTGTAGTTATGTTAACCTTATGATTGACCATGAGGCTTAAGTTTGTGGCTGCGTTGCCCATGCTGATATTGGCGATTTCACCGAGAGTATCAATTTCTTCTTTAGATAGTTTTTCCAAGATATTATTCTCCCTTTTTAAGCTGTAATCTTGAAACATTATATCCAAAGGCAATTAACCAAAACTTTTACATTAAGGGCTGCACACGGGGCACCTTTCGGTGTAGCCTGCTTTCTCCGCTTCCTTAATAGTCTCGTAATAGAGTGTATCCGCGCTGTTGACGGGCTTTAAGAGGCAGTCGATTCTGTGAATAATCTTGGTGTTTTTATTGACAAAATATTTGTAATCCTTGGAAACCGTCGCAGTGGTGGATGTGGGAGTGCTCGTCACGATTCCGTACTTTTTATTGTAGTCCGAAATAACGGTTCTGAATTCACGGTCCAGGTCCTCGTTCTGGCGCTTAACTATCTCGTCGTAGGAGATTTCACCGGTGTTGTTGCCGCTGATTGAAACCTTACCGGCCCCCGTGCCCGACCCTGCAGGAGGGTCCTTGATTAAATCCGCAAGATTGGGAACGGTCGCGCTGCTGTCAAAAGAATCCGGGTCGCTCTCCGTCACCGTACTGTGGGAAGCATTACTCTCTCCCCCCTCTTCTCCCTCAGGCTTCTTCATGGCATAAATGGCTATTACGATACACAAAAGAGCGCATATTACGATTACCGCATATGCAACAGATCTTACTAACTTCATAATGTCCCCTCATTTAAGTTATTGTCTGTCATTGTCGTCCGTTACATCAAAAGGTGTTCCGCAGGCAAAAGCACTGCCGATGTCGCACCGCCCAAGGTGATATTCCCGTCTGGTCTCCCCGGCATTAAGATTATCGTCAGTCTTAACCTTGAGTCTCGACACACCTGCGTTAACCATGTCGTCGAGCATGCTCACTATATTGTCTATATCGTCATTTTTCTTATTATTGTCCATACATTTCCTCAAAAAATATATATTTCTCTGTCTATAATTTTAACTGTTTTTTGAGCAAAAAGAAAGCACTATCATTCAAAAGATGACAGTGCTGCCTTAAGGATGGTTTACTATGAAAAATGTAGTTAAATGTGAAGTCCGGCAGTAATAATAAATACTGCAAAAGCAAGTAAAAATGTTACACCTGTGATAATTTCTCTTAAACTGTTGTTATTCTCTATAAACATATCTCAGGCCTCCCCCGCCTCGATAACTGATTTACCATATGGTAAAAGTATAGGATTTGGCCATTAACAAGTGAATAGTGAAAACGGCAAAATAAACAAGATTATTTTGCCGTTTTTGGTGATTATCACAAAAATCTATTGGTAAATATTACTATCTCAGTTCTTTGATGATGATACCGAGCAGATGTCTGTTCTCGGAGGACAAGAGAGTGGCACATTTGATAATTCCGACTATCTTGCGAAGGTCCATATGCATTAAATCCGTGATATGTGTAATGCCGTTTTTTTCAAAAACATCAAACAATTCACTTACCACTTTTGCCCTGTTGTCGATAGGTATGCTCTCTATCCAATTGTTGACTTTATACGACAATTCGGTGCTGAAAAGATTGGTACTTTTTTCTTCCAGAATTCCGAAAGGGGTCAATTCCCAGTTGAAAATATCGTGCTGATAAATGCCCTTACCGATGCCTCTTACCACCCGTCTTTCAAAGGGCGGTTTCATGAGATTGCCGATAACGCAGCTCTCCGGAACATACGCCTCTATGCGGTCTTTCACCGCCAGATAACCCAATTTGTTACTGATATCCTCCGGGAATCCGGGAGCGTCAAAAGCATACACCTTCTTAAGCTTTTTGCGAAGCTTCTCCTCAAGACACATGGCCGCATAAACCGCCAGGTTGCCTCCCTTGGAGTGGCCCGCCACGCTGACCTTTACAAGGGGACGCGCAAGCTCTTTCTGGAGATAAGACAGAGCGGAGTACTGGCCCGAAGTGGGCATGGTATGGATGGTATTAAAGTTTTCTTTCCACGAAAGAAGGGAGCCGTCGGTGCCCCTGAATACCACCATCTTGTCAAATCTTCCCAGGGAAAAGGTCATGGCATAGAAAGTCTTCTCCTCGGAAGGATCGATGTCCCTTACATAGCGCTCCACCGGTATGTCCGAAAACCTGTTGCTTGCCGCCGCAAGTTTGAGTACTTCCTCTTTATTGTCAATGCATTCGTCCTGCTCGTCTTTTTTGGCCAAAGCCACGTAAGCGTCGTAAAGCCCCTTAACCGTAAGGCTGTCGCAGTTAAGCTCTTCGTAGTCGATGCTGGTAAGAACGACGAGGACCATCGCATCGTTTTCATTGAATTTTTGCTGCTTAAAGTTTAAGTCACCCCTGAACTTTAAGTATGTTATAAGATTGTTCATAAGAAAATCCCTTTTGTGCGGATATGATAAAAGCCCCGCAAAATGCGGGGCCTGAATACTCGTAAGTGTTATTCTTTCTCGCCTTCACCGTCTCTTGTCTCGACGGAGGAAACGGATGCAACCACAGCGACTGCTACCACAACCGCTATAAGCGCGATTACAAAAAACACAGAAATTCCTACAATTACTCCCGTAGCCATATTCAATAACCTCCCATGTACCAATGATTATATCACAACAATTTAGTTATTACCACCCGATATGCGAATGTAAATCGCAGGTCTTACCCCGTCCTGTTTGGATGCCGCTTCATGACCGGTGGTACGAATGATGCCCGAAGCACCCACATCCATGATACGTGTCTCGTCCTTACCGTTGGAGCGAAGCCACCAGTTGCCACAGCCTGTCATCTCTTCGCTGAAGCCTCTGTCCTTGAAACCGAACAAAGAATAGTACTCCTCGGTAATGTACCACACACCCGCATTGATGGCGTGAGGGGTAACCGGAGCACAAAGCTTATTGCCTGCAGAGCCTTCCTCGGCTCCGATATAAGCCTCGGCTTCCTCACGGCTTAAGAGGAATACCTTGTCCGTAACGTCAGCCGTTCCCGCACTCACATCACCGGGAACTGTCACGTAATCCTCGATAATGGTCTTCTCTTCATCATTGAAAGCTGCATTATAAAAGTCTTCGTTGAGCCACTTTCTTACGGAAGAAGTCTCCCAGCTTGTGGCATTGTAATTGTCATTAAATACTCTCTGGTCCAGTACCTTTGCAGACAAAAGAAGGAGTCTGTCATCGGAATCCGCTATAACCAGCCATTCTATGGGCTCGGCGCCGTTGTCAAGGTTACCGTCCTGATCGTAAGCACCGCCCTTTGCGTCAAGTCTGTCGCCGGAAATGGTAAAGCCTCCCACATGGGTAGCCTCCAAAATAATCGGTTCGGGCTCGGGCTCCGTAACTGCCTCCGATGCAGAAGTCTCCGTCGACTCGGTAACAAGAGGCGTCTCGGAAATAATAGGCTCATCCGGTGTCTTGTCTCCGCAGGCCGCAAGTCCCAGTACCATGGCCGCAGCCGTTATATATATCAAGTATTTTTTCATGTCTTAATAACCGCCTGTCTAAAATCTCAATATCGTTATTATACAAAAAAGCTTTCCATTTGTTAAGCACTAATTATTTGTGTTAGACATCCTTACCCTTATGGATTAAAATAGTCAGAGAGTCAAAAGAAAGGAACCACACTCATGAAAAGAGCATACGAAAGATTAATTGAATACGTTAAAATACACACAACTTCCGACGAAGAAAGCGGGCAGCACCCCAGCTTCGCCGGCGAGTTCGCCCTTGCCAATGTATTGTGTAAAGAGCTCTCGGGAATCGGCATGAAGGACCCCCGCGTAGACGATCACTGCTACGTATACGCATACCTTCCCGCCACCGAAGGCTATGAAAATGCCACAAAACTTGGCTTTATCGCCCACATGGACACTTCACCCGAAGCATCAGGCAAGAACGTTAAGCCTGTACTTCACGAGCACTACGACGGCTCTGACATTGTCCTCGAAGGCTCAGGCGACATCTTAAGCATCAAGCGTTTTCCCGAGCTTAAGAGCTACATAGGCGACACCCTCATTACCACCGACGGCACCACACTTCTCGGCGCCGACGACAAAGCGGGCGTAGCCGAAATAATGACTGCTTTTGAAACCATCATCAAAAACAACATCCCCCACGGCGAACTCTGGGTTGCCTTCACTCCGGACGAAGAAATCGGCGAGGGAGCGGACTTCTTTGACCACGAGCATTTCGGTGCAACCTACGCATATACCGTGGACGGCGGCGACGTCAATGCCCTCGAGTACGAGAACTTCAACGCTGCAGGCGCTGACATTACCATAAAAGGCGTATCCGTTCATCCCGGTTCCGCCAAGGATATCATGGTTAACGCAGCCAATGTGGGAATGGAGCTTCACTCGCTTCTGCCCGCCGAAATGCGTCCCGAGCACACCAAAGGATACGAGGGCTTCTTCCACCTGACTTCTTTTTCCGGTCAGGTATCTTCCGCAAAAATGTCATACATAATCAGAGACCATGACAAAGAACTCTTCGAGCAGAAAAAGAAAATGATGCGGGAAGCCGCCGACACCATCAACAAAAAATATGGTGAAGGCACCGTAACCCTCACCATAAAAGATTCCTACTACAACATGCTTGAGAAGATCAAGCCTCACATGCACCTTATCGAAAATGCCCGCCTGGCACTCAAAAAGGCAGGCTTAAACCCTGTTGACGTACCCGTTCGCGGCGGCACAGACGGCGCCCGCCTCTCCTACGACGGTCTCCCCTGTCCCAACCTTGGCACCGGCGGCTGCAACTACCACGGCAACTACGAATGCTGCAGCGTGGAAAAAATGGACAAAGCAGTAGAAATTATCTTAAACATAATAGAAATATATTCTTCCAGATAATCAAAGGAGCCACCGGCACGCATGCCGATGGCTCTTTATTTAATTACTCCCCACGAAAGAAGTAAGATAATCATATACTCTTGCCGGCGCCAGATAGACCGTGCTACCGATTCTTAAATACGTTCCTCCGTCGTCTTTTCCTAGGATTTCCATTTTACTGCCCTCAGGCAGGAAATTCACATATCCGACCGCCGCATATTTCTTGTCATATTCTTTGGTCTTAACCCATTCATCGTACTGTAATGAATCGTAAAAGTCTCTTATGTCGGGGATATTTACTTTTTCCGCCCGAAACTCATACTGAACAACAATACCTTTAACAATATTAATGTTAGGGAGTTTCTGCGCCGTAAGTTCCGTGCAAAGCAAAGCCGCAATAATAGCGGTCAACGCCAGCATTAATACAATTGTTACCACTCTCGATTTTAAGGATTCTTCCACTTCTTTTGCCGCTCCGTTTTAAGCGCCTCGATATTATCTCCCCTCAACTGTAATGATAACCGCATCCGATCGGTCTTGTAAACGGAATTATAGTTCTGTTTACAGAAGCCCGAAATAATAATAAAATTAGACTTACCAAAAAAGATTAACGGGAGGTAGAAGATGAAGAAATCCGTACATTATATCATTGCTGTTTTGTTACTGATACTTACCCTGTTTGTTTCCACCGGCCAATCCTATGCCTTCCCCCAGAGAAGCACCATTCCGCCCGGAGATGAATTTATCAGGTTTACAGATATAATACTGAAATAATACTGAGGGGTAAAAAATAAGACTGCAACCGGCTTATGTCGTTTGCAGTCTATTTTTATGTTCTTTTGAAAAGATTATGGTCGGACTTGATATTCAGAATAGAATCTGCCTTCTCTTCGAAATATTCCTCGGAATAGAAGAAAATGCCTATGGCCTTTGCCGTTGAATAAGTTTTGACCGCCTCTTCCTTTTTTTCCTCATTCATAAGCAAAGCGCTTTTACACAAAAGAAGCTCGCACACCATATGCAAAGACCCTCTCCGTCTTCTGGTTTCCAGCAGCTCTTCCGTTTCTTTTAAAACACTCTTCTCCGAAAAAACGTAAAGATTAAAGAGGCAGCTGCAGGTAATGTCCAGGAAAAAGTCCATGTCACCCTCAATCTCCGCAAGTCCGCTGTCCACCTTTTCTTTTGCGATTTTATACAGTTTATCGAGTTCAGCCGTTCCCGACTTTGTATCACCTATTCTGCAAAGGTTGACCGCATGCGAAAGAATCAGCGCACACTCAACGCTTGAAATGTCTTCTTTTTCAATCAGGATACCGTGCTCAACGTTATCAGACTTACCGACAGCCTCCTCCAATACATTGATGGCAGCCTCAAATTTGTTCTCGGAGGACAGTAAAATGGCTTCGGCGTACTTCAATACCTTTTTCTCCATTCCGTCCATAAAATGGGGATCGTTCCTGTAGGTTTTGCAAAAAGAACGAATTTCATCAATGGCATGCCTTCCTATGGCATCGCTTATTTTCTGGCAAACGGAATAGGTCTCTACCGTTTCGTACCTGTTCATCTTTCCATACATAATAAACAGGTTGGTTCCCAGGCGCCTTGATATGTATGTTAATAAATCAACGGTAATATTCGCCGTTCCGTTCTCAATTTTACCTATATATCTGACAGAAATCTGGTCTGTTGCAAGTTCTCTTTGTGTAAGTCCCATGCTGTTTCTGCAGTATTTGATTACTTTTCCAATTGAAATGCCCATTACAATATCTCCAAAAATATTCTCTCTGCACTCAATTATAACATTCACTTGAAATTAATGATATATCGTGGAACTATAATTCTGTTTACTGCATAAGTGTTAAATGGTACAGTTAACTTACAATCTAAAGCGAAATAACTTCGCCCATATACCTTTTCATTCCTCCTAGGAGACACGCGGCAAGCCATAGCCTGTCGCGTGCGGACTACGGAAAAGAAGCAGCGACGGGTTCCCCGACCCGTCGCTATCTTTTTACTCTTTTATAATATTCACATCCACCTTCTTGTAAGGTATCTCAATGCCCTTCTCGTCGAAGGTCTTCTTTATCCGTTCCATGCTGTCAAAATATACGTCCCAGTAATCGGGGGTCTTGCACCAGACTCTGTATACAAAGTCAATGGAGCTTGCTGACATTTCTTTAAGTCTCGCTACGGGAGCCGGGTCGTCGAGAACGCCCTTGGTACCCGCCGCCACCTCAAGGAGTGTCTGCTTCACAAATTCAGTGTCGCTGTCGTAGGATGCGGAAACGATGATTTCCACGCGGCGCTGCTTCTTGGACGAATAGTTGATGATGTTGGCATTGGTAAGCTTGCCGTTGGGAATGGTGATGACTCTGTTGTCGGGTGTGGTCACTATAGTGTAGATAACCGTAATCTCCGTAATGGTGCCCGATGCGCCGTCGCTTTCGATAAAGTCGCCTACCTTAAAGGGTCTGAAGAAAAGAATCATGAGACCCCCGGCAAAGTTGGAAAGGCCGCCCTGAAGAGCAAGACCGATGGCTACGCCGGCAGAGGTGAATATGGTAAGAAAAGCGGTTGAAGGAACTCCGCAGCACATGGCAGCGGTAGCGATTACAAGCGCATAAAGGGCTATTCTTATGAAGCTTGTGATAAAACTTCTGGCGCCTTTTTCTATCTTGTTGAAGGCTTTGCCATTCTGCAAAAGCTTAATAAGCCATTTGGAAAGCTTGATGCCCACAAACAGGATTACCAGCGCAAGCATTATCTTAAGTCCTGCGTTGGTCCCCACTTCCTGCAGTTTTTTTAAAAAGTCGTCTAAATTCATATACCATCCTCCAAAGTTTCTTATGCCCCCTTATTACGGGCATTCTCAACTTTATTTACAAATTCTTTTATTATGCTTTGGTACCGTTTCATGTCGCTGGCAAAGGACATGGCATGGTCCGCCTTGAACATGTGAAGCTCGCTCAAAGGATTTAAGCACAGCTCATACATTGAAGCGCTGTGAGTCGGCGAAATAAGAGCATCCTCGGACCCGTGCATAAAACATATGGGCACATCCGCAGTCTTAACGGAATCAATGGGCTTAACCTTGAAATAGTCGTATTTGTAGCGGAGATACCCTATAAGCCTTGCGGAATAACTGGCAGCTGTGCCTATGAGGCCGGCCCGTTTTGCAGCCACTTCTTTTATGAGAAGTTCAAGATCCGAGAAAGGACAGTCCGCCACCACAAAATCAGGCTTGTAGGTATCTAACATCCTTAATACGCTTGCTCCGCCCATGGATTCACCGTGAAGCCCCAGAATACAGTCCTGCCCGAAGAGTTCCTTGGCGTAATCGCAAAGAATCTTTATATCTTCCGCTTCTTTCATGCCCAGGGTGCAGTATTTGGCCATGGAAGTGCCGAAATAGCGCTCGTCGAAAATAATTATATTATATCCAAGGTCATAGAAAAGCTTGGCGTATTTAATATCGGCTTCTTTGGCCGCCGTAATGCCGTGGGCTATAATCACAACCTTATTGGGGTTGTCGCCTCCGTGAGGATTAAGAATATACTCGCCTCGGATTACCGCATCATCGCTGTTAATGGAAAAAGGAGTCTTGTCCCACTTGTTAAAGTAGTCGTCGATTGCCTCTCCGAAGCCCCTCTCCCTGTCAACCCTCAGGATTTCCTCAGCAGGAACCTTGGGCGAGAGCATTATAAAATTGGCGATGTAGTGACCTATCATTGTCTGCTTCCTTTTTTGCTGTATCTTGCCGCCATGATAAGAGGCAAGAAGACGATAAGTGACACACCCGCACCCACCAGGAACAAAACTTCCGTAGGAAGATATTCCGTTAAGCCAAACTCATTGGTTATTTCACCGTTCTTTTTAATGATGGGGGTAGCAATAAGAGGCGCCACCACCATGGGAATCAGTACAAAGAACAGGATTCTGATGCCCTCAAACTGACCCTTTGCTTCCTTGGGATAAAGGCCCTTGGCCCAGACGGATACGGTCTGCAAAAAGACCACATATCCCACGCCGATTAAGAACACACCTATAAGCATCACAGGGTTAAAAATCGACTCCGTATTCACATTGTCCGGTCGTACAAAGAAACCGAGCACCAAAAGCCCCACAATGTTGAATACCACGGAAATAAAGGCTATAGGCACATGTTTGCCCGCATTGATAAGCCTGGTAGCGGGAAAAACAAGGAGCATCGCAAGGGACAGTCCGATTCCCTCCATAACACCCATCAGATCTGCGGTAAACCCAAGATAATATATCATATAATTACCGATATGGGTAAAGTACATGTTAAAAGCTATAAAATATGCCGCAAGGGTAAGGTTGACCCACACCAGTTCTTTTAACTCAAAATATTTCTTAAAGTTAAAGACGGAGGCAAACTGTTTAAAGAAACTGCCTTCACGATGAGGCTTTAAATCGGGAGCATCCTTAAGTCCTATAAGGGAAATGATGCCGCAGCCGATTACAAACACACCCATTACCACGAAGAGGCGCATATAATTGTTCTCACTGCCGATAAGTATGCCGCCCGCAACCGTACCCACAATGGTGCCGATAATGGGCTGGGTGGCCAAGGCCGCACCGATCTGGCCGCGATTGGTATCATTCATATGGTCGTTCATCCAGGCATTGAAGCCCGAATCATTGCCCATGGAGCCAAAGAAACTCATAATCGCATCCGCAGCAACCGCCGCAACCCCCGCTGTCATAAGAAGCGTCGATGTATTCGAAGCACCCTTCATAATGAATTCGGTGGTGCCAAACAATATGGTGAATATGCCCCACAGAATGTAACCGATTGAAACAGCGAATCTTCTGCGTCCACGCCTGTCGGTGGCCGTTCCCGTAACAAATGTGGAAACGGTGGTGGCGGCAGCGGAAATCGCTACCATCCAGGAGATAATCGTGGGATCTTTGGCAATCTTTTCGTACACAAAGGTATTAAACCACTGATTCTCCATATTCCAGCATAACTGGCCCGCAATTCCGAGGCACCATACAAAGCCCCAGAAGCCTCGTACTTTTTTGGAACTTTCACTGTTCATATTATAACCCTCCAACAATTACAGTATACAACAATTTAATAAATATAACAGTCATCCCGTAATGAAAAGAACGCTTTTTGATATGGCCGAGAATACAAAAAAGAGCCCTAATCAAAATGATATAAGGCTCTTTTAGTTTAAGTCCCATAAAGAATATTTGATAAACAGTATAACGTTTAACGCTTTTTACTGTTTTTTATGTATACTATAGCAGCTATCGTAAGTGATATATGAAACAGAACCGCTGCTATATCTCCTATAGCTCCCCATATAATAAGCAATAAATGTGAAATAGGTAAACCGCTCATCCGTGTGACCTCCCATTAATTAAGCGATGCACTTGTTGTTATAGTGTGATCTTTGAACAACCCAACCGTAGCCTGGTTGGAAACTTTCATAGCCGTATAAAGCGTTCCTTTAATAGTAACATTTACTGTTTTATAATCACTTGAAAATGAATAGTCTGCACTAATCTGATTCCAACTGACAAAGTTCAAATTGTATCCATATGGCCTAGAGGACAAACTGTCAACGCTGACAAAAGTGTTCGAACCCAAATTCACAGTCGTATCCATTTCAATACCAATTGTAGCTCCTGAATACATATCATTTGTAATATACTTTTCATCCGTAAAATGAATATGTCTCTCCATATAATTTGGCGCATATATACTGCTTTGTAACTTATTCTTTACTAACATGTTGTTCACCGGAACCATAATAGGGAAGATAGTATTATCAGTCCCCGCCAACAAATTAGCTATCATGTCGTCCACTTCTCGCTGAGCAAACACTTTCTCTGGCTCTACATATACATAGCTGAATTCGATATTATTATCAGTGCAAGCTTCACTGATAATGTCTTCAACTTCTTTAGATGAATACATCTTCTCTTCTGCGTAACTATTCGTCCCGAACATAAGTATTGCAAAAGCGCATACAATTGCTACTATTCTTTTCATATAATATCTTTCTCCTTCCATTTTATATGCATATATTATACTATTGCTATTTCTTCTGTCAAGGAGATTTTCTTTTATCACAATCTTGCAAGCACAAATTAAAGGCACTGTCCTTCTTTCGATAGAACAGTGCCTTTTTAGTTGCATTAGTCGTAATTATCTGCCTTCCACGCTGATGGAACCCGACACGGATGAAGCCTTAACGGCGGTGCTGCCGTTTCCGAGAGTGAACTTGCCGCTCTTGGTGCCTCTTACTACGGACTCGCCGCATGCAAGGTCTATTCTTCCGCTTACGGAGGAAACGTTGGCGCTTATGCCTGAGCATCCGTCAAGCTTCATATCGATGCTGCCGGAAACCGTAGCCGCATCCACCTTTTCAGCATTTCTGGTAAGTATGTTGATTCGTCCGCTGGTGGTAACGGTTCTTAAACCTGCTACGGCTGCTGCCACATTGATGCCGCCGCTGATGGTCTCAGCCACGATATCATCACTGTTGACGCCGTCCACGGTAACATGACCGCTGATGTTGTTAATCTTAAGTGTCTCAAAACCGCAGCTGCGCATATCAATGCTGCCGCTTACATCACTTATAACAGCCTTTCTTGCGCTGATGCCGGTAATCTTTATTTCGCCGGAAGCAGTCTTGAAGGTAACTGCCTTAAAGTCTCTCGGAACCTCGACGGTCAAGTCGATTCTGGGGCTTGTAAGGGTCTTAAAGAAATTGGTAATGCCGAAGGACTTTCTTTTGGCTGTACCGTAAAGAGTCGCGCCCTTCTGGTAGCACTCGAAGGCGTATGCAAGCTGCTGATTGGCAGTGCCGTGGTTGGCATAATTGATTCTTGCAACGTTGTCGGGTGAAGCGGTTACGTAAATATTGGCGCAATCACCTTCAACCACGATTTCAGTACAGTCGTCGGAGCTTCCGTTAGCCTCGTCGGTGGTGGCATCTGTGGTATCGGACTCAGTATTTCTGGTAGCCTTGTAGCTGTCGCTTATGTCCTTGGCAAATTCGCTGCCTTTGTTATAAACCTTCTCAGCTGCGTTGGTAACGGTCTTGGTAAAAGAATCCGCAAATCCGTCAACGCCCTCTGAGAAGCTCTCGCCCATCTTCTCGGCGCCCTTGGTAACGGTGCCGGCAAAAGAACCTACCAGACCCGCGATACCCTTAACAAGATTGTCGGCAGCCTTGGAAATGTCCATGGAATCAAAGTCGAAGCCTTTCTTTTTCTTGCCCTTTAAATCCTTAAGCTCTGAGATAAGTTCATCTATGGGGCCAAGCTCCTCCACAATCTGCTCCTCGGTCTTGCCGCATGCAAGTCCGTCTGCGAAGTGCTCTTCGTAATCACTGATAATTTCGTTTCTCACATCCTCATCGAAGGGTCTTAATGCCTCGAAGAGATTATACATATACTCCTGTTTATTCATACCGTCCTCCTATTATTTCATCAATTGCTTTTACAAACTGAACCCATTCTTTTTTCAAATCTTCCTGGTACTTTCTGCCTTCGTCGGAAAGGTGATAATACTTTCTCGCAGGTCCGTTCTCGGATTCCTGAAGGTAGGTGGTCACCAGATTGTCATCTTTAAGTCTCTTAAGCACCAGATACAATGTGCCGGTAGCTATCTCCATCCTGGCGGATATTTCATCCGTAAGCTCATACCCGTAACGATCCTTGTCGGCAAGCATCGTCAGCACACATAATTCCAATGCCCCTTTTTTGAATTGTGCGTTCACTGTACTCTCCTTTCTTTTGCTATACTTCTATCGCGATTAACTGCATTGTATCACAGGCTATTCTATATTGCAACATAGTAATTATAAAAAAATAATTAATTACTCATTTACCGCAAAAGAAAGAGGAACGCCACATCCGACGTTCCTCTCCGATTATGTTTTAATTCACATACTCATGCTTAAAATATTTGAAATAATAAATGTATGCTGCAAGCCATAATCCTTTAATTACCAGTCTGAAAAGCAATGTCTTATCAAAGGGAGCTCCCCACATCTGCATTACCAGCAAATTGTAAATAAGGCTCATTATTGATGAAACCGCAAATGTGCTGCAGACAAGAACACATGCATATTTTTTCCTCTTCTTAATGGCTATGGCTCCCCAGATGCAAAGGCAGCCAAGAAGTACAAGCATTATTCCCGTAGACATATCCAAATACTTAAGTGCCGGTCCGAATTTGGAATAGACCTCCTCAGGAGATGAACCCAGTCTGCGATAATCCATTCCGCTTAAAAAATCGTAAGCAGTCTTAAAGTTGAAAACGGCGGATAATATAGCTGAATACAACGCAAGTTTGCCAAGCGATTCAAGTAACTTTTCTTTATCATCCTTCTTCTTAAATCCCACCATCGAAGTCTGCCCCGGAATCGAGCTTAAGTCAATGCCGCCGGAAGAGTTCTCCTGCACAGTTTCCTCCTGCACAGCCTCCGATACTTCTTCGGTATCCTTAACACTCATGTCTGCGCCGCAGTGGGGGCAAACCGAGCCACCATCAGAAATGACTGTACCACATTTTAAACACCTCATAACCATTCTCCTTCTTATAATGGGGAATATTCCAATAGTCCCCGGATTATCAATACTAATATACAAAAATGTGTCTGCGTTTATTGAAGTAACCAAGGTTTACACAGAACATTATTACACTGAAAATGATAACTAAAACCTGACTCAGTGAAAAATAATTTACCCCTGTAATACCGGTAGCAAGTGCACAATATACGGTCACCACAACTGTATTGTACAGGTAAATCCCGGGAATAAGTTTAACGGCAGATGCCTTGAATTTAAGTATGGACATAGCGCCGATAACAGCCAGCAATGCAGCAATCAGGAGGCATGCTCCGTAAAAAATGTCTGCATATTTTAAGCCCTTGCCGTAAAAATCATAGATCATCTCCGCAGTAGTGAAACCGTTATTATAATGGTCGCCGGAAAGGATTTCATATGACATGGCCACATTTACCAAAGCGCCCATCCAAAGTGCAAAGTATCCGAGGAAATTGGCCCACTTAAGACCCACAGCCGGTTCTGACACACCTTCATACCCTTCAGAAAAAGAAGTAGAATCCGTTGACCCTGCGTCCGCATTTCCTGCCTCCGTGCTGCTGTAAACCGTAGTCTTTCTTCCGTCTCCCTCCGGAGCACAGCCGCAATAAGGACAGGTTACGGTGCCTTCATCTATTTCAGCGCCGCATACATTACATTTCATAAATATACCTCCCATAATTAATTCCTATCACATTGTATCTTATACAACAAGAAAAGCCAAGCCTCACATTTTGCGAAGCCCGGCTTTTCACCCCCAATACTGCGTATTACGCGATGTCGTCCATCTGCGCAGTATATAATTTATAATAGTATCCTTTTTTGGCCATTAATTCTTCGTGATTGCCGCACTCTACGATGCCGCCGTCGTCTATGTACATAATCTTGTCACAGTTACGGATGGTCGACAGTCTGTGGGCAATTATGAAGGAGGTACGTCCCTTAAGCATTGCGTTAAGCCCCTGCTGGAGGGCTTTTTCAGTCTGAACGTCGATGCTGGAGGTAGCCTCGTCAAGCACCAGTATTGCAGGATCCGACAGTAGGGTTCTGGCAAAAGAAATCAGCTGCTTCTGACCCTGGCTCAATAAAGAGCCGCGTTCTTTGACCTCGGTCGCGTAGCCGTCGGCCATTCTGTCTATGAAAGGAGCTGCGCAAACAGTGGTGCTGGCCTTGTCTATCTCCGAGAAGGTGGCATTAAGCTTACCGTAACGGATATTGTCCTCTATGGTGCCCGAGAAAATAAAGCTGTCCTGAAGCATGATACCCATCTGGGAGCGAAGACTCTTAAGAGTCACCTTGGAAATATCTATTCCGTCTATCAGTACTCGTCCGCTGTCCACATTGTAGAAACGGGACACGAGGTTAACTATGGTACTCTTGCCTGCGCCGGTAGGTCCTACAAGCGCAACGCTCTCTCCTGCCTTAACGGTAAAAGAAACATTATGAAGAACTTCTTTGCCCTCTTCGTAGCTGAAATGGACGTCTTCAAAGGTAACTTCACCCTTGATAGGAGGCATCTCGGTAGCGCCTTCCGCATCATCAACGGTTACGGGCTCGTCCATGGTCTCAAAGATTCTCTCAAGATAAGCCATGTTGTTGATGAAGTTGTTAAAGATGTTACCAAGGTTCATTATGGGCTGCCAGAAACGGCTGGCGTAACCCGAAATCGCTACGATGGTACCGACCGTAATGCCTGCTGAATTGCCTGTCTGTAAGAAGACTGCGATACCGAAAAAGAAAATTGCACCTCTTACCAGAACCGATATGGTATCGATACCCGGCCATACAAGGTTGGTCCAGCGTACAGCCTCCATCCAGGTGTGTCGACAGTCGTTGGATAAGCCTGCGAATATTTCGGCGTTTTCATCTTCTCTTGCGAAAATCTGTGTGATTCTTGCACCTACAATGTTCTCCTGAAGATAAGCATTTAGGTTGGAGTTTTTATTGGAAACCGCTCTCCATGCTTTACGTTGCTTGCCCTTAATCCAGAACATGAATATGGCCAGAATGGGCACGCCGCACAAAACAACCAGTGACAGTCTCACATTCACTGCAAACATATATGCCACGATAATAACAAGGTTAATACATTCGAGTATTACGTTGATAAGACCGTTGGAAAGCATATCCGATACGGAGTTTACATAGTTAACGACTCTTATAAGAATCTTGCCGTGAGGCCTGTCATCGTAATACTGGAAAGAAAGCTTTTGCAGGTGAGCAAAAAGGTCGCGTCTGATATCGTAAATAATATTCTGGCTGACATTGACCATTACCCGTGAACGCAAGGTGGTAAAAAGAATACTTACCACAAAAACTCCGGCCAAAAGGCTGACAAGCACTATCAGCTCATGAACGTCTCTGTTGGGTACCGCTTCATCCAGCGCTTTCTTGGTAATCATGGGAGCAAGCAATGCAGTAGCTCCGCCGATAGCACTTAACACAATCGCAGCTATCATGCGCTTTAAATATTTCTTGATGTATTTGGAAGCAAGGAGAATATGCTTGATATTAAACTCCTCTTCGTAGGCTTCATCGACTCTGTAAGTATTACGCTTAGTTGCCATTATGCCTCACCTCCCGTCTGGAGCTTAACAAGCTCTGCATAGTAGCCGCCTTTGGCTATGAGTTCCTCGTGGGAACCTTCCTCGGTAATGCGACCGTCCTGTAGTACCAAAATCTTGTCCGCCGCTTTGGTGGTGGAAATACGCTGCGCAATAATAATCTTGGTGCAGGGGAAATCCAGTTCTCTTAAGCTGTGCTGGATTTCTTTTTCCGTTTCCATGTCCACTGCGGAGGTGGTATCGTCAAGTATCAGTATCGAAGGTTCAATGGCAAGCGCTCTGGCAAGGGAAATTCTCTGCTTCTGTCCGCCGGAGAGACCTACGCCTCTCTCGCCCACAATGGTGTCGTAGCCCTCGGGCATCTTGGCGATAAACTCGCTGGCCGCCGAGTAACGGGCGAACTTAACCACCTGCTCGGCTGTAAGGCCCGTAACACCGTATGCGATATTGCCTTCAATTGTATCCGAATATAACAAAACGTCCTGTGTAGCAAGACCTATATGCTTTCGTAAATCCGTAAGTTTATATTTGTCCACACTTACATCATCCACCAGAACTTCGCCCTCAATAGGCTCATAGAAGCGGGGAATCATGTTGATAAGGGAAGTCTTACCGCAGCCCGTCTCACCCATGATGGCAACCGTCTGACTGGGCTCTGCAACAAAAGAAATGTCCTTAAGCACCGGAAGCTTGCCGTCATCGTATTTGAAGGAAACGTGCTTAAACTCAACCTTGCCCTTAAAGGGACCGGGATGGGCAATGGAGTCTTCTTTGTCCACGATAACGGGTTCGGAGAAATAAATCTCCATGACTTTATTGGAAGCCGCGTCGAAACGCTGGAACTCGTTCATGATGTTGCCAAGGTTACGCATGGGGTTCGCAATGGCCCACATAAGGCCCGAGAAAGCAACATACTCACCCATGGTAAGTTCATGGTTGATAAGGAAAATGCCGCCCACCAGTATGAGCACAAGGCTTAACATATTGGCAAGACCTTCGATGAAGGGATAGAACTTAATCCATATCATCTGGGTACGCTTATTGGTATCTCTGTAATCAACGTTGGACGTATCGAACTTGTCTATTTCGTAATCTTCTCTTGCGAAAGCCTTAACCACGCGGTTACCGGAGATGTTCTCCTGAGCGTAGGTGTTCATGCCGGCAAGTTTCTCACGAAGCTCTCTGTGCATGGGCCCCACTTTCTTACGAAACTTCACGATGATGATAAAGATAAAGGGCGAAATAATAAGTACCGACAGAGCCAGCTTCCAGTTAATGATGCAAAGGTAAATCGCCGTTGAAAAATAAAGCACAAAGGATTCAATAATATTACGGATTACCCACGCAATCATATGTCTGCAGGCATCAAGGTCACCGGTAACTCTTGTCATTAAATCGCCGGTTCTGTAAGTGGAATAAAACTTCATGTCCTGTCTCTGTATCTTGTCATAAAGTGAATTTCTGATGCGATACAGGGCTTTCTGAGACGAATGCTCATAGGCCATACAGTCAAGATATACCACTATGACTCTGAAAACCGTAAACCCTATCATGCAGGCCAGAAGCACGTAAAAACCATGCATGTTATTGGCACGGTTGTAAGCCGCATTCTCCCCCTGCAAATATTCGTCCACAATTTTGGACGAAAAAAACGGTACGGTTAACTGCATAACGTTATAAACCACCGTACCGAAAAGAGCCAGAACAAACATGGCCCTCGTTCCCTTCATATTCATCCAGAGCCACTTAAGCTTGGATACGGGGAACTTATTCTTTTGTTCCTTGGATTCGTTTTTTGCCACTTCTCATTCTCCTCATTCAAACCACTCTCATCCCGTATAATGTGATTGTAGCAAAACAGGTGTTAAAGGATACATAAAAATCTTCCTTTATTGTAACAATATCGCACACTAAGCGGATTGAGCCGGGGTTTTTCTTTTGCCTCTTAAGTTATGTGAATATTATTGAATAATCTCTCGTAAGTGTGTACAATTTAAGAAAAAGAACACTGGAGCGTGCCTATGAAAATCATCACTTTAAGCCGCGAATACGGCGCCGGCGGTCACTCAATCGGTACTGAGGTGGCAAAACGCCTTAACATCGAGTTCTACGACAAAGACATAATCGCGGGTGTAGCCCGTGAAAGCGGTATCGACGAGAATCTTATCGCCAGCAAGGGTGAAGAGATTTCTGTCGCAGAGTCCATTATCCGTGCCATAACGCCCATTTCCTACGACCAAAAGGATTCAATCTTTGAGGCCGAAAAAAGCGTCATCATCGACATTGCCAAGAAAGGCCCCTGCGTAATCTTGGGCCGTTGTGCCGACATAGTGTTAAAAGAAGCCGGACTTGAGACCTTGAACGTCTTTCTTTATGCGGATGCGGATTCCCGTATCAAGAGAGTGGGCGAGCTCTTGGGCACCACCGACGAAGCCCTTATCCGTAAGGCTATCAGAAGAACCGATCACGACAGGCACTCCTACTACACATATTTCACCTACCAGAAATGGGGGGACTACAAAAACTACAATCTGATGCTTGATACCGGAGCCTTGGGCTACGAAAGATGTATAGATATCATCTGTCAGGCGGCAAAATAAGAACAACAAAACCGTTGAGGAATTTCCCCAACGGTTTTCTTTATACATAACCTCTTATATGGCACATCAAAACTGCTATAAGCACTCCGAGGAGAGCTCCCACAGCCACCTGCAAGGGTGTGTGTCCTATTAATTCTTTTAACTTCTCGTCATCACTCATTTCTTCATCGGAGAGACGCTTGAAGGATTCCATCATGTCGTTTAAGACCTTCGCCTGATTGCCGGTCTCACGTCTTACGCCCATGGCATCGTACATGGTGATGAAGGCAACTATTACGCAAATCGCAAACTCAAAACTTCCCACTCCGTAAATCATAAGAGCCGAAGAAGTCAGGGCGCAGACCGTAGCGGAATGTGAGCTCGGCATGCCTCCCGCTCCGAAGAGTCTCTCGCCGCGAAAGCTCTTGGAGGTCACCGCATACAAAACGGTCTTGACTATCTGAGCCGTGAGCCAGCCAAGGATAGCACATATCAATATTGTGTTGTTTAAGAACGCGGAAATACTATTCAACGCCTGTCTCCCTGTAACGAGGATTTTTAAGTTCAATAACTGCCATCACAATGGTAGTGGCCACCGCAACGCCGTCCGCAATGGGACCCGAATAGATTATACCATCTATTCCGAAAAAGCGGGGTAAAATTATAAGCAAAGGCAGTAAAAATAAAATCTGTCTGGTGAGGGACAAAAACATACCCCTCTGAGGGCGGCCCGTAGCGGTAAAGAAATTGGACACTATGGGCTGCACAAAGTTTAAAAAGATAAAGAAGAAATAAATCCTGAAGTACTTAACCGCAAAGTCAAAATACTCCCGGCTTCCCTCGCCGAAAATCTTAATAATCTGAAGAGGGAATATCTGGAACACCAGAAACGCTCCGATTGACAGTATCAGTCCTATCTTAAGAGCCAGCATCAGTGCATCCTTAACACGCTTAAACTGTTTGGCTCCGTAGTTAAAGCTGATAATAGGCTGAAGTCCCTGGGAAATACCGATTATAAAGGAAAAAAACATCATGCCGACCTTGGATATGATACCCACGCAGGCAATGGGAATGGATTCTCCGTACACGCTTCTTGCACCGTAATACTTAAGGGAATTGTTAAGTACTATCTGCACCACCATCATGGCTATCTGGTTAAAGAAAGAAGCCGTACCCAGTGATGCGCTTCTGCCAAAGTAGGAAAACCTCGGCACAAAATGCTTAAGTTTAAGCTTAACGGTCTTGTATCTGCAAAGGTACCAAATTACCATGGCCGCGGAAATGTACTGGCCGATAATGGTGGCAATGGCCGCACCCTTCATGCCCCAGCCGAAGCCAAAGACAAAAAGTGCATCAAGAATGGTGTTGATTATGGCACCCACAAGGTTGCACATCATGGAGTATCTGGGTGAACCGTCGGCTCTTACCAGATGGGCTCCGCCACCCTGCAGTATCAGCATAGGGAAGCCTATGGCCGTAATACGGGTATATTCCGCCGCAAGGGGAAACACGTCTGCGGGAGAGCCGAAAAAGTTTAAAAGGGGATGTAAAAATACCTCTGCCACAACCGCAAGGATTGTTCCGAGGATAAGAATCATTGAAACCGAGTTACCGATATAGTAAGGAGCCTTTTCCCTGTCGCCCTCGCCCATGGTAAGGTTGAAGGCCGAAGCGCCGCCTATACCGAAGAGTAACGCAAGAGATACACAGGAGATGGAAAAAGGAAAGGCTATGTTGGTAGCGGCATTGCCGAGTTCTCCTACGCTGCGTCCGATAAAGAACTGGTCTACGATATTGTAAAGTGCGCCCACCAGCATAGCTATGATGCTGGGGATGGCAAACTGTCTTAAAAGCTGTCCCACCGGCTTAAAGCCAAGGGGATTGTTTCTTGTTTCTGCGTCCATTAGTTTAAATACACCTTTTTTAGATTGCATGCTCGTAATGCTGAGCGTAAGCTCCGATTCCGGGATTGGTGTTGCGATACTCGGTGGGAGTACATCCTACCATTTCCCTGAAAGTCTTGGTATAGTGGCTTCCGCTGGTAAAGCCCGTGCGGAAGGCTATATCGGTCACGCTTAAATCCGTGCCCGTAAGGAGTTCCATGCTTTTGGTAATACGATAAGAAATGAGGTAATCGCCGGGAGTCTTGGCCACATATCTCTTAAAAATCTTGGCGCAAAGAGTCTTGCCCACGTTACCCGAAGAAGCTATATCCTCCAAAGAAATCTTGTCCATATAGCGGTCCTGTATAAAGGACATCATGCTTCTGAAAGTGGAAGCGTGAATGGGAGCCGGCTGAATAGCCGTGGAAAAATCAATGTTCTCGTGCATGAGCCTCAAACACTTAAAAGAAGCCTCGATAATCTCAAGTTCTAAGGTTTTGGGGTCCTTGTTCTCGTCAAAAAGGTTCAAAAGCTCATCGATAATCTTCTCGGTCCAGTCTCCTTTTTTCAAAATAAAATAATCCTTGGACCCAAAAGAAAGAATCGGCGCCACATAGCGCTGCTCGATATAATTGGATGCGCACATGTAGGAAGGATGGATAATAAGGCACAAAAACTCACAGTAACTGCCTTTATTGGACCAGTTGGAATGTACCCGTTTGGAGTTAACGCATATGCCTTCGCCCTTTTCGATATGAAGCTGTTTACCGTTAACCATAAACTCAATACAGCCGTCCAGAACATAGAAATACTCTATGTCTTCATGCCAGTGCTCCGGAATGTACTGAGTAATGCCGGGAGAAATGAAGTGGCGGTCTCTGAAACAGTAAAACAGGGGATTATTGTAATCAAATATCTGTGATTTATCTGAGCGGGTTGTAATAATATCTCTTTTCATTGGTTTTTAAAAATCCTCCGCGTGATATTATGACAAAAGTGAGACAGATAACATTTGCACTACAGTGTTATGATGTGCTAATATATTAGCAGAGTTGATATTAGTGCGCAACAGTAATATCAGCGTCATAACAACATATCCTTCTATGGTCCTATGGGCCGCGAAAAGAAGCAGTCGGTCGCTGCTTCTTTTTGTTTTCTCAAACTAGAAATATTGATAATCAGCTGTTCTTTATATCTTCGATGGCGTCCTCAAGCTCGCCTATTGCTCTTTTGGCATTGGTGATTTCTTTGAACTGTTTGTCAAATTCGGGATCGAAGTCACCGTCTTTGTGCATCTCGTAATACTTTCTGCCGATAGCCATGTAGGAGCGGTTAATAAGGCCCTCGCAGGTCTTTATCTCTGACTTGATTTCAAGTGTATCCCTGACATCGTTGCCCTTTTTAACGCTGCCTGTAATAAGCTCGCTGATAAAATTAACTATCTTTTCCACTACTTCCCAGAATGTGTTCATTTTTTGTTCCTCTCCTCAAGTTTTTTCTTTATCTTGCCCTTGGCACGGGTAAGGGCATTGTCGGTGGATTTTTCGTCACGACCTAAGACCTTCGCTATCTGCGAATAGCCCATGCCGGTTAAGTGAAGCTCCACCGCTTCTCTTTCAAAATCAGACAGTTCCGAATCGATGAAGTGCTCGATATCCTCCACATTCTCTCTGTCTATCAATATGGACTCGGGATTGTCGTCTCCGTTTGTGAGGGTGTCGCCGAGGCTTTTTTCGCTCTCCTCGCCCCCGGATTCGTAGGTGCGGCTAAGAGAAATGTAGGTGTTAAGAGGCATGTGCTTCTTGCGCCCCGAAGCCGTCACCGCCGTATACATCTGTCGCGATACACAGAGATCGGCAAAAGTAAGAAAGCTGGCGTCTCTTCCCGCATCGTAGTCCCTTACGGCTTTGAAAAGGCCTATCATGCCTTCCTGAATGAGGTCTTCGGCATCTGCGCCGAGGATGTACATGGATTTGGCCTTTGAGCGCACCAGATTCTTGTATTTGTCCAAAATATACTCGATGATGCCGGGCTCCCCTTCTCTTATGCGAAGAATCAGTTCTTCGTCGGAGGTGTCGGCGTATTTATTTTTTAAGTCTTTGTCTTGCAATCTCAAAGCTTAATACTCCCATCGCTACGGATGCGTTAAGTGAGTCGATGTCGCCCTTCATGGGAATCTTGGCCACAAAGTCACATTTTTCACGAACCAGTCTTGATACGCCTTCGCCTTCGTTGCCGATAACAAGGCCGATGGGACCGGTTAAGTTAAGGTCGTACATGACTTCGCCTTCCATGTCGGCGCAGACAAACCAGAGGCCTCTTTCTTTTAACTCTTCGATGGTCTTGGAAAGGTTGGTAACCTTCACCACAGGTGTGTAATTGAGTGCGCCTGCGGATGTGCGGGCAACGGTGGCGGTTAAGCCTACCGCACGGTTCTTGGGGATTATGACTCCGTGAGCTCCCACGAGATTGGCTGTTCTTATGATGGCGCCAAGGTTGTGGGGGTCTTCGATTCCGTCAAGAATGATGATGAAGGGTGCTTCGCCCTTTTTCTCGGCATTGGCAAATATGTCTTCCATCTCGGAATAATCATAGGCCGCGCTTACGGCTATAACTCCCTGATGGTGGCCGGTCTGCGACATCTGGTCGAGGCGGTCCTTGTCCACATATTTAATGATGGTGTCCTGTTTTTTGGCCTCACGTTTGATAGTGAGAACCGGGCCGTCCTGGCAGCCGTCGAGGACATAGAGTCTGTCCACGGTCTTGCCGGATCTGAAGGCCTCAAGTACGGCATTTCTGCCTTCTATCATAGATTCGTTGTTCATTGTTGCTCCTGTAATACTCCAGCCTGAATCAGTTCAAGCATTCTGTCTGTCTCGCCCTTTAAATAAAGGTAGCCCATAAGTGCCTCAAAACCGGTAGCCTTGCGATAGTCGCCGATAGAGGCGTTTTTGGCTTTGGTGTAGGCTTTGGCGTTGCGGCCGCGCTTGTAGATGTCGGTTTCTTCTTCCGTAAGAAGAGGAAGAAGGGTGTCGGCAGCTTCTGCCTGAGCCTTGGCATTAACATAGGAAATGGCTTCTTTGTGAACCTTTTCAATAGGGCGGTTGCCCTTGGAAAGAGTCACGGTCCTTATGACCACTTCATATATGGCATCCCCGATATGAGCCAAAATCAGGGGTGCAAGCTCCGCCGGATTAATGTCCGGAAGATTGTATTGTTCTTTTATTTCTTTGTACAAATAAAGGTTTTCGCCCATTTACTTTTTGCTAAGCTCCTTTATTTTTTCCTCAAGGTCAAGCACACGGTTGATAAGCTCGGTATTGGCCATCTGAAGATTTGCAATGTCCTCGCGAACAGGGTCCGGAAGGTCGGTCTGATTGAGTTCATCCTGAGGAAGAGCCACATCGTTACGCTTAACCACACGCCCGGGAACACCCACAACAGTGGAATTCGGAGGCACCTCTTCAAGCACCACTGAACCCGCACCGATCTTTGAGTTGTCTCCGATGGTAAAAGAACCCAGAACCTTGGCCCCGGCACTGACCATAACGTTATTGCCGAGGGTAGGATGACGCTTGCCCTGTTCTTTGCCGGTACCGCCAAGTGTAACTCCCTGATAAAGAGTACAGTTATCACCGATAATGGTGGTCTCGCCTATAATAACCCCGTTGCCGTGGTCGATAAACAGACCCTTTCCAATCTGAGCACCGGGATGAATCTCGATACCCGTCTTGCGGGCAGCCTTCTGTGAAATATATCTTGCCCTGAAATAATGCCCCTTCAAATAGAGTCTGTGAGCCCTTCTGTAACTGAGCATTACCCTGAAACTCGGGTACAAAAAAGCTTCCCAGTCACAATGCATGGCCGGGTCGCGTTCTTTAATTATGCGAATTTCTTCTTTAATCTCTTTAATAATTCCCATGGTCGCCTCTTTAAGCGGTGATATTTTATTGTAATCTATTTTAACTTATTTTTCAATGAATTGAGTATCCCAAACATGGGCGGGCTAATATTTGCCTTCCGGACACGTTCGCACTCTGTTCTTTGTCGTAACGGACACATAAGCGGCTTGAGGGACACCCGCTAAGTGCCGACGAGTCGAAAAGGTCCGCAAGCCAAATATTAGCCCGCCCATGTTTAATTTCATCCACATTTAAATCCATTCAAAATCCCCGCCGGTTACGGCAAGGCTAAGGAGGGTGTCCATTTTTTCAACTTCTTCGGCGCCTTCCACTACCTGAAGGAGAATGGCGTCTTCTTTGGCTACCGGGATTTCTTCGTCGGGGCCCACTTCCATGTCGGGGATTTCACCGCAGTAAGGGCAGATGATTCGCGGTGCAACCTGAAGGGAAAGAAAGCGCTCGCCGCAGGCTTCACACTCGTAAAAGCCGCAGATTTCGGTATTGTCGGGTACAAAAAACATTTTGTTTATCTCCTTTAATTCTGTCGATTATAGACCTGTTCCCTCAGAAATTACAGGTACAGGTTCTGGCTTTTGCACAAAAAATCGTGACGGTCCGAGAAGATGTCGCTGTCAAAATATCTGATAATCAGTTCCAGGTCTTCATCGATTACCGCATGGCCCACCTTGTGGACGTGAATGGCAAAATGCCTTGAAAGGCCGGCTTCCTCGTAATATGGAAGCGCGCGGTTGTAGCATTCCCACATAGCGGGAGCGTTGACCCAGTCTTCGCCTGTCGCGGCACAAAGAATAAAATAATAGGAACCGGGGTCCATGGCAAGCGCCGCCAGCATCTCCTGATTTACGGGAATTTCTTCCTCGGTTTTATACTGTAAAAATTTATCGTTAAACCATCCCCGCTCAGCATCGGACTGCAGGCAGGAAAGAGGCTCGTTTTCGCCGTAAGTGTAGTCGGCTGGGCCGCCTACTTCCGTTAAATCGTAGGTTTTGCCCTGAGATTTGACTCCGTAAAGTGCCAGACCGCCGGCGCCGGAGCAGGTGGGAATCACCATTTTAAATCTGTGGTCGAAGGCGCCGCACACCGCAGTTGCCTTGCCCCATCTGGAAACGCCCGTAACTGCGGCAAGTCCGGGGTCAAATCCCAGTTCCCGACCCAGACCGTTTTCTATTGCATCCAGCACCTTGGAAGCGCCCCAGGCCCATGCCATCAGTACTCCCGTCTGAGAATCTTCCGTGTAGGGATATAATTTATAGAAGCATCCCTCGTGCTTGTAATCATCGGATGCAATCTCAATCGAATTCATAAAAATCAGCCCATAGCCTGCTTTTCTCGCAATCTCCGCAGGCTGGATGGGATGCATGCATATAAAGAAAGGATGTCCCTCCCCATGAGGCGAATCCTCGTAAGGCAGCAACACTCTCACGGTAAAAGAAACTTCGTCCACAAATATACGAACCGGCCGACCCGGCACCTCCTGCCCAAAGAACACAAGGGGCTCAACGGTTCCCTCCTCAGGGATTTCGTAGCTTACCTTCTCTCCGCTTCTCCACTTGCCGTATTCGTTTTCTTCAAAAAAACGTCTGATTTCTTCTTTGTTAAACATGGCCGTCCCCCTAAACCGTTATCGATGCAAAAACGCTGTTCTGTCCTTCTTCTTTTTCAAAGCCCATGGATTCGTAGAGCCTTAAGGCAGGAATGTTGTCCACCACAACCGAGAGCACCATTCCCTTGGGCTTGTTAATCTCGATTGCCCTGGCCAGAAGCTTCTTGCCGAATCCCCTGCGCCTGTACTCCTCAAGCACCAGCACATCGTAAGGCTCATTAATCTCGCAGTCGGTGGAAAGGTCGAGATACCCCACCAATTTACCGTCGCACAGGGCAATTATGGGTGCAAATCCGTCCTTGTCCTCAATCACGCGCTCTCCGGTCCAGTAACCGGTAACGGTGTGAATGCTTAAGTAGTCCTTAACATATTCCTCCGAAAGAATCCGCGTTCCGCTCATGTCCACTCCGGGCGTGGGATTTTTAAGCACCATCTTCTGCTGCTCGTCATCAAATCTGGCGCCCTTTGCCACAAGTGCTTCTTTGGCCGCACTGTTCTGCGGGTTTATGATAAAGTCCACGCGATAGCCCTTAAAGTTTTGGCCCAGATACTCAAACAGTTCCTCGTAAGAGCTTCTTTCTCTCGAATAGGCTTCCAGCACCTCGATGTAATCGTCGTCAAACAGTGTCAAAAGGTCATAAATTCCCGTAATCTCGCCGTTTTCAAAGGTAGCAACCACTCTTCTGTCATCCTTTTCAAGGGCCTTTTTGAACCGCTCGTCAACCTTGTCTTCTTTGGTATTGGGCTGGGAAAAAGAAGGGTCCGTGCACAGCCCATGGTAAAAATCTCTGTATTCTTCAACCGAATTTAATTCTTTAATCATCTTAATACCCCGAACTCTCAAAAATACAGGGCTATTATAACACAGTAGCCACCAAAGAATGCACAACACCTAAAATTATTCATTCTTTGCCAAAAACTTCTCTCTTGTTGTCACGTTTCATAAAACTCCTTGAGAATTGATTTTGTTGTGATAAATTGAAAGTATCTTTTTAAAGGAGATTGATTTATGAGAAAAAGAATACTTATGATGTCAGCCTGCGTACTGACTCTTTCCTTAATGTGTGCCTGCGGCAAGACCGCTTCGGCATCCGATGTATCTGTTTCCGAAACACCTGCTTCCGAGACTTCCGTTTCCGAGGAAGCTTCCGTCGAGACTCCCGACCCTATCAAAGAAGCCATCGAGGCAGAAACATCATCCGTTGACACGGAACCTGCGGGTGAAGTCAAGGCCGGTGCCGAGCGCGTACCCGATGCCGAGATTTCCACTCTCATTCCGGGTAAATATATAAAATCACAATTCGTGGAAGGCGGCACCATCGAGAAGATTTCCTACACTTCCAAGGATTATTTTGGGGATAAATCCGACGTTGAAAAAGAAGCCTACGTCTACCTCCCCTACGGCTACGACGAATCCAAACAATACAACGTTTTGTACCTTATGCACGGAATCGGCGGTGACGAGGAAGAATGGGGCATGACCGGCTCCACCTCAAGAGTCAAATGCATCATGGACAACCTTATTTATCACGGAGACATCGAGCCCTTCATCGTGGTAACTCCCAACGGTCGCTCCGCCAAGAATCATTCAAAAAACAGTTCCGACTTTAATTCTTTTTACGTATTCGGTGAAGAACTGCGCAATGACCTGATTCCTTACATCGAGTCACACTACTCAACTTACGCGGAATACAGTGAAGACGGCTACGACATGGCTGCCACCAGAAACCACCGCGCTATGGCAGGTCTATCCATGGGTGGCATGCAGACCATCAACATCGGTATCGGCGAGTGTCTGGACCTCTTCTCTTACTACGGAGCCTTCTCCGCCGCACCCACCAGCAATGTTGCATCCGTCACAGCCAAGACCCTTGACGCCTCAGAGTACGAAATTGACTACTTCTACAACATCTGCGGCAAAAGCGACGGCACCGCCCTCGCAAGCCACACCGCAGCAGCAAAATCCATCGCCTCTCTGACAGACAAACTCACCGACGGCGAAAACTTCATGTGGCAGGAAGTAAGCGGCGCCCACGACTTTAACGTGTGGTATCTGGGATTTTACAATTTCGCGCAGCTGGTTTTTAAATAATACTTCTGAATTAATCGGGCAGGTAAGAGTTTTTCTTACCTGCTCTTTCTTTTGCCCCTTTTTCGGTGCGTCGTAAGACTGATTCACCCGCCAAATGAATGATAAAAGCCCACCGCGCAAACGCGATGGGCTCAAAAATGTCTTACGTTTTATTAGATTCTGTTCACACCCGTCTTAACGGCTGCTGCCTTAACGGCCTCCGCAACGGTCTTGCCGACTCTTTCGTCGAAAGCGTTGGGGATGATGTATTCGGGGTTAAGCTCTTCTTCGGAAACAAGGCTTGCAATTGCGTAAGCCGCTGCAACCTTCATCTCATCGTTGATGTCGCGGGCACGAACATCGAGAGCACCGCGGAAGATGCCGGGGAAAGCAAGAACGTTGTTAATCTGGTTGGGGAAGTCTGAACGACCGGTTCCCACAACTGCTGCGCCTGCTGCCTTGGCTTCGTCGGGGTTTATCTCGGGCACGGGATTGGCCATGGGGAAAAGAATGGGGTTGGGAGCCATGGTCTTAACCATCTCGGGAGTAACGGTTCCGGGAGCGGATACGCCGATGAATACGTCTGCGCCCTTGATTACGTCCGCAAGAGAGCCTTTCTCGTGGTTCTTGTTGGTAATCTTGGCCATTTCAACCTTCTCGGAATTTAAGCCTTCGCGACCTTCGTAGATGGCGCCGGTACGGTCGCACATGATAACGTTCTGAAGTCCCATGCTTACGAGGAGCTTGATAATGGCGATACCTGCGGCACCTGCGCCGGAGGTAACTACCTTAATATCTTTAATGTCTTTTTTAACAATCTTAAGTGCGTTAATCATAGCCGCAAGCACTACTACTGCGGTGCCGTGCTGGTCGTCGTGGAAAATCGGAATGTCGCAGACTTCCTTAAGTCTTCTTTCGATTTCAAAGCATCTGGGAGCTGAAATATCCTCAAGGTTAACGCCGCCGAAAGAGCCTGCCAGAAGTTTAACTGCATTGACAATCTCGTCCACGTCCTTGGAACGGATGCAAAGAGGGAAAGCGTCTACGCCACCGAAAGCCTTAAACAATGCACATTTGCCTTCCATAACGGGCATGCCCGCTTCGGGTCCGATGTCGCCGAGGCCCAAAACTGCGGTGCCGTCGGTGATAACCGCTACGAGGTTGTGACGACGGGTATATTTGTATGAAAGATCCACGTCCTTCTGAATTGCGAGGCAGGGTTCCGCAACGCCGGGAGTATAGGCTACGGAAAGCTCCTCTTTATTGGAAACGGATGCACGGCTGATTACTTCAATCTTGCCGGCCCACTCTTCATGCTGCTTTAATGCGAATTCTTTTTTGTCCATGATAATAGTCTCCTGTGAAAGTTTATCGTTGATAGTATATCACTTTAGTCAAATAAAGCAAATACAAATTACGATTTAATCAAAGTTTTATTGTTACGCCCCCGAACTTTTAGTATTATTATGGTAATGCATATTAATCCCAAGAAGGAGTTCATATGAAAATTTTCAGACATATATTAGCGGTGCTCTCCGCATTCGCTATTGTTTTTGCGGCGGCGGGCACCCGTTCTTTTGCGGAAGGTGCTCTTAACACTTACGAGAAGACCTTCTCATATACCAACAATTCAGGCAAGACCTTCGGCGCCACTCTTAAGATTACCAGTTCCCGCGAGGCCGACTGGGAGCTTACCGCGGACAAAGAAAACGATGAGACCCGAGACGGATTCGTCTACTACCGCCTCAAGGCCAAAGGCGAGCCCGGAGATGTCATCGACATAAGCGTTACTTCCGAGTACCCCGACACACTTCTCGGTGTTACGGTTCTTCCCAGAATAAACGGCAGCTGGAAGCCCGGCACCCAGAAGACCCTTTTTGTCAAAGAAGACGAAAACACCATAACCGAAAGCACCACCATCGGCGCCGATGTTTCAGACCTTCAGGTATCCGTCAGCGCTTACTCCAAGTCCTTCAGTTCCAAGAAGCCCGGCAGCATGGACGTTATCCTTACCATCGAGACTCCCGCTCACGTGGAGGCCGCAGCTTCAGACGGCAGCGGCATCAAGTTTCTTATGACCATTACAGCAGGTATCCTCGTACTGATAGCACTTGCCATATTCCTCGGCAAAAGAAACGCACGCAAAGCTTCTCAGTCCCAATAATCAGCGCAGTTTACGTTCTTCTCGCCTCTTGCGCCTTACACGGTTAATGTGCCTTACGAAGTCCCCGTTCTCGATGAGTTCGGTGAGGATGTATTGCTCCAGTACCGGTACGGTGCAGGCGTAGAAGCCTGTTTTTTCGGCGAATTTTTCTTCAAGCCTTTTTGGAATTACCATGTAAGCGGCCCTTATAAATGGGCCCACGGTTCTTGTAAAGGTATTTACGTATATTACTCTGTCATTCTTATCAAGCGAGAACAGTGTCTCCTCCGCCTTTCGGCTGGGGGTAAACTCCGACTCGAAATCATCTTCGATTATTATTCCCTTCTTTTCAACGCTCCACCTTAGATATTCGGCTTTTTTGGCCGCCGAAGCGGTAACTCCCGTAGGGAAACTTCTGTAGGGTGTTATATGCAGGACCTTGGCCTGAGTCTGCCAAAGAAGGTTACTCTCGATTCCGTCAGCACCCAGGCTCAGGCGCTCAAGTTTAACTCCCTCGGCATCGTAAATCTGATAAATCTTTTCATACGACGGGTACTCTCCCGCATATTTCATTCTTCTTCCGAGGGCATTTATAATGAGCCCGTAGAGATATTCTGCCCCGGCTCCCACTATTATTCTTTCTGTATCGGCCTTGATGCCTCTGCATCTGTAGAGGTAATCGGCTATGGCGCTTCGCAGGCACTCGCAGCCGTATCCCGGGGACCTGTCGGTAATTTCTTCCCCGTATTCGCTTAAAACTTTTCTGGCTGTCTTGGCATATAAGTTAAAAGAAATCTCCTCGTCATGCGTGACATCAGTATTAATTTTCCCATGTTTGTATATTGTCTTCGCTGAATCAGACGTTTTTTTGCCTGCAGTCTCAAAAGAATCACTTTCGCGATAGGTTACAAAGTAGCCACTCTTCTCCCTTGCCGCAATGTAGCCTTCTTCCTGCAAAAGTTCGTAGGCATGCTCCACGGTTATTACGCTTACCCCGTTTTCTTCCGCGGTTACTCTCTTGGAGGGAAGCTTGGTGCCAAAGGGGTAGATTCCGTCCACGATTTTTCTTTTGACGTTTTCGTAGAGTTCCAGATATCTGGTCATATAAAATTCTCCGTTTTTGGTGATTTTAGTATTACCACTTTGATGATATATTTTATCGCAACAAGAGTCAAGAATGACTTGAATTTCAAGGGAAAAGAGGGATTGTTTATGAGTAACAGAAAACAACAGGAGACTATCAAGAAGCTGGCCTTTGCAGGTCTCATGGCAGCTCTTTGCTATGTCGGTTATGCGGTATTCCCCGCTATAAGCGCATCGGGTACCAAGGTTCATGTGGGTAATGCTTTTGTAGTGCTCGGAGCACTTTTATTGGGCGGCCCTTACGGTGGACTTGCCGGTGCCATAGGCTTATCGCTTGCGGATATCCTCGGAGGCTACGCCCAGTCAGCTCCCCGTACATTTATTACCAAGCTTGTAATCGGCCTTGTGGCAGGACTTGTGGCCCATAAGATTGCCAAAATTTCGGCAGATCACAAGAAATTCTACATTGTTAAATGGGCAATAATCTCAGCAGTGGCAAGTCTTGGTTTTAACTGCGTATTCGAACCCGCACTTAAGTATGTGTGGTTTACGCTTTTAACCCCCAACCCCGACAAGGCTGCATCCGCCATCAAGGCGCTCCTTGCGGTTACCACTTACGCAACATTAATAAATGCGGTTATCAATTCGGTTATAGCAGTCATAGCTTATGTGGCCCTTCGCCCGGTACTGTTTAAGACAGGACTTCTCGGAGAAATACCCTCCGGTCGCCGGGAAAAAGCCTTATCGTAAGCATTTATACTCCTAAACTAAAACGTAAAAGACGGCCCTCATAGAGGACCGTCTTTTACAATACGCATCTTAAATGCGTACGGGGGAAACGTTTGCATTAGTCGTGTGCCAGATTATCCGAAAATGTTCCAAAGCCGATTCAAAAGAAACTCTCTGAACAAACCGCTGTTTCCATCGCAGTTGTAGAGACGTTCATCCTCAGCCCACTTAGGCAGACGATTGTTGTCAATATTCTGAGTATCATAATATAAGTAATTGAGTCCCATAATCTACCTCCTATAAGCTTTTAAATTGTGTGTCTCTCACGGACATCTTCTATGGTTAAAATATAACACATAAGTACCAATTTGGGAAGTATTTTGGGTCAATATTAACGAAATATTACCGAAAATAAACATTTTTTAAGAATTTGTATGTTTTGTCGCGGATAAATGTCCGTGTAATACGTACATTTTATCCCTTTAAATTGACAGCAAAACGCCGCGGCAAATCATGCTGCGGCGCCTAAAATTTTATTTAGCTGAACAAAACTTTCATCTCTTCTCCGACTTTTTCGAGGTCGTCACGGATGCTTATCTTCTGAGGACACATGGTCTCGCACTTACCGCACTTGACACAGGAATAAGGTCTCTCGGATTCGGGCATCTGGCTCCACTCCCACTGCGCTCCGCCTCTGTTCATGAACTTGTGGTAATTGTTCCAGATAGAGAAGTTCTTGGGAATGTTAACTCCCATGGGACAAGGCATACAGTATCTGCAGCCGGTACAGCTGTTCTGGGTGCGGGCGGTAATTTCTTCATTGACCTTCTCCATAGCCGCCATTTCTTCATCGCTTAAGGGCTTAAAGTCATTGAAGGTATTAAGGTTGTCATCAAGCTGTTCCATGGTGGTCATACCGCTTAAGATTACCTTAACGTTACTGAAAGTACCTACCCATGTAAGTGCCCACGCCGAAGGTGTAAGTCCGGGTCTGAACTCATCCATGGGACCGATAACGTCCTTGGGAATATTGGCAAGATTGCCGCCCTTAACCGGCTCCATTATTACAAGCGGAACTCCCAGTTCCTCGGCAAGTCTGTAGCCCTTCATGGTAGCCTGGGTATCCTTGTCAACGTAGTTAAACTGAATCTGGCAGAAGTCCCACTCACGATCCTTTATGATATATTCAAAAGCATCATAATCATCGTGGAAAGAAAAACCGTAGTTCTTTATTTTGCCCTGATCTTTGTAAGTCTGAAGCAGGTCAACGATTCCGAGGTTCTTCATCTTATCATACGAGCCTTTGTTCATGGCATGAAGAAGGTAGAAATCCACGTAATCCGTCTGAAGATGTTCTAACTGCTCCTTGAAAACCTTCTCCGCATCCTCAAGGCTGTTAACAAACCATGCGGGCATCTTGGTGGCAAAATAAAAGGATTCTCTGGGAAGTTCCTTCATAATCTTACCCACCACGCGCTCGCTCTGGCCGCCGTGATAAGGCCATGCGGTATCAAAATAATTCACCCCGTTTTTGTAAGCCTTCATAAGAAGTTTGCGGGTCTCAACTTCATCAACGGTCTGACCGTCCTCCATAAGAGGAAGTCTCATACAGCCGTAACCCAGAAGAGACGATTTATATCCATTCTTTAACTCTCTGTACTCCATAAAATAAAACCTCCTAACCAAATTAAGCCAATAACAATCTGATATTATAATATCAAAAAAACCCGGGAGATAATACTCTCTCGGGTTTCATTTTTGTAAAAATATCGCAGACTATAACGTCACACCGTTCTTCTTAAGAAGCTCTCTTGCGCTTTCAACGGAGTCAACGCCGGTTTTGTTCTTGATGGGTGCGAATTCTTTTTCCCTTACTACCTCAAAAGGAAGGCAGGAAGAACTTAAGTAAATCATATCAAGCACCAGCTGTTCAAACTTGCAGCCGTTGGGAGTTTCGGGCTTAACTTCATTACCGTTTTCGTCAAGACAGGGAATCTTCTTCTCCGCAATGTGATAAGGAAGGCTCTTGTCCACGATTTCCTCAAGCTCGTGCTCGTTAAAGAGATAATTGAGGATTACACCGAAGTTATATACACGCTCGCCCCTCTCGTCGGTTAAGTCCATAAGCTCGTCTGTAAGCTCGTAGTACTCAACGATTGAAGGATGACCGTCCTCAAGACACATAACGCCGACCTTCTCGTCTCTTGTGTTCTTACGCACAACCTTGGCGCCTACGCTGCGCTTTTCAAGAATGGTGGCACCTATGAATACGGGGTCGCAGATACGCTGGCAAACGTTGTCAACCGCGAAAACGTTGAGCCATTCGATACCGTTCTTCTTAACGATATCCAGAACGCCCGTCTTCTTCATGGAAAGGAACCATCCTGCGTTGCCGTTGGGTGAAACGGCTACTTTGTCCTTTCTTTCGAGGAGAACCTTGCCGTTGTAATCGCAGCAGGGAGCCATCTCCTGTTTAAAGAAAGTAACGTATTCGTCGGGGTAACCGAAGTTCTTCTTTTCTTTAAAGAACTTAACGGTTGAATCATAGTTTAAATCGCTGGTCATTACAAAAAGATGGAAGTATGTACCTGTCTGTCTGACCACATCCATCATGTTGTTGATAAGGCACTCGAAAATATATAAGTCACGGGTAATACCCACGTTGTACATGCCTTTGGGCTCGTTGCTGCCAAGACGGGTACCCATACCACCCGCAAGAAGCACTGCTGCCACCTTGCCTGCCTTGATAGCCTCAACACCGACCTTCTCGTACTCGGCCTTTCTCTTCTCGATTTCGGGAAGTTCAAGGCTCTTAAGAGGGGTAATTACGCCTCTCTTGCCGGGCTTCTTTAAATGTTCGATGTTCTTGACTACGCTGAAATCGAGAGACTCAATCTGCTCGTAAAGGGCTTTTTTCTGCTCCTCCGTGAGTTCGTTCTCATACTTAAGAAGCTGCTCCTGTCCGATTTTGGCAAGTTTTTCTCTGATATCCATATTCCGATATTTCTCCTTTTATTCGTAATGGTCGTAGCAAATCTTCTCCGCCATGGCCTTGGCTTTGGCCTTTCCGTCAATTGCCTCGATAATCTTTAAGGCAAAAGGAACAGCACAGCCCGCCGAACGACCGGTAATGATGTTACCGTCCCATTCAACCTCTGCACCGGTACATTCCGCACCCTTACACTCCGCTTCGCAACCCGGGAAGCAGGTGACCTTTTTGCCATTAAGCAAACCGGCACGGCCAAGAATGGAAGGCGATGCGCAGATAGCTGCCACAAATTTCCCCTCTTCACCAAATTTTTTCACATACTTCATAAGAAGATCGCATTTTTCAAGGTTGGTGTGTCCCGGACCGCCGGGAAGTACCAGCATGTCAAAGGTCTTAAACCAGACCTCGTCCACCACAAAATCCGCCTTAAATACGATTCCGTGAGAGCCTCCCACATGATGTGAATGCCCCACAGAAATAGTCTCAACATCGTAGCCCTGTCTTCTTAAGATATCGACTACGGTAAGACCTTCTATCTCCTCAAATCGTTCCCCGAAGAAAACACCTATACGCATAAGTACTAACCTCCTCTTACAAGTGGAACCACAAGTTCCGTAATAATGATTATAGTACATTTGTATCTTTTTTTCCACCTGTGATATACTTCTTTTGACCAAAGAAGGAGCCGCAGGCGGCCCGGAAGGGAGACTTATGGAAATCGAAAGAAAATTTCTGATAAAAGAAGGGGCCTTTCCCTTCAGGGACTATCCCCACAAAGAATACGAACAGGGCTATCTCTCTGTTAAGCCCGTAGTAAGAGTACGTCGCGAGGGTGACGAATATGTCTTAACCTATAAAGGCGGCGGTATGATGGTGCGCGAGGAATATAACCTTCCCCTCACCAAAGAAAGTTTTGAGCATCTCATTAAAAAAGCGGATGGCAACATAATCCGTAAAACCCGCTACTTCATTCCTCTTGGTGACCTTACCATAGAGCTTGACGAATTCAAAGAGCCCTTCGCTCCCCTGCTTATGGCAGAGGTCGAATTTAAGTCGGAAGAAGAAGCCAATTCTTTTGTCCCGCCCGAATGGTTCGGCGAGGACGTTACCCACAACAAAGAATATCACAATTCAACAATGAGCCGACGGGTCTTTTAACCGCCGGCTCATGCCGTTTTCTAGAATTCCATTGTAAGTCCCACCTTCAGCTGATGGACTATGTCTCCCAGTTCTTCTTTTAATATGTGATAGGCGCGACCGCCGGTGCAGTGACCCGTACATACGTAGTCGATGCCGGTTTCCTTAATCTTTTTACCGAGAGTTCTTATTTCTTCTTCGGTTTTGTTAAAGAGATGGAAGCCGCCTATGATGCCGTATACGTGCTTGTCAGGGAATGTTGCCCTTACTTCGTTGATGATGTTAATGACACCGCCGTGGGAGCAGCAGTTGATTATCACAAGCCCCTTGTCGGTATCCAGCACCAGACTCTGTTCGTGCGAAAAATCGTCGGGCTTCCAGCCTTTTTTTGTCTTAACAAGCATCTTCTCTCTCTTTCCGATTGCCTCAAGGCCCGGTGTTTTGTGAGGAATAAGGTATGCGCCTTCCGTAAGCTTATAATCTCCCGAAACCTTCTCGATTCTGTCGGAATAGGTTTCAAGGACGTGTCTGGGAAGGCCTATGTATTTCTTTATAATCCATACTTTTTTGTAAGCATTTTCTTCGGCCGCGTCACGCAGATAGAACTTTGCCTTGCTGTTGGCCTCAAAGAAATAGGGCATTCCGTTGGCATGGTCGTAATGGGCATGGCTGAGAGTAGCGTAGTCTATGTCCTTAACATCTATACCGAGGGACTCAAGATTCTTCAAAAACAGGTCAGACTGGCCGGAATCCGCAAGAATCTTCGTATCGCCGTACTCAATATAGAGGCTTAAGCCCCATTCGCCGCAGAGATTGTCGGTGCCGATATTGTCTACCGCAACGGTTATTTTAGTCTTCATGGTTTCTTTGTACTCTCCCGTATAAAAGTAAAGCCCCTGCAAGCAGGGGCCTTAAATATGTCAAGCTTATTCGCCTTCGGTGTAAACACCCGAGATATTGTCGCGGTCTGCGCAAGTCTTGCAAAGACGGCTCTTGTTAGCTGCAATAGCCTCTTCAACGGTACCCTGGTATAAGGTATCGCTGTTGTTTAAGTGCTGGCAGTCTTCGGAAGTATGATAAACTCTTCCGAACTGTGTCCAGTATACATCTGAAGTGATGACCTGCTCTGCCGCTTCTTTCTGCTCGGCTGAAATAGGGTTCCAGTCGTAGCTTGCAAGTCCGCCGATGAGTAAAGCGATGATACCAACTACTACGGCGATGGCCTTGGTCTTTTTATCAAGCTTGTTCTGCTTGTCGGTTAAGATCAGAATGATGTAAGGAAGGAATGCAAGAATACATACGATTACGCCCATGTTGTTCCAAAGGAAGAATTTAACGGGATTCTTCTCGGAAGCGGGATCGATGTGATTGGCTTTCTTCCAAAGCTGAGATCCGATGATTACAAAAATTAAATCAAGTACAAGCACTGCGATGATGCCTGCAAGTGTAGGTAAGAAAGAAATGTTAACCTTGCCGAAGTACATAAGGAATCCAAGTACTTCAAAGCAAATTGCAACGAGCCAGCAAATAATGGCTCCGCATCTTAAACCGCCCGCATTTCCAACAGGTTTTGCTTCTTTAATCGTCTTGCCGCTTTCGGTTTTGGTAGCACCGTCTTCGTTAACTTTCACGATTTTGCGCTCTTTCTTTTCTTCTGCCATAATAAAATCCTCTCCTCGTGATAGATTGCCCGGCATCCCCCGAGCCTCAATTAATTATAGACGATAGATTCTGTCATTTCAATACTTTCGCCGTGAATGTACACAATTCAGTGCGGCGTTTTGGGCCTTGTCAGATATTTCTTCTTAGCCTACGTGGGCCGTCCCATCTTTTGGAGGTCTGATTCCAATCCTATTGAGTGATTTCTTCATAGGGTATGGTTGCTTATCTTTCTTTTTCGGTGGGCATTCCAATCCTATTGAA
>CAMNCH010000007.1 GCA_946534145.1 uncultured Lachnospiraceae bacterium
GGAACAAGGTCGATTAATTCCATATTGGCCTGCCAGTAAGAATCAAGGGTTCCGACGTCCTTCCAGTAGCCGGTAAATTCATAGGCATACATGGGCGAACCGTTGTTGTGGCAATAAGGAATAACGTGCTTACCAAAGTCGAGAGCCACCTGGCTGGCCTTGGCAATAAGTGCTTCTTTTAACGTCTTCCAGTTAAATATGTAGATACCCATGGAAGCCAGGTTACTCCTGGGATTCTCGGGCTTTTCTTCGAATTCGGTGATGCGACCTTCGTCGTCGGTAATCATGATACCGAAACGCTTAGCCTCCTCCATGGGAACGGGCATAACGGCTATGGTGACGTCAGCATTGTGCTCCTTGTGGAAATCAAGCATAACCTCATAGTCCATCTTATAAATATGGTCGCCGGAAAGAATCAAAACATAGTCCGGATTATATGTCTCCATATAGTCCAGATTCTGATAGATGGCATTGGCGGTACCGGTGTACCATTCGCTGTTCTCACTCTTCTCATAAGGAGGAAGCACGGTAACACCACCGATATTGCGGTCCAGATCCCACGGAATACCGATGCCGATGTGAGTATTAAGTCTTAAGGGCTGATACTGGGTAAGGACGCCTACCGTATCAACGCCGGAATTAATACAGTTGGAAAGCGGGAAATCAATAATTCTGTACTTGCCGCCGAAAGAAACGGCAGGCTTGGCCATCTTGGCGGTTAAGACTCCGAGTCGGCTTCCCTGGCCACCCGCCAAAAGCATGGCAATCATCTCTTTTTTTATCATTGATGCCTCCTGATTTATTAATAAATCATCCATATTCAGTTTAACCCACTTTTATCTTTAAAGCAACGAAAGTTTCGTAAGGTTTGCGTTTTTTTCAAGGAATGCTATAATCAATCTGTCGGAATCCCGAAAAAGAAATTTTCCGACCGGAGTTTTATTATGAACATAACTTTAAATCCCAATATGCATGTATATTTTATAGGAATAGGCGGTATCTCCATGAGCGGTATCGCCAGCATTCTTTTGGCTGACGGCTACAAGGTTTCCGGCTCCGATGCCAAAGAAAGCGACCTTACGAGAAAGCTTATGGAAGACGGCGCCACCGTATACTACGGTCAGGAAGTTTCCCACATCACCGATGATGTTGACGCCATCGTTTACACCGCAGCCATCAGACCCGACAATGCGGAATACAAGGCTATGGTAGCTTCCGGCAAGCCTTATCTTACCAGAGCCGAATTTCTCGGTTTATTGATGAAAGAATACGACACTCCCGTTGCCATAAGCGGAACTCACGGCAAGACCACCACTACTTCCATGATTTCCGAAATCCTGCTTGAAGCAGACACAGACCCCACGCTTTCTGTGGGCGGTGTGTTAAAGAGTATCAATTCAAACCTGAGAGTCGGTGCCCACGACTTCTTTGTATTTGAGGCCTGTGAGTATACCAACAGCTTTTTAAGTTTTTTCCCCAAGGTTTCAGTCATACTTAATATAGAAGAAGACCATCTGGATTTCTTTAAAGACATTACCGAAATAAGGCAGTCCTTCAAGCGTTTTGCGGATTTGCTCCCCGCCGACGGACTCCTTGTTATCAACGGCGAAATCGACAATTACAAAGAAATAGTCAAGGATATCAAATGTCCTTACGTTACTTACGGTTTTTCACCGGCCTTCGATTTCTGGGCATCGGATATAAGCTTTGACAAAAACGGCCATCCTTCTTTTACCTGTCATGTCAAAAAAACGGGAGGCGAGTTTGATGTAGCTCTTGCCACCACGGGTATTCACAATGTGTCCAATGCTTTGGCGGCCATTGCTGTCGCAAGACATTTAAAGATTTCTACGTCCAAGATTAAGAGCGCGCTTTTGAATTGCAGCGGTTCCAAGAGACGTTTTGAATTGCTCGGAGAGTTTAACGGAGTAACGGTAATTGACGATTATGCTCATCATCCCACCGAAATCCGTGCCACTCTTACGGCGGCTCAGAATAAGCCTCACAACAGACTGTGGGTTGTGTTCCAGCCTCATACTTACACACGTACCAAGGCGCTTTTGCCCGACTTTGTGGAGGCTCTTTCTTTGGCTGATAAAGTGGTTCTTACGGATGTATATGCGGCACGTGAGAAGGATATTTACGGCTGCAACTCGCTTACCCTTTATGAAGCCATGAAGGAAAAAGGAATCGATGTAACATATATTAAAGATTTTTCCGAAATAGAAAATTTCGTTAAGAAAAATTGCACTACCGACGACCTGTTGATAACTATGGGTGCGGGAGATGTTGTAAACATCGGACAAAACCTTGTTTTGAAATAGTTATCCACCAGTCCACATTTTTTTGTTCTTTTTGGAGACAGAAAAATGTGGATTATTTTTGCCCTGCTTTTCTTAGTCATTTAGTGGATTTTCGGTTTTAAATCCACAGTGTCCACATTATCCACAAAACACTTATGTGTGTCTCAAAGCCTTGATTTTGCTGGCTTTTTCGGCATTTTACCCATTTTATTTATTAACCTTTTTTGGTAGAATCATCATTGGAAATTCCGCCGGGGGTACCCCTCGCGAAGCGCAATGGAGATGCGTTTTCCAAATATTCACCACCGTTAGGGGATAGGGGAGATTTTAATGAACTCTTTGACAATATATAAAGATGATTACGCAGGCAGCACAGCCATTTCGAATAGATTTATCGACACTTTCATGGCTGATGCCAATGATGCTCAGCTCAAGGTCTATCTTTATCTTGTTCGCATGATGAGTGCGAATCTTCCTACCGGAATCTCCGATATGGCAGACAAATTCAATCACACCGAAAAAGACATCATGAGAGCCCTCAAATACTGGGAGCGCAACCACCTTCTGGCTCTTGAATACAATGAAGCCAAGGTTCTTACCGGCATTCGTTTTGTATCGCCTGCCGAGGTTCCTGTAAGTGTTGAGCGTCCTTTGGCCCCCATAGTTCCTTTGAAGCTTGTATCGTCTCCCGCCGAGGTTAAAACGCCGGAGGTTAAGCCCACCGAGCCTGCCAAACCGGACTACGATAATATCTCTTATTCCAGAGACCAGCTTAAAGCCTTCAAGGATTCTCCCGAGACGGGACAGATTCTTTTTATTGCGGAAGCTTATCTTCAGAAGCAGTTATCCCTTAAGGATATAGAAATCTTATATTTTATAAGCGATGAGCTTAAGTTCTCTCCGGAGCTTGTGGATTATCTTCTCCAGTATTGTGTCGATCGCAATAAAACAGGCTTTGCATATATAAAAAAGGTTGCCATTTCCTGGGCCGAAGCAGGCATCAAGACACCCAAGCAGGCCAAATCCTTTATCGGCAACAGTTATGACAAAAACGTATACACCATCCTTAAGTCTCTGGGACGTTCTTCCGTTCCCACTCCCAAAGAAGCCGAAATGGTTTCTAAGTGGTACAAAGACTACGGATTTGACTTGGAGATTATCAATGAGGCATGCGGACGCACCGTTCTTGCCACCGATTCACACAGACTTGAGTACTGTGAGAAGATTCTTTCTTCCTGGAAGAATGCAGGCGTTAAGACCTTGTCCGATGTAGCCGGTGCCGATTCTTCTTACAGAAAGCCCAAGGCACCCGCCGCAGTTTCACCTGCGAAGAATCAGTTCAATCAGATGATTCACACCAAATACGACTTTGACGAAATAGAACGACAGATACTCAGCAATTAGTGTTTCCTGTTCGTTGCCTGTAGTATATTAGTATGAAAGGGTCAATATGGCATTAACACAAGCTCAGTTTGATACTATTTTACAAAGATACGAAGCCACAAGACTTAAGAACCAGCACATTCTCAACCAAAGGCGGGAATACGTATATAAAAATGTAGAGGGATACAAGGAACTTGATGATTCCGTAGTATCCGTCTCCATGGACATGGCTCGCAAGAAAATGTCCGGCGACAGCGAAGCCATCGAGGAACTTCACGCTCTTCTTTCAGACTTAAAGAGCATGAAGCGAAGCCTTTTAAAGGGCGCAGGTCTTCCCGAAGACTACCTTGAGCCCATATATGACTGCCCGGATTGTCATGACACCGGCTATATCAAGAATGAGAAGTGTCACTGCCTCAAGCAGCAGATTATCGAAATTCTCTACGAACAGTCCAATATTAAGGAATTTCTTGAAGATAATAACTTTAGCAAGCTTGACTATTCTTACCACAAAGGTGAGGGGTTTGAAGCTTTTAAAAGAGCAGTTTTTATCAGTCGCGAACTTGTTGAAAAAATCGACTTTGAGCATAAAAACATTTTGTTTTACGGGTCTGTAGGCACCGGCAAGTCTTTTTTGTCCGGCTGCATTGCCAAAGATATCCTGGATTCGGGCCACTCCGTAATCTACTTCAGTGCGGTTGCTTTATTCGAAGCCCTGGCTCGTCAAACCTTTGATAATAAGGCAAAAGAAGACCTTTACAATTTCCATGATTATATATATAATTGTGATTTGCTAATTGTAGACGATTTGGGAACCGAGGTCTCAAACTCCTTTGTTTCCAACCAGCTCTTCTCATTTATCAACGAAAGAAACCTTCGTAAGAAATCTACCATTATTTCTACGAATCTTTCTTTGGACCAGATAAGTGACAGATATTCCGAGAGAGTTTTCTCCCGCATTATCAGCACTTATACTGCATGTAAATTGTCCGGAGCTGATATAAGAATCGTCAATCGCAAGTGTTGATTTTGAAAGTGAGGATTCTTTTTCATGGCTGTTTTTGAAGACAAGCGTAACCTTGAAACTATCCCCGTCGGTTCCCTTGGCATCATTCCTCTCGAGGGATGCAAAGAGCTGGGTCAGAAGGTGGACAGTTATCTTGTTAAGTGGCGTGAGGAGCGTGAGAACGAGCACAAAGAAAGTCTTGCGTTTTCCGGCTACATGAGACCTTCCTACATACTTCAAGCCAAGGTTCCGAGATTCGGTTCCGGCGAGGCCAAAGGTCTTATTCTTGAATCGGTAAGAGGTACCGATTTGTATTTAATGGTAGATGTATGTAACTACTCTCTTACCTACTCAATGTGCGGCTATGAGAATCACATGTCTCCCGACGATCACTATCAGGATTTAAAACGTATCATCGCTGCAGTAGGCGGTAAGGCCAGACGTATCACCGTCATCATGCCTTTCCTTTACGAAAGCAGACAGCATAAGCGCACCGCAAGAGAATCTCTTGACTGTGCAATGGCTCTTCAGGAGCTTACTTCCATGGGCGTTGACAACATTATTACCTTTGATGCTCATGACCCCAGAGTTCAGAATGCAATTCCTCTTCACGGTTTTGAAACCATTCAGCCCGCATATCAGTTCATCAAGGGCTTACTTAAGAACGTTAAGGGCTTAAGCATCGATGCGGACCACATGATGGTTATCTCTCCCGATGAAGGCGGTATGGGACGTGCCATTTATCTTGCCAACGTTTTGGGCCTTGACATGGGTATGTTCTACAAGAGACGTGACTACACCAAGGTAGTTAACGGACGCAACCCCATCGTTGCTCACGAATTCCTTGGTTCCAGCGTAGACGGCAAGGACGTAATCATTGTAGATGACATGATTTCTTCAGGCGAAAGCGTACTTGAAGTTGCAGCCAACTTAAAGTCCAGAAATGCCAACAGAATCTTCATCTTCGCTTCCTTCGGACTTTTCACCAACGGTCTCGACCGCTTCGATAAGGCTTATGAAGAAGGCACCATCACAAGAGTCCTTACTACCAACCTGATTTACCAGTCTCCCGAGCTTTTGTCCAAAGAATGGTACATCAACTGTGACATGAGTAAGTACATTGCATACATCATCGATACACTTAACCATGACACTTCCATAAGCGACCTTCTTATTCCCAACGAGCGTATTCAGAACATCGTTAACAGATATAAGATGGGTGAGTTGAATTAAGTTAATTTCAGCCGGTACGATGTACCGGCTGTTTTCTTTTGCAGACTGCATATTAAAAGGCGCCTCCTTTCGGAGACGCCTTCTTTGTTGATAAGGATAATATTATCAGATATTCTTGAATCTCTGAACTTCGCCCTGAAGTGAACCGGAAATAGCGAGGTTCTCTTCCGCTTCGTTCTTTATACTCTGAATGGAGGATACGAGGTCGCCTGTATTCTCTGCTGCAGAAGTAATAGCCTTGGAGCTTTCTTCTGTAGCGGAGGAAATGCTCTTAAGTGAAGAAGTCATTTCGGTTACAGATCTGTCGAGAGTGCTCATGCCGTCACGATATGCTTCGAAGATTCTGTCCATATTCTCAGCGTCGGTGTAGTAATTGTCAGCTACGCCTTCGAACTTCTTGTAGTCTTCGATAATATCCTGAGACAGGAATTCGATAAGCTGGTTGGCACTGCTCATAAGGCTTTCTACAGCGGAAATAACCTGATCGCTTATGCTCTGAATCATGTTGGCTGTTTCCTGGCTGTTGCCGGCAAGCTTACTGATTTCTTCTGCAACTACCGCGAAGCCGCGTCCTGCTTCACCTGCTCTTGCAGCCTCGATACTTGCATTAAGTGCAAGGAGGTTGGTCTGGCTTGCTATATCAAGGATATCTCCGGTAAGACCGTTAATCTCGTTAACCTTCTTACTTTCTTCAATAGCTGTTTCAAGCTCAGCCTTACGTGTATCAACAATCTTAAGGATTTTATCTTTACGTGTAATTGCGTCGTTCTTAACTGTATTGGCTCTGCCTTTAATTTCAAGAACAAGGTTGCTGCCGCGATCCGTTTCGTCGTTCATGTTGGAAACAGATTCGTTTACTTCTTCGATGCCTTCGTCTACCTGATGAATCATGTTAGTTGCTTCAATCATGCTGGCGGAAAGTTCTTCCATAACAGCGGAAAGACCTGTAATATCGTCATCCGAACTTGATACGTTTCTGTTCATGGTTTCGATGGAGGTCTGCATCTTTTCAGACTCTTCACCAATCTTCTTCATGATATTCTGGAGGTTTTCAATAAATTCATTGATACCGCCGGAAAGAACACCGATTTCGTCTTTGGTAGTTACATCAAGGCGGGCTGTAAGGTCACCCTTGTCCTGCTTAATGTCGTTGATAATGCTTTCAAGCTGTTTGCTGGCACGGTTAGCAGGGTTGCTGACTGTACGGGCAATAATGATAATACCTGCAACAAGTGTAACAACAAATACGATTGAAAGAGTGATGGACATCTTCTGGATATTTCCGATAACTCCGGCAAAGGTCTTTGCCGATGATTTATTGGATGCATCCAAAGCAGCGTAGAATGCGTCACTTGCAGGTTCACCTACACCTATTACAAGTCCCATGAAGTCTGCACCAAGCATTTCATTGGCTGTTTCAAAGTCTCCTGCAAGAGCACTTCCCATTGCCGAATTAAGCATTCCAGATGCTGTAGCCAGGAAACCTTCATAGGTATTATACGCTTCCGTAAGGTCCTTATTGTTGATGGCCGGAACCAGTTTAGCCAGTTCGCCTCTGTACTGGTCAACCATAGCCATGGAGTTATTGAAGCCCGTACTAAGGTTACCAATCAGTCCCTCATCGGGATTGGGAATCAGCGTCAAAAGGTTTACGTTTAGTTTACAAACCTCGATATTCTTACCAATCTGAGCTGCTGCATATTCTGCAGGAATAATCTTGTCACTCATCAGCTGACCGGTAGCTTTAACTCCGCCCAGCGCATGGAATGTAACAGCTACATTGCACGCAAATGCAATGAACAATACCGCTACAAGCAATAATATCTTTGAGCCTATTTTTTTCATATATTCCTCCATATAATGTTTGATATATTACTAAATTTCATTATACAGATTAAAATAAACGAGAAATTATACACAAAAGACACTATTCCTGTTTTAAAGGCACATATGTTATAAATCGATTACCTGTTGAATCAAATAAACTTACAGCTTCGTTCATACCGATTTTATACCAGCCCTTTTCCGGTTCCAGCACCACTACGGCTATTCCGTTAAATCCGATGACAAGGTAGGCCTTATCCCCCGCAAGGGCAAGTACGGGTATATCCCTGTTTACATAGTACAAAATACTGTCAAGACTGCATCCCGTAAGGTCAAGAACTTCTGCTTTTTCAAGGCTGTCTCTTAATATCGAAAGAACGGAGTTGCCACGCTCCAGCATATATTCGGAGTTTCTTACCACTCCTTCATATTCCAGCATCTTATCAAGACAGAAAGCAAGCGGGCTCCTGTTTTCTTCGGAAGAAACGTTTACGCTTAAATCCATTATCTGGTTTCTTTGCTCTCTGTTGGCTCTGTACCAAACGTAACGTCCGCTGCCGTTTAGGACTGTACCGTAATTTTTGTCTGCATCCGAGACCGCATTGGCAGGGTTGGTGTATATATCCTGAAGGTGACCCTTGTAATAAACATAGTAATAGTCGTGGGTTGAAACCGCCCGCTTCATCTCAAGTTCTCTTGTGCCTTCATAGATTACTTCTCTGGGCACGACTTTCACTATTTTTGAGCCTGCGTCCTTTTTGAGAATGATGCGCACTACATTCTCGTAATTGGAATAGGTAAATATATCTATTTTATTCTGAAGGTCTTCCTTCTTTTGATTGTTGGTAAGGACTTCGTTGCTGATTCCCACGTAACTTACGTTGTCCTTGTCGGATTTGCGCACTCTTGTAAGAGTTATGAGGCTGTCTTTGACAGAGCCGCCGGTTACATAGATTCCGTCTTCTTTGTACTGTTTAAGGTTTTCACCGAATTTACTCTGAATCTTGACCGTGTACATGGGGAAGGTGATTCTGCCGGTATTGTCCTCGTACACGTCTTCTTTGTACGCAAGACCGTATACAAAATCCTCGCCGGAAAAAGCAATGGGCTTAATGTACTGACCGTTTGGCGCAGTAATGGTGGATATCTGCTTGGTGTTAAGATTCATAAGCTTGAGGCTTTCGGAAGCGTTTACATCGGTTCCTTCCTGCCAGACCATCATGGATGAGTTGGAGCAAACGGTATATTTGTCCTCCTCAAGGTTCTCCACCAGAATCTCCGTAGTCTTATTCTCAACATCAATTGCGTATATTGATTTGTCGAGCATCAGGTAAAAAATACCTTCTCGGCTCAGATAGCACAGTTCCTGCAAATCACGTATTACTATGTCTGCCGATTTGTCGGAGGAGATAAAGAATTCCTCTTCCACTTCATTGGTAACCCCGTTGAACTGGTAGAGTGTAACTCCCACATGTCCCTCGTAAGTTCCGCGATTCATGTAGCCATACACCGCAAAAACAACGTTGCCCGCTTCGTCTACGCTTAAAGCCTTGATGGCATGGTTGTTATTGTATGTCCGCTCGTCGAAATTATTCTCATCATAAAAAGAAAAAAGCTTAACAAGTTTGTTGCCGTTTGCATTGTATGAATAAAGAACATTCTCGTTGCAAAAAGCTATTACATTGCCGTCATCGCTCTCAATAAGGCCGTTGTCCTCGCTCGTGATTCCCAGGAGAATGTCTTCTGTTCGTATAATAGGCGTATCTATATATATGACTCTGCCCATATTTCTTTCAAAATCAAGAAGATACATTACTTCCCCTGTATATCTTATACGGAAGTTTTCCTCCACAAAGTACTCGGTTTCTTCGCCGGCGGTATCGGCCTTTACCAGATATCTGGCGGAGAGTACCGCAGTTTCTTTGGCGATTTCCTTAATGGTAATAACCGGCGGGTCCACGCGCCTTGCATTCAGAGACGCAAAAGAAAGCTGCTCAAGAGAGCTGTGAATGTTGACTCTGGCAAGTGTAGTGTTGTCACCGCTTGAATTGGATTCCATGTAGGTTTTGAGAGACCCTGCGGTTTCAAGCGTCATTTCGTTTTCGCAAAATTCCTTTACGAAAGCAACTTTTTCTTTGACACAATAGCTCGGGGCTTTAATGATTCGTGTGTGGTAGTAAGCCTCCGAATTGTCGCTGAAAGTAAGATAAATCTGAAGACTGTATTCGGTGTAATCCTTAAGAAGATCCTTGAAAGTTACTGAAGCCTGAATGGTATAGTCGTCTTCTTTGTAATCCGTCACATCTACGGATTCAATAAGTCGGCTTCCGTCTACGGTACGAACCTTGGCAATAACCTTATTGACCACGCGGCCGTATTTTGACACACGAAAAGTAACCCCTCTCTGGTCGTCAAGGGGGGTTATGCTGTCCCGCAAAAGGCCCAGGTCCATGTCGGAAGTGTATCCGTAAAGTTCATTGACCGTCTCGCCGCCTATGCTCATGGATATTATGGGCAAAGAAGCCCTTTCCATGTCGCGGGTGGTATTCACATTGCCTCGGTTCATTAAGAATCCCGCAAGAAACAGGGTTCCTACAAAAGAAAGAATCGAAGCGATAATTTTAAGTATCGTTTTCTTCATAAGGTGTATCTCTTAAAAGCTTTTCAAGCGTAATCCCGCCTCCCGCAAGCTCGGTTAAAGACTGAAGGCTTTGGGTAAGGTTCTTACCGGCCATCTTCCTGCCTTTTTTGACCGCACGGATAAGGAGGTTCTTGGGAGTATGCTCCATATCTATAAATTCAAGTATCTGCGTATCATAACCGGATTGTGTCAGGAGATTGGCTCTCATGGCATCGGTAAAAATCGCAGACATTCTTTCTTTTAATATTCCATACTGAGAAACGGCGCTTAAAACAGGTGAGTTTTTAAAGCGATTCAGTTCATGCTGACAGCAGGGAACCGCCATTATCACATCCGCATCCCAGGTGATTGCCTTATGCAATGCATAATCTGTGGCTGTGTCGCAGGCATGAAGAGTAATAACCATGTCAACCTTGTCCACGCCCTCAAACTTGCCGATGTCACCCTCGATAAATCTGAGGGATTCGTACTTGTATTTGTTCTTAAGTCTGTTGCATTCGGCTATGACATCGCTCTTTAAATCAAGACCGATTATATCAGCCTTGATACCCTTAAGCTTCACAAGATAATAGTAAAGCGCAAAGGTAAGATATGACTTGCCGCAGCCAAAATCTATAATAGTAAGGGTTCTCTTGGTATCGAGGCTTGGAATAATGTCCTCAACTATTTCAAGATACCTGTTAATCTGCCTGAATTTGTCGTACTTGGAGCGGACTATCTTACCGTCCTGAGTCATTACCCCCAGGTCAACCATGAAGGGAACCTTTGTGCCTTCTTCTATAATGTATTTCTTGGCACGGTTGTGGTCCAAAGAAGCTTTCCGGGCTGTTACGGTTTTATTCTTAACGACCGTTATCGTTCCTTTTTTATTGGCAAGAACGGTATAGCCGCCTTCGTCGGTCTCAATGAGTCCCTGATAGAACCGGGCAGGTATGGCTTGAGTTAGGTAGGCTTCAAGTTCTGATGGTTTAAGATTCTCATGTACCTCTTTGCAAGTGTTGGAATCTTTGGAACCTATACTGCTCGTAACCTGAAAAAGAATGCTGTCCTTAACCTTCACGGGTCTGATTTTGACACCGGAGGCTTCCGAATCTTTGGATGGCTTCGAAAGAACGATTCTTATTAAATTTTCCCCCGTGATAGTCTTAATCAGCTTTAGATAATCCATGTTATTTTATTTTGGCCTTAAATTGTCTGAATCTTTAATTAACGGTTAATAACTTTTTATTTCAATGCAAGATAAATTTCGCTTTTCTCTCGTATTGCAAGCGAATATTCACTAGTAGAATATGTGGTTACCGATCTGTATGCCGGTCAATCCTTCGATTGGTGTTCTGAAATGGAGGCAGTCACCTACGTTTGTGACACCGCTCATGGCGGCATCGGCTGCATTGTAACAGTCCTGGTTGGTCTTGCCTATGGCACAGTAGTAATCAAATCGTCCGCTTCCTACCGGAGAGAACTGCTTTCTTTGTCTGATAACCTCCACAACAGTGGAAGGATATACGGAGCTTCGTACACGGTTAATAACTACGGCTCCAACGGCCACCTTACCTTCATAAGGTTCTCCGCCGGCTTCACAATAGATTAAAACCGCCAGCAAATATCTGTCGCCGGCATCAAAAGTAATGTCGGAAATGTCACGCCACACGGATCTTGCTGCCAAAGCGGAAAGTCTCAATTCCTCTTCCAGCTGTTTCTTGATGGCAGCCAGGTCGGCTTCTTTGGCTTTCAAATCGGCTTCATAAGCCAGAAGTTCAGCTTCGGCTTCATCAATAAGGTCGTTGTATTCGGAAACCTTGGATTTGGTTCTGTCCACAACTTCCATGACCTTGGCTTTTTCTTCTTCGGCTTCGGCCTTAAGAACGTCCAAATCGGCTTTCTCACCCTGAAGTTTGGCTTCAAGGGCTTCTATGGTCTTACGGGTCTCCTGATATTCTTCAAACTTACCTTTGTCATAGGTCGCCAGAGCTTCCATGTAAGTGCTGAGGGTTATAAGATCCGTAAAGGATTTGGCCTGAAACAGTATGTCAAGATAGAGGTTTCTGCTGTCCTTGTACATGAACTGAATACGCTTTTTCATGGCTTCGTACTGATCGTGTTCAATAGTACGGGCCTCGTCGAGAGCCGCCTGAGTCTCCGCAATTTCCTGTTCTTTTGCGGAAATCTTGTTGTCCAAATCGGTTATTCTTTCGACTATGCTGTCCAGTTCCGAATTCAATTTGCTTAACTCGCGCTTGAGTTCTTTCTTGCGGGCGTTTAAGCCGTCCACTTCGTCTTGCTGTTCTTTGACTTTATTCTTGGCATCGTCCCTGTTCTTGGTTGCCTCGTTGTATTTGTCCCTTGTGGACTGGGAGGCATAAGTACGCCCGGGAGGTGCTCCCAAAGAAACTGCAATTATCAAAAGAACTGCCAGCGCTCTTTTTAAATGCTTTTTCACCATATCATTATCCTACATTTCAAGTTCGACCTTGCGTCCCGTTCTCTGATACTGGTAGTACTTCACTCCCGCAGCATCAAGCATTCTTTTGGAAGCTTTGGTGGAAGGGGTATCGGCGTATTTGTCACTGTCGTAAACTATGGTTTTAATGCCTGCCTGGATAATGGCCTTGGCACATTCATTGCAGGGAAAAAGAGAAACATATATCTTGGAGCCGTCAAGACTGCCGCCGCGATAATTAAGAATCGCATTTAATTCACTGTGGGTTACGAATGCGTACTTGGTATCAAGTGTATCGCCTTCCCTTTCCCAGGGGAATTCATCGTCGGAACAATTCTTGGGGAATCCGTTGTATCCCATAGAAAGAATCTTGTTGTCACTGCTCACAATACAGGCACCTACCTGTGTGTTGGGATCTTTGGAACGCATGCCGGAAAGAGCGGCTACGCCCATAAAATACTCATCCCAGGAAATGTAATCTGTACGCTTCATATGCTTCTCCTCCATAAGGAATCATGAGTGTGTATTATACAATTTAGGAAAAAGAAAGGCCGAGGCGATACCGCTTCGGCCTGAATTAACTACTTGGTTCCGAAAATACGGTCGCCTGCATCGCCGAGTCCGGGAACGATGTAAGCATGCTCGTTTAAATGATCGTCCAAAGCACCGATATATAAGTCAATGTCGGGATGTGCTTCCTGCATTCTCTTAACGCCTTCGGGAGCTGCAATAATGCACATGAAGTGAATCTTCTTGCATCCTTTGTCCTTAAGCATCTGGATGGCTGCCACGGAAGAACCGCCTGTAGCAAGCATGGGGTCAACTACAAACACTTCTCTTTCCGCACAATCAGCGGGAAGCTTGCAGTAATATTCAACAGGCTCATGAGTCTCGGGATCTCTGTAAAGACCGATGTGACCAACCTTGGCAACAGGGATGAGTTCAAGCATACCGTCTACCATTCCGAGACCTGCTCTGAGGATGGGAACGATGGCAAGTTTCTTACCCTTTAACTCCTTAACCGTAGTCTTACAGATAGGTGTTTCAATCTCAACTTCGGAAAGTTCCAGATCTCTGGTAGCTTCATAACAGATAAGCTGAGCTATCTCAGAAATAGTCTGTCTGAAATCCTTGGTACCCGTATCCTTTCTTCTGATATAACCGATTTTGTGCTGGATAAGGGGGTGATCCATAATAACTGTTTTTCCCATTTTCATTCTCCTCTTTTATTATTTTTCTATAAGTGAAATTCTTCTGGAATGTCTCTCCTCGTCGGAAAACTCCGTATCAAGGAAAGTATCCGTGATTTTGATAGCAAGATTGGGTCCGATCATTCCTGCTCCGAGAGCAAGCATATTTGCATCGTTGTGCTGTCTGGTAAGTTCGGCGCTTAATACGTCCGAGCAAAGTGCACATCTGATGCCTGAAATTTTATTGGCTGTAATGGAAATGCCTATTCCTGTGGTACAAATAACAATACCCTTCTCACATTCGCCGCTTGCCACTGCTTTGGCTACGGCTCTTCCGTATACGGGGTAATCGCAGGAAGTTTTGTCGGGGCAACCGAAATCCTTGTACTCAAGGCCCCTTTCTTTAAGGTGTTTCATAATAAGCTGGCGAAGTTCGTATCCGCCGTGATCGCTTCCGATGGCAATCATAGTGTTTCCTCCCAATGACTTCTTATATTATAGTTAACTCTTTAGAGCTTAATAACCTTATGTCCTGCCGCTTTCAAGAGTCTGTTCATGACTGCTGCCCCCAGGCCGCTGTCTGCAAAAGACTCCGAAAAAATCTTCTCAATTCCCTCATCGTCAAACTCTCTCAGTATTCTGAAAAGATGATGGGCAACCTCGTCTTCCCTGCCTGCGTGACCCACGCTTTTCACCGAATCCGCACGGTAGAGTGATTTAGTCTCTTCTGTTGCTATAACTCCTGTCCTGAACCCTGCCAAAGAAGCTTCCGAAACATACCCGTTAACCGCCTCCGTAACCGCTTCGGAAGAACCTTCCACAATGGTAAGTTCTCCCTTGGGGGCATAGTGTCTGTATTTCATACCGGGAGCTTTGGGGGCTACCTTGGAGTTACTGTCTATAATGGCCTTGTCAACGGATACAGCTGTGGAAAGAGCCTCCTCAAGCATTTCTTTGGTGATGTAGCCCGGTCGCAAAATCATGGGCTCGCCTGCCGTAAAATCCACAATGGTGGATTCAAGTCCCACATCGGAATCACCGCCGTCAATAATCATGTCGATACGACCGTTCATATCCTCAATGACATATTTGGCAACCGTGGGGCTGGGGCGTCCCGAGAGATTCGCACTGGGCGCCGCAACATAACCGCCGGCTGCATCTATCATGGCAGCCGCAATCTTATTGGAAGGCATTCTGACCGCTACGGTATCAAGTCCGCCTGTGGTCTCCCTCGGCACTATATCATTCTTTTTAAATATCATAGTAAGAGGGCCCGGCCAGAAACGCTGCGAAAGAATGCGGGCACCCTCGGGAATTTCCGTAACTATTTTTTCAAGAGCTTCCATATTGGTAATGTGCACTATGAGGGGGTTGTCGCTGGGACGGCCCTTGGCGGCATATATCTTTTTGGAAGACTCGGGATTAAGGGCATCTCCGCCGAGACCGTATACAGTCTCTGTGGGAAAAGCAACAAGTCCGCCTGCGCGGAGGATGTCGCCCGCCCTTTTTATAACCTTTTTATCTATATTATCTTCTGTAAGAACTGCTATTTCCGTATTCATATTATTTGTTATTATAACACATACACAAGGCGGATGACACCATCCGCCTTAAATTGGTTCATATTAATATTGCATATAAGCTTCAATGTAGTCCCAGGCTTCAGGAATTTCCTGACCGAGTTTCCACTCGGCAACGCCGGCGATACCGCTTTCTTTGATAACGTTCAGGCGGACCTTAAGGGATTCCATATCTTCCATCCATACCTGATATAAGGTGCTTCCGGAAGTCATTTCGGCATAATTCTGATTGGTGGCATCGTCCCACTTGGCTGTGAGATTGTTGCGGGTCAAAAAGTCTGCCGCAACAGCCATGGTAACGGCTTCGCTGCTGACTTCTCCGCCGGTGGTCTTCCAGACTCTGGTGTAGAAGGGGATTGCGTTGATTACTTTTTCTTTGGGCACTACGTATACGGTATCCTGAATGCCCTTAACCATCCAGGGCATGCTGGAAACGGAACCTGCGTCACTTCCCGCATAGTGCTCGTCATATCCCATGATAATCACGTAGTCGGCAAAAATACCCTGCTCTTTTCTGTTGTAAAAAGCAGTATATTCGGTAGGAACGTAATTGTCCACGGAAAGCACAAGATTGTTCTCGTGACAAGCCAAAGAAAGTTCCCTGATAAACTGTATATATGCATCTCCGGTTGATGGAGGAACGCTTTCAAAGTCAACATTGATACCGTCGAGTTTGTACTGAAGTGCCGCTTCAACAAGACCGCTTACAAGATGTTCTCTCTTGGAGGTATATGTAAGAACGGCTTCCGTATTCACATCGGTGTAAGAATGGAAATTGGCCACAAGCCCCCACACATCCATGCCCATTGCGTGAGCCGCATCCACATATTCGGCACTGGCAACATTGTCAAAATTGCCTTCATTGTCCGAAAGCCAGAACCACGTGGGAGAAATAACATTTACGCTCTTAACCTTGGCACATGCGGCGTAGAGTTCGGAAGCTCCCTGCACGTATTCCATATTGTGCCATACGAGATTGATTTTTTTGTTAAGGTTAAGGCTCTTAAAATTCTCGGGAGCAACTTCCGTAACAGGGGTCTCAGCTTCTGTGGTTTCGTCTTTAAGGAATTTCTGCTCAAGATAACCGATAAAGCCGTCTTTCGTCTTTACCTTCATCCAGTCGTCAAGGGGCTCTAAAAGTTCAACAATATCGCCCTCCTCAACCTCTGTAAGTATCTCGCTCTTAACTCCGGCGCGCCATCTTACGGCAGTAGGTTTTTTAATCGCAGCCACGTCCTTGGTGCCCCATTCTGTATAAAGCTGCATATGATAAGGGTCTTCAAAAAGTTCGTAAGAGAAATTCACAAACTTCTTAATATAATCGATGGAAATAAAAAGACTGCCGCCTTCTTCATAACTGATAACGTGTCCGAAATCAACATTCGCTCCGCTCTGCGTATAGGAAGAACTTCCCACCTCACTTCTGACAGTGGTGACGGCATTTGTATATAAAAGAAGATTTTCGTTGTAATCGTAATAGAATCTGTCGGTGAATAATTTTTTGACTGTACTCAGGGGAAAATATACATGTCCGTCTTTCATGCTACCCTTTTCCTCTATTCTGGTATCCTGTAAAATAACGGGAACCTCACTTGCGGAATAAATATCAAAATATGCGTTTAAATCTGCTTTTTCATGACCGTAGGAATATCTTTCCAAAATAGTCTTGCCGAAACTTACGCCCAAAACGACGCAAATCAGGACGATCGCAATAATAACCGGTATTGCTTTCTTCATTAATAAATTACCTCCTGTTGTGACCGCCCTAATTATATCAGACAATCTTTCTGCAGTCATTTAAATTTTCATTAAGATTGCCACGCGTCATTGTTCATGGCATGTAAAGCTTTCTAGTATCTAATTTCATCAAGATTTCCCAACTCGTCAAAAACAAAGTCGGGCTTTAAACTCTTTTTATTTTGCAAAATGAAATCATCAACCATCCCGGGTGTAGCCGGACAGCCGCCGATGTATAGCTTTGCACCCCATTCATAAAGTTCGCTTAATTTGGATACTTGCATAAATGAATCACCTTTCAACCAAAAGTTTTGTGATAAACAATAAGTGCGGACGGTATGTCCCATTTTATTGTGCCCCTTGCCGTGTTCAAAAAAATTTTTCCGTATGCTTTTGCTGTCTGCATGTTTTTTGAATTATTTGTTAATGGGTAAATTTAGGAAATGTTTTTCCCTGTACGGCTCGATTAACGCGCCGAAAGACTTCTCCGTTATTCGGAGATAAGACTTTATTAAATTCCTCCTGTGAGGACTCTCACTGCCCCCTTTCCGAACACATATTGGCTCGGAGCACAATAAGGCATTATACATGAATCAAAAGAAAATGTGTGAACAAATTGTAAACACTTTTAAAACAATCTGTGTACGTCATCCTTCTTTCCTTATTAATATACAGATTAATATACAGGGGTTAAAAAAACGCCTTCACTCTCCGATTAATATAGTAACCGGATTAATCGGAAACCACTTAAAGTTTTAATTGATATGCTGTATAATTAATTTAGAAAGAATACTTGACATACGGCTCATAATTTATTAAAACTTTGAAAAACATCATTCCTATTACTTGACTATAGAGCAACGGGAGGATACTATTCAAATATGAAAATTGAAAAAGTAAACGATCATCAGATCCGCTGCACGCTTACGCGTGAAGATCTCGCCTCCAGACGCCTTAAGATGAGCGAACTTGCTTACGGTTCCGAGAAGGCAAGAGATCTTTTCAAGGACATGATGGAAAAAGCAAATATTGAATATGGATTTGAAGCGAACAACATTCCGCTTATGATAGAGGCTATTCCTGTGAGCGGCGAGTGCATTGTACTTGTCATCACCAAGGTTGAAGATCCCGAGGAACTGGATACCAGATTTTCCAAGTTTGCTCCGGGCATCGACGACGACAGCGATGAGTTTTCGGACGAAGCCGACACAGATTCTACGGAGGAGGACGCAGCCAATATAGCAGATTTGTTCAAACGCTTCAAAGAAGCTGTAGACGCCAAAGAAGAAGAAAAGCCTTCATCCAAGGAGCCTTTTAGCGGCATGGCCTTTTCTTTTGACGACATATCCGCTTTAAGCAGGGTATGCAGACAGGTACGTGACAATTTTGACGGAAGCAGTTCTCTTTACAAAGATTCCGATGGCAATTACGTCATTACCGTCAACAAAGGCAAGACCGATTTCGCTGATTTTGTGCCCATCTGCAATATCTTCTCCGAGTTTGGTTCCGCCATCAGGAACAAAGCTCTCAGCGAGAATTATTTAAAAGAGCACTACGAAATCATCTTTGAGAATGACGCCATCAATACGCTTGCAGAGTTTTAATCATATTTATATTCAAGCATTAAAAAAGACCGATTCATTACGAATCGGTCTTTCTTTTGATTAAATTACATTGCCTTAAGGGCTTCCATAAGTGCATCGATGTCAATTCCGTGCACTAAAGCTGCTTCTTCAATGCTCTCGCCCTGAGATGCGGGACATCCGAGGCAGTGCATGCCTGCGCCCATCAAAATAGGTGCTGCTTCGGGTGCTTTGTTAAGAAGCTCGCCGATTGTCATTTCCTTTGTAATATCTGCCATGGTAAATACCTCCTATCGTGGCACATTTGTTAACGTCAGGGTCAGTATAGTACATTCATTGGAAACAATCAATAAACTTTCTATAAATAATTATCTTAACCTGTAGGTAAGTTCTTCTCTGATTCTCTCCACATAATTGATGGCTTCGTCGCACTGAGCTTTGGCCTTGCCTATTTCATGCTGAACCAGCGCATCCATTAAAAAGCCGTCAAATACCAGGTCTCCGAATTTAAGAAATGAGTCAATGTGTACCGAAGAATATCCGCTGACATCGCGAAGTTCTTCCGCAAAAGTCTCAAGAGCTTCTTTGGCTGCCTCAATTTCTTCTTCGGCGCTTTCTATCTTTCCGTGTTTGATAAGTCCGCTTATAAAGCCGCCGCCAATCATATCGTAAATGCCCCAGTTTCCGGCACTTTTAAGATATTTTTTAGCACCGTTAAGGTGATATAACGCTTCGTCTGCTGCCGCAATGGCTTCTTCGGTTTCAATTCTTTGCTCTTCGGTCATGATAAATCTCCTCTCTGTATTATGAAGTATAGCAACAAATACTGTGAAAATATATATGCGCTTTCGCACTTTAGGGAGCTTTATTTTGCCAAAAGAAGTCATTTCGCACAAATTTACACTATGTTCTTAATTCCTTCGCAGATTCTTTTTGCTACGCGGGGGTTATTCATGGTGTATAGATGAATTCCTTCTATGTCATTAACCAGCAGATCTATTATCTGGCTGAGAGCATAGGACATGCCTGCATCGAATAACGCTTCTTTGTCGTTTTCATAGCGGTTTATTATCTTTTGGAAGCGCTCCGGGAAGGTTGCGTTGCAGACACTTACCATCTTTCTGATCTGCGCTGCATTTATGACAGGCATGACACCCGGGATAATGGGTACGTCAATGTCCGCTATTCTGCACTCGTCCCTGAATTTAAAGAAAGCGTCATTGTCAAAGAACAGCTGGGAAAGAAGGCCTTCCGCCCCGGCACTGACTTTTGTCTTTAAGCCTTTGATGTCGCTGACAATATTTGCAGACTCGGGATGTGTCTCCGGGTAGCAGGCTCCGAGTACGCAGAAATCATACTTGTCCTTTAAATAGGAAGTAAGGTCTGATGCATGCTTAAAATCTTCTTTCTGCGGAACGTCGGGAGTGGCATCGCCGCGAAGTGCCAGGATGTTCTCGATTCCTTCTTTGGCCATTTCCTCGGCAAAGCTGTCTATCTCGCTTTTGGTGTAATGAAGGCAGGTCAGATGCACCACCGGCTCCACTCCGTAAATATGCTTAATCTTTTTGGCGGTTTCGATGGTGCGGTTACAGTTGGCGCTGCCGCCGGCCCCGAAGGTGACACTTATAAAATCGGGGCTTAGCTCGCTCAGTACCTTTAAGGTTTCATCTATATTTGCCAGGGCACTTTCTTTTTTGGGAGGAAATATTTCAAAAGAAAGGGTTCTTTTCTGTTTTTTGAATAGGTCCGAAATTCTCATGCTCTTATCTTCTTTGCCGCATTTACAAGATTTATGAGGCTTGCTTTTGTTTCGGTCTCGCCTCTTGTCTTAAGACCGCAGTCGGGGTTGACCCAGAGTTTGTAATCGCCGAGTTTCTCGCGCATTTTTGTGAGTGCGGTGACGATTTCTTCTTCCGAAGGAACTCGGGGACTGTGTATGTCGTAAACGCCGGGACCGACTTCGGTTTTAAAGTTGTTTTCTTTTAACGAATCCAGAATCTGGAGGTCCGAGCGGGAGGCTTCGAAAGTAATTACGTCGGCATCCATAGCGTCAATGGCAGGAATAATGTCCGTAAATTCGCTGTAGCACATATGTGTGTGAATCTGGGTTTCGGGCTTAACTGCGCTGTGCACCAGTCTGAATGCGGGAATTGCCCAGTCAAGGTATTCTTTGTACCAGTCGGTCTTTCTCAAGGGAAGCTTCTCGCGAAGTGCGGCTTCGTCAATCTGAATGATGCTTATGCCGTTTGCCTCAAGGTCCAGCACTTCGTCGCGGATGGCGAGGGCTATCTCGAGAGTGGAATCTTTAAGGGAAATGTCTTCGCGGGGGAAGGACCAGTTTAAGATGGTGACGGGGCCGGTAAGCATTCCCTTGACAGGCTTGTCTGTGCAGCTTTGAGCAAACTTGGACCACTCCACCGTAATGGGCGCTTTTCTGGATACGTCGCCCCAGATAATCGGGGGCTTTACGCATCTTGTACCGTAGGACTGAACCCAGGCCTTTTTGGTAAAAAGAAAGCCGTCGAGATTCTCGCCGAAGTACTCAACCATGTCGTTTCTTTCGAACTCGCCGTGCACCAAAACGTCAAGGCCTATTTCCTCCTGAAGTTTGATGCAGTCGCTTATTTTCTTTTTGTTGAAGGCTACGTATTCTTCTTTTGAAATGAGGCCCTTTTTGTAGTCCTGTCTGTTCTTTCTGACATCGGCGGTCTGAGGGAAAGAGCCGATGGTGGTGGTAGGGAACTTGGGAAGGTTTAAGCGGGCCTTCTGAATCTTCTCACGCTCGTTAAACTCGGGAAGTCTGGTGTAATCTTCTGCCTTAATGGCGCCCACGCGGCGGGTAACCTCTTCGTTATGGGAGTTTACGCGTCTGCCTGTGAACAGAGCAGCATTCTTCTCAAAAAGCTCCGCATGCTTCCAATCACTCTCCGATAAAGCGGCAAGCTCCGAAAGCTCCGTGAGTTTTTCTTTGGCAAAAGAAAAATGACTCTTATACTCGTCTGTAATGTCGGTTTCCGCCTCAAGACTGAAAGGCACATGGAGAAGAGAGCAGGATGTGTTTATAACAATTTGTTTTAAACCCTCTTCTGCAAAAGAAGCAATTTTCCCAAGCTTCTCAAGGGTCTTTTCGTAGTTGTTCTTCCAGATGTTCTTACCGTTTACCACGCCGGCAAAAAGAAGCTTGCCTGCTGGGAAGCCGTTCTTTTCAAGGAGGTTAAGGGTTTCTTTGCCCTCCACTAAGTCCAGACCGATTCCGTCAAAATCAAGGGCGGTAAGATTTGTGTAAATGTCTCTTACGTCACCGAAGTAGGTCTGGAGAAGAATCTTTACGCCTGCTTTTGAAGAAAGGATTTCTTTGTAAAGATACTCAAAGAGCGCAATGTCCTCGGCGCTTAAATCCTTGACAAGCGAAGGCTCGTCGAACTGAATCCATTTAACCCCTTCTTTTTCAAGTTCAGCAATAAGTTTCTTGTATTCGGAGGCAAGAGCTGCCTTGAAGTCGTCGGCGGTCTTGACACCGGTGTATCTTGCAAGTTTTAAGAGCGTGAAAGGCCCCACGGTTACGGGTTTGGTATCAACTCCGAGAGCTGCGGCTTCTTTGTATTCGTCCGCAAGTCTGCTGCCGGTAAGCGTGATTTCCGTATCATCGTCGATTTCAGGTACGATGTAGTGATAGTTTGTGTTGAACCACTTCTTCATAGCAAGGGCGCGGACGTTTCCTTTTTCCGTCTGATAGCCGCGGGCCATTGCAAAATATGTATCAAGTTCCGACAAGCCTATCTCGCTGTAGCGCTTGGGAACAATATTAAACTGCACCGCCGCATCCAGTACCCCGTCGTAAAAGGAAAAATCCCCCGAAGGAATGAAGTCTATGCCTGCGTTCTTCTGAAGAAGATAGTGCTCTTTTTTTATCTCCTGTGCAGTCTTAATAAGGTCCGCCTCAGTAATTTCGCCCTTAAAATATTTCTCTGTCGCAAATTTCAATTCTCTGTCTTTTCCGATTCGTAAGAACCCTATAACCGATGTTTTCATAAGTTTTCCTTTCTTTTGAGCTGATTTTTCTGAAATTGATTAAGGAAAATATAAACCTATGAAACCGCTGGGTAAAATACAAATAAATTGCATCATATCATAGATTTTATCTATGTTAAATGATATACTTCTTAACAAATCTATCTTAATGAGGTGTGCGGAATGACTCTCAAACAGCTTAAATACGTAGTAACAGTGGCAGATACAGGCAATATCACCGAAGCCGCCGGCAAGCTTTTCATCGCCCAGCCGAGCCTGACCGCTTCCATTCAGGAACTGGAAAAAGAATACGGCCTGACAATCTTTAAACGCAGCAAAAAGGGCATCAAAGTCACTCCCGAGGGTGACGAGTTTCTGGGCTACGCAAGACAGGTGCTGGAGCAGGCCAATCTTATTGATGCAAGGTATCTTGGCAATAACGCCGGCAAGCTTCGTTTCTGCGTTTCTTCCCAGCATTATTCTTTTGCGGTTGAAGCATTCGTGGAACTTTTGAAAAAATTCGGAAGAGACAAGTACGAATTCCACATGCGGGAAACCCAGACCTACGACATAATCGATGATGTGGCTCATTTGCGAAGCGAAATCGGAGTTTTGTACTTAAACCGCTTCAACGAAACGATTATCAGAAAAACTCTAAGGGACAATGGTCTTGTTTTTGAAAGACTCTTCAGGGCCGAGCCCCATGTATTTATAGGAAAGAATTCTCCTCTGGCAAAAAAAGAAATAATTTCTTTGGAGGATTTAAAGCCATACCCGAGGCTGTCTTACGAGCAGGGAAGCCACAATTCTTTTTATTTTTCCGAAGAAATACTGAGCACCCTGGACTGCGATAAAGAACTTGTAGTCTGCGACCGCGCCACACTTTTTAACTTTTTGATAGGCATGAACGGTTATACTGTGTGCAGTGGCGTCATAAATAAGGAGCTTAACGGGCCCAATATTGTGGCAAGGCCTCTGGATGTAGACGATTATATGGATATCGGTTACATCCTTCCGGCAGGTTTTCACCCCTCAAATCTTACGCAGGAATATATTGAAATTCTTAAAAGATTTGCCTCTTAACCTGCCTATTTTACGAAAGTGTTTCGCCCGAATAACCAACGGCTCAAATTGCATTAACAATTGGGCGAATTGCCCTTAAATTAAGCATTTGTACTAAAAAAAGAACATTCCGTATTATTGACTGACATAACCCGTTATTCTATAATGGTTGTGCACAAATTATAATGAACCGATGAAGTTTCTTTCGTCGTCATTCTATAATTAATAACACTTATCTAACAAACTTACAGGAGGATTTCAAAATGAGACCAGAATGGAAAGATTTTGTAGGTGGCAAGTGGGAAAATGAAATCAACGTACGTGATTTCATCCAGAAGAACTATCATCCCTATGACGGTGATGATACCTTCCTTGCAGGCCCTACACAGAACACCAAAGACTTATGGGCTATGGTATTAGACCTTCAGAAGAAAGAAAGAGAAGCAGGCGGTGTTCTTGATATGGATACCAAGGTTATCTCCACCATCACTTCTCACGGCCCCGGCTATCTTGACAAGAGCAAGGAAACAATCGTAGGTTTCCAGACAGATAAGCCCTTCAAGCGTTCCATGCAGCCTTACGGCGGTATCCGTATGGCAGAAAAGGCATGTGCAGACAACGGCTACACCGTTGATCCCGAAATCAGCGAGTTCTTCTCTGTTCACAGAAAGACACATAACGCAGGATGTTTCGATGCTTACAACGAAGAAATGAGAGCTTGCCGTTCTTCACACGTAATCACAGGTCTTCCCGATGCTTACGGTCGTGGACGTATCATCGGCGACTACAGACGTGTCGCTCTTTACGGTATCGACAGACTTATCGAGGACAAGCTTGCACAGAAGGCTTCTACCGGACGTGTTATGACAGATGACGTTATCCGTCTTCGTGAAGAACTCTCCGAGCAGATTGTTGCTCTTAAGATGATGAAGGAAATGGCAGCTTCTTACGGTTGCGACATTTCCAGACCCGCTTCCAACGTTCAGGAAGCTATTCAGGCTACTTACTTTGGTTACCTTTCAGCTGTTAAGGAGCAGAACGGTGCAGCTATGTCCCTCGGACGTACCTCTACCTTCATCGACTGCTACGCAGAAAGAGACCTTGCAAACGGAACCTTCACCGAGGAGCAGATCCAGGAATTCGTAGATCACTTCATCATGAAGCTTCGTTGCGTTAAGTTCGCACGTACACCTGAATACAACCAGATTTTCGCAGGCGATCCCGTTTGGGTAACCGAGTCTATCGGTGGTGTTGGTGTTGACGGACGTCACATGGTAACAAAGATGAGCTTCCGTTACCTCCACACTTTGACCAACTTAGGTTCCGCTCCCGAGCCCAACCTTACAGTTCTTTGGTCCACCAGACTTCCTCAGAACTTCAAGAAGTTCTGTGCTAAGATGTCTATTCAGTCAAGCTCCATCCAGTACGAGAACGACGACCTTATGCGTGTAACTCACGGTGATGACTACGGCATCGCTTGCTGCGTATCCTCCATGAGAATCGGTAAGGAAATGCAGTTCTTCGGCGCTCGTGCAAACCTTGCTAAGTGTCTTCTTTACGCTCTTAACGGCGGTGTTGACGAAGTTACCAAGAAGCAGGTTGGACCTAAGTACCGCCCTGTAGAAGGTGACTACCTTGACTATGATGACGTTATAGCAAAATTCACCGACATGATGGAATGGCTTGCTGACGTTTATGTAAATACCCTTAACGTAATTCACTACATGCACGACAAGTACTGCTACGAGAGAGCACAGATGGCTCTTCACGACAGAGACGTTCGCCGTTACTTTGCAACAGGTATGGCAGGTCTTTCTGTAGTAGCTGACTCACTTTCCGCTATTAAGTACGCTAAGGTTAAAGTTATCCGTGACGAAGACGGTATCATCACCGACTTCGAGACCACCGGTGACTTCCCTAAGTACGGTAACGACGATGACCGTGTAGACTCCATCGCTACCGAACTTGTACACAAGTTCATGACAATGATCAGAAGACATCACACCTACAGAGACGGCTTCCCTACAATGTCAGTTCTTACCATTACCTCTAACGTAACCTACGGTAAGGCAACAGGTAACACCCCTGACGGACGTAGAAAAGGACAGCCTTTCGCTCCCGGTGCTAACCCTATGCACAACCGCGATACTCACGGTGCAGTTGCTTCCCTTTCCTCAGTTGCTAAGCTTCCTTTCATGGATTCTCAGGATGGTATCTCCAATACCTTCACTATTATCCCCGGAGCTCTTGGTAAGGAAGACAAGGTATTCGCAGGCGACATCGATCTTGATTTAAAATAATTTAAACATCATACAGGAGGTGAATCTCATTGGATCAGAAAGATATGATTGACGATTTGGTTAAGATGCTTGACCAGGATATGAGTAAAGGCGTCGGACACGTTAACGTTGACTTCGACGAAAAGGCCGCACAGGCCAAAACCGTGCAGACGATGGGATGCACGGACTGTTCCAGAACCCCTCTTGCATGCAGCGTTCCCACGTTGCATCAGGGGCTGGATGATTATGAATAATTAAGGAGGAACTAACAATGGCAACAGTAGCTAACAAACAGCAGGTTGATAACCTTGTTCATTTGCTTGACGGCTATGTAACAAAAGGCGGACATCACCTTAACGTAAATGTACTTAACAGAGAAACTCTTATTGATGCACAGGCACATCCTGAGAACTATCCTCAGCTCACAATCCGTGTATCCGGTTACGCAGTTAACTTCATCAAGTTAACTCCCGAACAGCAGGCAGACGTTATCTCTCGTACATTCCACGAGTCATTCTAATTACAAGATGCTTAAGAGGGTCCGGAGTAATCCGGGCCCTTTTTGCAAAAGAAGGATTAATTATGCAAGGTAGAATTCATTCACTTGAAAGTTTTGGAACCGTAGACGGTCCCGGCGTAAGATACGTTGTATTTATGCAAGGCTGCCCCATGAGATGCAAATACTGTCACAATCCCGACACCTGGGAAGTGAACGCCGGCACCCTTATGGACGCCGACTACATAATTGAACAGTATGAACGCAATAAAGGCTTCTATACCGACGGTGGCATCACCGTTACGGGCGGTGAGCCTTTGCTTCAGATTGATTTCATTACCGAACTTTTTGAAAAGGCCAAGGCCAAAGGAATCCATACATGTATCGATTCTTCCGGCATCACCTTTAACCCTGACAGCCCTGAAGTTATGGCCAAATTTGATAAGCTTATGCCCCTTACCAATCTGGTAATGCTTGACATTAAGCACATCGACGACGAACATCATTTAGAGCTTACCAAGCAGCACAACAAAAACATTCTTGCTTTTGCCCAGTACTTAAGCGATAAGGGTGTAGATACTTGGATTCGTCACGTTGTTGTACCCGGTATCACCGACGATGAAGAATATCTTTACAAGCTTGGTTACTTTATCGGCGGCCTCAAGACTTTAAGGGCCCTTGACGTACTTCCTTACCACGACATGGGTAAGGTTAAATACGAGAAACTCGGCATCGACTATCCTCTCAAGGATACGCCTCCCATGGATAAGACCATTCTTTTGGATAAAAAGAAAGCCATTATCGATGGTATCAAGGCTCGCAGAGCCGAACTTGAAAAGGCATAAAGTTTTTTAATAGTTTACCGATATAATACTTGGTGACTGACAAGTCAATGTCCAATCGTGTTTATTTTCTTTTAAGATATGATTTGTTGCATCTTTCAAAAAAATGTAATACAATTATCGCGGTTGGTTAATTAAGAATATAAGGAGGACTAATACTATGGCATTTGTTATTGGTGATTCTTGCGTATCTTGCGGTTCCTGCGAATCTCAGTGCCCCGTTGGCGCTATCTCTGCAGGCGATTCCAAATTCGAAATCGACGCAAATACTTGCATTTCCTGTGGTTCCTGCGCAGGCCAGTGTCCTGTAGGAGCTATTTCCGAGGAATAATTTTAAACAGGATTGAGACAGCCCCATGTTTACGCATGGGGCTGTTTTATTGTTCAAAAATACCCCTTTCGCTTAATATGTTGCATAAAATTTAGTGGTATTAATTTAAATAAAACTCTTGCGAATCAAAAACTTTTCGTATATAGTATCACTGTCGGCCGAAATGTTAGCATTTGCTAACTCAAATGAATATATTAAGGAGAATGGTTAATGAAAAAGAAAATCTTATCCGTAGCTTTGTCTGCGGTATTTGTTCTTTCTATGTCCGCGTGCTCCGAAAAGGCACCGGAATCTGTGGCTCAAGTTTCCACAGAAGTTTCAACAGAGGTTGAAGCCTCAGTATCTGCAACCGAGAATGACGGTACATATGTAGTTATGAATATCCCTTACGGTGATTTCTTTGCCGCAGAATTTGAAGGCGGTGAAAATGTTGACGCCGTAACAAGCGCCACCATGAACAAAGCTGCCAACGAAAATCTTACAGGCGGCACCTATCACCTTGAAGATAACAGCAAAATTCTGGGTGTTTCCTTCCCCGTACTTGTAAAAGAAGGAGTTTCTCTTGATGATTCTTTAAAGGTTGCAGACGAAGCAGCCCTTTATGCAGCCGCAGACTTTTCTTACACAGAGTTAAGCGACGTTCCTGCTTATTACAAAGAATTAAGCGTTGATGAATCCGGCAAGTTCGTATTAGGCGAAACCCTCGGTGAATCCGAAGAGCTTTCAGGCGATACAGCTTCCGTTAACACAGCAACTCCCTGGGGCGATTACGAAATCGACCTTGACCAGTCCCTTTCAGAGTTAACAGTTTTTGCAGCCAAGGTTCACACCACCGACGGTGCTTCCTACGGTTTCCGCTCTCTTGAAAACCTCTGGAGAGGCTTCGAGATTGCTTTTGCCACCACCGATTCCTACGTTGAACCCCACGGCAATACCGTAGTTTATGAGCCCTATGCAGACCTTCCCGGCAAGACCGTTGATGAAGTTGTTCTTTATACCAAAGAAGGTATTAAGAAGATAAACGTTAACCTCTATCTTCCTCTGAAGTTTGACAACACTCTCGAGGTTGCAAATGCCAAGGTTTCCGATAAGTCCGCTTCTGTTACCGTTGAGGGTTATCCCGAAGGTTATGATTTCGCCTATGAAGTTTCAGGCGACAGCACCGACATCTCCTGCGATGGTTCAAACGTAAACTGGGAGAATGCCATTGCCGGAACCTACACCCTTAACGTAACCGACAATTCAGGCGTATACGCTCCCTACAGCACCAGCTTTGTTCTGTCTACCGATAAGGCAGTTGCAGTTGCCAAAGAAGACGGAATTGAAAAGGCAAAAGACGCTTCCGATGAAGAGTTCACAGCTTACATCAAGAACATCACATCCTATGTGGTAAACGGTGAAGAAGTTGCGGGAAGCGGCAAGCGCGGTGCCAAGATTATCACTGAAGACGGCTCAGCCGACAAGACCCTTAACAAGGTATTCAAGGAAGTGGGCGAATACGAAGTAGTTATTAAATCCGCCGGTTTCCCTGATGTTACCATTAAAGTTAATGTAACAGAAGTTGCCCCCGAAGAAGAGAAAAAAGAGGGCAAGCACTAATCAATACAGAAAGGATTAATATTGCCACATGGTATTTTTAATAGCGATACTCACGGCGATATTGTTTGTCCTGATATTCGAAAAACCTCTCAAAAAGAATCCGGTACCTTTCTACCTGATTTTTGCAGGATCATCCCTTGCCGTTGTCATCGTTGACAGGCTTGGGATATCCTTTGAGGGTTTTTTTGGCAATTACATATACCCCTTATTCAGTAAGGCAACTTTGGGTGCAGGCTTCTTTGTCCTTGTGATGTATGCCGTTACCTTCAAGAACGGCTCCCGCGCCATAAAGCTGCTTATGTCTCTCAGGGGAGAGCTCTCCATAATTGCTTCGATTCTTACTCTCGGACACATTGTCGCTTACGGAATTACATATTTATCCAGGCTTTTCACCGCTCCTTCCAAAATGCAGCCGGTAGTGCTCACTGCCACGATTTTTTCTGTCGTGATGGTTGTAGTTTTGATGCCTCTTTTTGTCACTTCTTTCAAAAAAATCAGGCGCAAAATGAATCCCCTTAAGTGGAAAAAGCTACAACGGTTTGCCTACGGCTTCTATTTTCTCGTATATCTCCATGTAGTGCTCTTTAACATCACAGCCGCTTTGAGGGGCTCAGAACGCTCCATAATTAACGTGAGTGTATATTCGGCAGTATTCCTCTGGTACCTGATATGCAGAATCCTTAAATACCGCAGTACAAAGAATAAAAACCTGAATCTGAATCTTTACAGATACGTGTCCCTTGTCATAGTTCTGGCATTATCTGTCGGATTATTCTTTGCACTTAAGGGTAATACCGCTGCCAAAGAAAGCGATGCGCCGGAAGAAGCCACAATTTCCGAGCCGCAGCCCGCCAAAGAAACCGCAGTTGTGGATGGGACTTACAGTGCTACCGCTCTCGGCTACGAAGGAAATATCACAGTAGAAATAGTTGTTAAAGACGGCGAAGTAACGGATGTTTATTTCTCTTCTTACGAGGATGACGAAGAATACAAGACTTATTCCGACGACCTTATTAAGGCCATCAAAGAGCATCCCCTGGACAACATTGATACTGTCAGCGGAGCTACTTTTTCCACCCGCGGAGTCATTAAAGCTTATGAAGCAGCCCTTAAAAAAGCGGGGATTGAAAAGCAATAAAAAAACTGTTATAAAGAGAACATGATTAGAAAAAACATAAAGATTATTGCGCTGTGTGCGCTTGTTATACTGACTGTCTGCGTGGCTTTGATACTTCGCACTTTAAGACACGAATCCACTTACGAGACGTCTTTTTTTGCCATGGACACCTTCATGTCCGTCAAAGCAACGGGGCATAATCCCAAGGCCTCTGTAGAGGCTGTCAGGGACGCTATTATGGCTCTCGACAACGATTTATCCGTCACCAATCCCGAAAGCATTGTATACCGCCTCAACGAGACCGGTGCGTGTGTTGCGGATGACGACCTTATTTTTCTGCTTAACAAGAGTGCTGAAGCCAGGGAACTTTCGAATGGTGCCTTTAACATTTCTGTCTATCCCATCATGAAAGAATGGGGCTTTACTGGCAATGAGTTCAAGGTTCCCGAGGAGGCTGTTCTGAATGACCTTTGTAAGGCACTTTCCGTAGCTGAGATTTCCTACACAAATTCAGGCGAGCCTGTCAAACTGTCCGAAGGAACTATGATAGATTTCGGCGGTATAGCCAAGGGATACGCTTCTAAAATCGCCGGAGACATATTTGCCGGTCATAAAATAAAGTCTGCACTTATTAATCTCGGCGGCAACGTTTACGCAATAGGCAAAAAGCCCGACGGCTCACTTTGGAACGTAGCCGTCAACTCTCCCGATGAAACGCACAAGTATCTGGGAATTCTTTCTTTATCCGACAAGGCTGTCATAACTTCCGGCGGATATGAGAGATACTTTGAAAAAGAAGGCGTCATCTATCACCACATAATCGACCCTTCCACAGGTTATCCCGCCCGCTCGGGTGCACAGTCCGTGACCATTGTTTCAGATGATCCCACTCTCGCTGACGCTCTTTCCACAGCCCTCTTTGTCATGGGTCTTGACGGAGCGGCTGAACTGTGGCGCAGTAATAGCGCACTTTTTGACTTTATTTTCTACGACGATAAAGGAAATCTATTCATCACGGAAGGAGTTAAGGATGTCTTCTCGTCCGATATCGCTTTCGAAGTTATCCAAAAATAACCTCATACTGTTTGTGTGCTTAATACTCGTGGCCGGCGTTCTTTATCCCTTATTGAACCGTTCCGGCAGCGAAGGTTCCGTAGCCGTCATTGAAATAGACGGTGAGGAATACACCCGCGTGGATTTGTCTCAGGATACCGTTTTTACGGTACCCACTCCCGCAGGCATCAACACGGTAAAGGTTTCCAATCATGAAATAAGCGTAGAATCCGCGGACTGCCCCGATAAAATCTGCGTTAATCAAGCCGCCATACATCAGTCCGGGGAGATTATAGTCTGCCTCCCCCACAAGCTTGTCATCACCGTTATTACCGACACTGCCAAAGAAAGCGAGGAGCCTCAAATCGATGCTGTTACAGAATAATCCGGGCAAAAGAAAAACCCCCGCAGTCTTAGTGGCTCAGTCGGGAGTTTTAATAGCGCTTGCTCTTGTATTCAGTTACGTGGAGCATCTTATACCCATACCCACACCGGTTCCGGGTATTAAAATAGGTCTTGCCAACCTGGTATCCCTTACCGGACTTTTCTTTTTACATCCCGCACAGGTATTTATTATACTTGTGTCAAGAATATTGCTGGCGGGGCTCATGTTCGGTAATATGTCCACCATCATCTACAGTCTTGCGGGCGGTGTAGTGAGTTTCCTGATAATGTATCTGTTTAAAAGACTTAAATTATTCTCTGCTACGGGCATAAGTATGCTGGGCGGAGTATTTCACAACCTCGCCCAGCTCTCTGTGGCTTGCATTATATTAAGCAGTACTTCTCTGTTAATGTACCTTCCCGTATTGATAATAGCGGGAGTCGTAAGCGGTCTCCTCATAGGAACCGTTACCGAACTTGTATCCAAAACCGTTCAAAAGAACTTCTACTCCTGATCGTTATTGTAATCACGAGCAAGATTGGCAAATTTGGTAAGTTCAGGAAGCCAGGCCAGCTTGACGGTGCCGATGGGGCCGTTACGTTGCTTGGCTATAATTATCTCTGAGACGCCTTTGTCGGGGCTCTCATGATTGTAATAATCGTCTCTGTATATGAACATTACTACGTCGGCATCCTGCTCGATGGCTCCTGATTCACGAAGGTCCGAAAGCATGGGGCGCTTGTCGGGACGGGATTCAACTGCACGGCTCAACTGTGAAAGAGCAATTACCGGAACCTGAAGTTCACGGGCAAGTCCCTTAAGTGAGCGTGAAATTTCCGAAATCTCCTGCTGACGCGATTCAGCGTTTTTACCCGAACCTGTCATCAACTGCAAATAGTCGATCATGATAATATCGAGGCCGTGCTCGAGTTTGTATCGTCTGCACTTGGAACGAAGCTCACCGATACTGATACCGGGAGTGTCGTCGATAATAAGCTTGGACTGTCCTATGTCCGTAGCACCTTCGATAAGGTTTTCCCAGTCGGACTCATCAAGGTTACCGGTACGAAGCTTCTGGGCATCCACACCGGACTGAAGGGAGAACAGACGGTTAACCAGCTGTTCTTTGGACATTTCCAAAGAAAATATAGCGCAGGAAAGATTCTGCCTGAAGGCAACGTGCTGAGCTATATTAAGAACGAAAGCCGTCTTACCCATGGAAGGACGGGCCGCTATAAGAACAAGGTCCGAAGGCTGCAAACCGGCGGTCTTGAAATCAAGGTCGATAAACCCTGTGGGAATACCCGTTACAGCTCCTTTATTACGGGCTGCAATGGAAATCTTATCAAGGGCATTGTTGACTACGGTGCTGATGGGCACGTAGTCTCCCGCATTACGCCTCTGAAGTACCTTGAAGATATTCTTCTCGGCTTCGTCCATGATAGTGTCTACCGGGTCCTTCTGAGCGTAGCAATCGTTCTCTACACTTTCGGTAGCCTTTATAAGCTTTCTGAGGGAAGCTTTCTCGGCCACAATGCCTGCATAATATTTGACATTGGCAGATGTGGGCACAGAATCCAAAAGGTCGCGCACGAACTCCATTGATGTAATCTCAGGCGGTACATCCTTCTCCTTTAAGCGATTCTGAAGAGTGACGAGGTCAACCGGCTTGCCTTCATTGTGAAGCTCCACCATAGTCTCAAACAATATTTGGTTTTGCTTAACGTAGAAATCATCACCAACCAGTATTTCAGACGCCGTTGTAATGGCATCCTTGTCCATAAGCATGGAACCGATTACCGATTTCTCGGCATCAGTACTGTTGGGAAGTATTCTTTTTTGCCATTCCTCAGCCATTCTCTTCTACCTTAACTCTAAGTTTAGCGGTAACTTCGGGATGAAGCTTAACGGGAAGCTCAAAGGCACCGAAGGATTTGATGGGTTCTTCCATAACGATTTTTTTCTTGTCAATTTCAACGCCAAACTGTTTTTTGGCTTCTTCAGCGATTTCTTTGGAGGATACGGAACCGAATACGCGTCCGCCCTCTCCGGCCTTCATCTTAACCACTACGGTAAGCTTGGCAAGTTCTTCTCCGAACTCTTTGGCCTTTTCAAGAATTTCTTTGGCTATCTTTTCGTCATTGGCCTTCTGAAGCTTTAAGTTGTTTAAGTTGGTGGATGTGGCTTCAAGACCAAGTTTTTTCTTCAAAATAAAGTTTCTTGCGTAGCCGTCGTTAACGTCCACAATCTGACCCTTCTTGCCAAGGGTCTTAACATCTTCAAGTAAAATGACTTTCATTTATAACTCTCCTCCGGTAATCATGGAATCTATTGTTTCTTTTAAGAGGGCAATGGCGTCGTCCACAGTTGTGTCATTAAGCTGCGCCCCGGCAACGCTCATGTGACCGCCGCCACCCAGCTTCTCCATGATGACCTGAACGTTTACTTCATCTATGGAACGTGCGCTGATAAATACTAAGTTATTGTAATAAGTGAAAACGAAACTTGCCTTAACGCCCTTTATGTTAAGGAGTTCGTTGGCCGCCTGAGCACCTACGACGGTAGGGCTGGCACAATTCTCGGCCTCGCAGACGGACATTGCATAGTAGTCCTTGTAAATCTCTGCCTGGCTGACTGCGTCGGCTCTTGCTTTGTACTCATCAACATCTTCTCTGAAGAGCTTGCGGACGCGGGTAACGTCTGCGCCGTTTCTTCTGAGGAATGCTGCGGCTTCAAAGGTTCTGACACCCGTCTTCTGGGTGAAGTTGTTGGTATCTATAATGATGCCGGCGTACATGCTGTCGGCTTCTTCCGTACGAATCTTGATATTGTCGGTGGTATACTGGAGAATTTCCGAAACCATTTCACAAGTGGAAGAAGCATAGGGCTCCACGTATGAAAGGGTAGCGTTCTCGATAGGCTCCGCACTCTGTCTGTGGTGATCCAGTACCACAACAGACTTACATTTGCCGAAAAGTTCGGGACACTCGGTAATGCTGGGTCTGTTAACGTCCACAACTATCAGCACCGCATTATTACCTATTTCATCAATAGCACGCTGACAACCGATTATCATGTCCTGACTGTACTCGGGATTATTGACAAACATATCCACCAAAGGCTTCATGGATGAAGTAATCTCATCGAGTACTATATGAGCCTTTCTCTCAAGTGCCGTGGCAATACGATATATGCCCACTGTCGCACCGAAACTGTCTACGTCGCCGAGTCTGTGACCCATGATAAATACCTGATCCTTACTGGAAATAATTTCCATAAGAGCATGGGCCTTTACACGGGCTTTAACTCTGGTATTCTTCTCAACCTGCTGGCTCTTGCCTCCGTAATAAAGAAGCTGGTCGGGAGTCTTAACAACCGCCTGGTCGCCGCCTCGTCCGAGAGCCATATCTATTGCCGCTCTTGCAAATTCATAGTTCTGGCCGTAGGATAAACCGTCAAGGCCGACACCGATACTCAAAGTAACGGCCATTTCGTTACCGATATTAACCGTCTTAACGTCTTCGAGGATGTCGAATTTGTTCTCTTTAAGTTTGGTGATACAGCTCTTGCGAAGGATTACCATGTATTTGTCCTTCTCAATCTTCTTGGTAATACCGTCCAAAGAAGACATGTACTTGTTAATCTTTCTTTCGATAAGAGCGGTAAGAAGGGAGCGACGAACTTCCTCGACGCTTTCAAGAGCTTCCTCGTAATTGTCAATGTAAACTAGGGCAACGGAAAGGCTCTGGTCGTCAACCTCTCTCAGGGCAAGCTTTAAGGCAGTATTGTCAAACATATACATGGCCACAAGATAGCCTGCATAATCTGCGTCCACATCAAGTGAATTGCTGGATTCAAGCATCTCCTTCAAGGGAATCTTGCGCATCTTAACAAGATACTCGCCATTGTTGTATTTAATCTCAAATTCGGTCTCGCCGTTCTCGGCATCGGCTCCGGGAAGTCTGTCCCTGGTAATGGTAGGGAAATAATGGGTCACGGGCTTATTGAATTCTTTTTCCTTGTCAAGGAGGCGTTCAAAGGCCACATTGGTCCATATAATCTTGCCTGATTCGTCCAAAAGTGCATGGGGAAGGTCGAGATTCTTAAGAAGCGAGCTCTGAACCTGACCGTACTGAGTGGCAAAGTTAACCATATCATGGAAAACGGTCCTGGCTCCTCTTAAAAAGAAGGTGAGATGAACTGCAAAATAAAGTATAACAAAACCGGTAATTATGAGCCCGGCTCTGACATCAACGGTATATACATATATATTAACCACTACGGCGAGAATACCGAGTAACAGTCCCGACCACAGATAGTTTTTGAGTCTGCCTTCGATTTTAATCTTATTGTTCATAAGTTCCTTCCGGCTGAACGCCTACCCCATTATCATTATCATAGATAGGTCTAGTATACCATTTTTGATGTAGTAAAACAAATTAATTGTGAGATAATTACCCCTATTTTCGCAAAGAAAAACACCTCTGCAAAGCAGAGGTGTGAGTTTCTTAATTAATCCTGAGAATAAGGCATAAGAGCGATGTGTCTTGCGCGCTTGATAGCTACGGTTAAAGCTCTCTGATGCTTAGCGCAGTTACCTGTGATTCTTCTGGGAAGAATCTTACCACGCTCTGATACGTATCTCTTTAACTTAGCAACATCCTTATAATCAATTGTATTGTCCTTGCCGCAGAATACGCAAACTTTCTTTCTTCTGCGAATGGCACCCTTTCTTCTCATAGGTGCATCGGACTTGTCGCCTTTATCAGCTTTATTAAATGCCATGATTTTGCCTCCTATTTATCTGGTTACAGGGCCAAACGGAAGGTCGTCTTCAATGCCGTCCCCGTCAGGGAAATTCATGAAACCTTCTGCCGGCATCTGCTGAGGACGTTCGGAATTGTTAGAAAAACCCCCGCCGTTGTTGGAGCTTGCGTTCTTGCTCTCGGCAAATTCCTGATCCTCTGCAACAATGTCTGTGGTGTAAACCTTTACACCGTCTTTATTGGTGTAGGAACCTGTCTGAATGCGACCTGTTACCAGCACCTTGGTTCCCTTGTGTAAGTACTTCTCGGCAAACTCACCGGCCTTGCCGAAAGCGACGATGTTGATGAAATCAGCTGTCTGATCTCCGTCCTGGCTGCTTCCGCGGCCTCTTCTGTCAACTGCAAGAGAGTATCTTGCGATTGCCATAGAGCTGTCTCCCTGTGAGTATCTTACTTCGGGATCTCTTGTTAATCTTCCCATAAGAATAACTTTATTCATATTTGATTCTCCTATCGATTAGTCTTCGTCTGTACGAACGATTAAGAATCTGAGAACGTTGTCCATAATGCGAACACGATTTTCGATTTCAGCGGGAGCGTTAGCTTCTGCGTCGAACTGAATAAAGTAGTAGAAAGCTTCTTTCTGCTTCTGAATTTCGTAAGCAAGGCGCTTCTTGCCTGCTTCCTCGACGTTTGTAACTTTTCCACCGAATCTGTCAACGTAAGCCTTTAACTTATCGACAACAGCGGCTCTCTCGTCATCTTCGATTTTCGCACTAACAACAGCAGTTAATTCATACTTGTTCATGCTTGTTACCTCCTTTTGGTCTCTGGCCCATACGCATAGTACGAGCAAGGAATTGTTTATCACGAGTTAACATGATAACATACGTTTTTATTTAAATCAAGGTTTTTTTACACTCTTTACACTTTTTTCGAGATTTTTACGCGAAATCATTATCTGATGACCGCAACCGACGCATTTAATCCTGAAATCCGCACCTTCGCGAAGCACTTCCCACTCAAAGCTTCCGCAGGGATGGCCTTTTTTCAATTTAACGATGTCGCCTACGTGAATTTCCATAAAAACCTCTTCTTTATAACTGCGAAAGAGCCTCTCCCAGCTTCTCGTGAATTACCAGGTCGGCGTTTGAATCCTGGCTGGTGGCTGAAAGGTTCAAAAGAACCAGTTTGTTGCCCCTGTAGTATCTTATAAGGCCTGCTGCCGGATAAACCACAAGAGACGTTCCTCCGATAATAAGCACATCCGCATTGCTGATGTAATTGATGGCTCTTTCCATAACGTCCATATCAAGACCCTCTTCATAAAGAACCACATCCGGGCGAACGGTTCCGCCGCACTCGCATTTGGGAATGCCTGCAGACTCCGTGACATATTCAACGGGGAATTTTTTGCCGCATCTGTCACAGTAATTCTTCATGATGGTACCGTGAAGCTCCAGCACTTCGCGACTGCCCGCCGCCTGATGAAGACCATCTATGTTCTGCGTAATGACCGCTTTAAGCTTGCCTTCTTTTTCCCACTGCGCGAGCTTAAGATGGGCTGCGTTGGGTTTGGCTGCCAGAGCGGGTGCAACCATTTTTTCTTTGTAAAAATCAAAGAATTCCTCCGGGCGCCTTGTAAGAAAAGTATGACTTACAATTGTCTCCGGAGGATATTTGTATTTCTGACTGTATAATCCGTCTGTGGAACGAAAGTCCGGAATACCGCTCTCCGTAGACACCCCTGCGCCGCCAAAGAAAACAATATTGTCGGATTCGTCAATCCATTTCTTAAGAGTCAATAGCTTCTCATCCATAGAAATTCCCTCCATTTCTACCGACTAACGATTACCACCATTTATCGAACAAAACGTTGAAATCAACGTTGCCGCTTACCCCGTCAACTCTTCCTGTATTGGAATACTGCCACATTCTGTATTTGTAAGGGAATACGAGGGGACTGTTGTAAGACCAGGCCGATGCGGCGGGGTCTCTGGTAATGTTATTGTAATTGGCATACCATTTGTCGTATTCCTCGAGGCGCTCAAGCTCCATTCTGAGGGTGTAGAATCTTGAATCAGCATAAATCATGGGGGTATAACCCGCCTGCTTTATCGTATCGCAAAAGGCTATAATAATGTCTGTTCTTTCGCCGGAAGTAAGATCCTTGATACGTTCATCCGATGAAGCGGATTCAACATCCAACACCACAGGGCCCTTAACGGAAAAAGGAGCAAGCAAAGAAAGAACGAACTGCGCTTCCTCTACCGCCTCGTCTGTGTTAACGGCCTGTGTGTAAAAATATACTGCTGTGGGGATATCTGCATTGGCAGCACCCAGCAAATTGTTCTTAAACTCGGTATCTTCCACGATCTTACCGCTTCCGTAGCCTCTGATACCGCATCTTATAACCGCAAAATCTATTCCGGCAGTCTTTACCTTGTTCCAGTCGACTTTACCCTGATGAGAGGATACGTCGATGCCCATGTAGGATGTCTTATTGCCGGAGGCGTCGGTGTAATACAAATAGCCTGTTGTATCATCCTTGACGAAAAGTTCCTCCAGCACATCGCTCATCTTAAGCTCTTTGTTGATGGGCACAAAATTGTAACGGCTGCCTTCCGTAAAAACCAGGTCGTCGGGATAAAGGGTGCGAAGATAATTGGTCATGCCGCTGTAAACGCTTGCAACCTCACGAATCTGCGCACGGTATTCTCTGTCCACGGATGCGCGGGTTTCTTCTTCCGCAAAAGCAACCTTGGACGCCACAAGTTCATCTACCTCAGACTGAGAGAAGGTCTTCTCGGTAACGGTGGTAATCTCTTCCTCGTGACCTTTTACCTTACCGTTTCTAACTATAACGAATGCCACTGTCAAGACAGCTATAGCCAAAAGAAGCATGACAAGACCTGCAATAAACATACCGTTATTACGTTTTCTGTCGTAAAGCTGTTCGTAGTTTAAATATCTGTTTAAACTGCCTGAATCTTTATTGCCGTCTGCTCCTATTTCTTCTACGTCTTTTAACTGCATTCTTTTCCTTTCGGGCTCTTTGACGGAACCGTCTTCTTTGTATCCGCCTGACCGGAGTCTTTTTTCGAATTCCGTAACCGGCAGCGGTTTGTCAAAGAAAAAGCCTTGTACGATGTCGCATCTTAAACTTTTCAGGAGCTTTAACTCTTCTACCGTTTCCACTCCTTCCGCAAGAACTTCCATGTTAAGTTCTTTGGCCATGTGTATGATGCTTGATATTACTTTCTTGGCTTTGTCGTTCTCGACGCCTTTGCCAAGAAGGGATTTGTCCAGTTTGACCACTTCAAAATCCATATTTTGAAGCAGATTCAGTGATGAATATCCGGAACCGAAGTCGTCTATGGAAGACTTAATACCATAGTTTTTAAGTTTCTCTACCGTGGCTTCCAGCAGTTCTTCTTTGTCCAGGTAGGCGGTTTCTGTAAATTCGACTTCTATGTACTCGGGCGGGATTCCGTAGCTGTTGATAACGTTGTAGATACGTTCCGCGACGCCTTCTTCGTTGAAGTGATATTTGGAGAAATTAACGGATATCCGCACAAGCTGCATGCCGGCATCCATCCATTCACGCATTTTTTTACAGGTCTCTTCCAAAACATAGAAGTCTATGTCGATTACGAGACCCGTTCTCTCGCAAAAAGGTATAAACTTAACCGGCGGGAGTACCTGACCGTCATAAACCCAACGGACCAAAGCCTCTGCCCCGGCTATCTTCATGTCGGTAATGGATACTTTCGGCTGAAAGTACACTACGAACTCATTATTTTGCAGCGCCTGAAGAAGACGTCTGAAAAAGTTTAACCCCTTGACGTCGAACTGTTCTCCATAAGCATGCTTCGGTGAAAGAACCGGCTGTTGTAACATTAACCCAGTATACCTCTATCTTTCCCCGAGAAACTGTTCAAAAATAACAGAATCGAAACTCCCCCAAGCTCGTTTCTGTTCTTCCTCCCCTTTGGCGGTCCAGGCCACCGTGAAGGGACGAAATACCCTCTTACACAATTTATATCCGAATTGTCCAATATCTTCGTGGCGGTAAGCAACAAAGTCGGGTCTGGACAAAACGTTAACAAGTAAATGCGTCATGGCGACGCGGAGGAAGAAATTCATGCCGGTATCGTGCATGAAGTTACAGGACAACTGTCCTCTTATTATCTCCGGATGGTTTTTTCTAAACCATCTCACAAGATATGGGCTGAAGGACTCGATGCAATAACGGCCTTTGTACTCTCTGAGGGCATTGTATGTCTCAGCACAAAGTTTGTAGCATTTATTGCCGTTGTCGCCCTTTATTTCACATATCAGGTCGGTGCTGCCGAGGGTAGAAAGAACGTCCTCGAAAAGAGGTATTCTTTCGTCGGTGCCCGCAAGTCTGAACTCCTGCAGCTCTTCGTAGGTGTAGTCTCTTAAGTATCCGTCTACGCCGCACATTCTTAAAAGACTTCCGTCATGAAACACCACAAGGCGTCCGTCACGGGTCATCTGAACATCCAGTTCAACTCCGTAGCCTGACTCTCTTGCCAGTTTAAAAGCCGTTAGGGAATTCTCCGGCACTCCGTTTCCGTGGAGTCCCCTGTGGGCGTACATCTTGGTATGGAAATAAGATGTGTCGCGCCGCTTCCCGGGCTTTATCAATATCAGCATTACTATAAAAAGAACAACTGCTATCCAAAAAATTGTCCAAATCATGTCAATCTGAATTCACTTCGCAAAAAAACGATATGTTGGGTAACAAACACTTTCCCATTCAAGATATAGATTAGCATAAAAAGTCAAAAAAGAAAATAGTTCACATAACATTTGTAATATGATTTTTTTGTTCTAGTTATGCTTTTTTTTGCTAATTTCTTCCACAAGCTCCGAATATTTCTTCTCGTCGATAATATATTTCTTTTTAATAATGAGGAAAGCGACACCGATGGCAATAACGGGAACTGCTGCTATACCCATGCGCAGGATGAAGCGCTGGAGGCCCGTAGCAGTGGCAATAAAGCTGTCTGCGCTTGTAATTGCGGCTTCTTTTGTGATCTCCCCTGTACCCGCCTGAATCTCAAGTTCCGAGATGTTCTGGCTGATTACGTAGATTCCGCTGACGATAAGTATCAGAGCCACGACTCCCTGGTCAATAGCGCTTGCAAGCTTGGTGGCAAAAGAACGAACCGCCGAAATAATGCTGTCGTGTCTCTCCCCGAA
>CAMNCH010000008.1 GCA_946534145.1 uncultured Lachnospiraceae bacterium
GCATACACTCCGGGCTCGCACTCCGTAATCTTATCTATAAGTAAAAAAGGATATCTGTGAGGCAGAATCTCCTGAATCTCATGAATGTTAAGCTCCATGGTACCTCCTGAGCACTAAGCTTGCGTTGTGTCCTCCGAAACCGAGGGCATTGGAAAGGGCTGTCTCGATTTCCGCTTTTCTGCCTTCATTGGGAACAATGTCCAGGTCGCAGGCAGGGTCGGGGACTTTATAGTTGATGGTTGCGGGAACATAGCTTTCTTTTAAGGCCAAAGAAGTAATAATGGCTTCAACGGCTCCCGCGGCTCCGAGAAGATGGCCCGTCATGGATTTGGTGGAGCTTACCATGAGCTTGTAAGCGTGGTCGCCGAAGGCTTTCTTAATGGCAAGGGTTTCGCCCGAGTCGTTTAAGCCGGTGCTTGTTCCATGAGCATTTATATAGTCGATATCGGTCATGTTAAGGCCGGCATCTTTAACCGCAAGCGCCATACATTTTGCGCCGCCCTCTCCTTCGGGGTTGGGAGCGGTAATATGGTAAGCGTCGCAATTGGTGCCGTAGCCCACCACTTCCGCATATATTTTCGCTTTGCGGGAAAGAGCGTGGTCAAGCTCCTCAATTACAAGGATTCCCGCGCCCTCGCCCATTACAAAGCCGTTTCTTTCTTTGTCAAAGGGGATTGAGGCTCTGCCCGGGTCCGTGCTGAGACTTAAAGCCTGCATAGACTGGAATCCCGCCATGGCAAGGGGCATGATAACACCTTCCGCTCCGCCGCAGACCATAACGTCCTCGTAGCCGTCACGGATTCTGTGAAAAGCCTCGCCTATGGCATTGTTGGAGCCTGCACATGCAGTTACCACAGAGGTACAGATGCCTTTAAGCCCGTATTCGATGGCTATCTGTCCCGCCGCCATGTTACTGATGGTCATGGGAATAAAATACGGGGACACAAACTTGTATCCTTTGGTCTCACCTTTGCCGTGTTCAGCGGCGATAGTGGAAAGTCCGCCTATGCCCGAGGATACTATGCAGCCGCATCTGTCAGGATTCTCTGCCGTCATATCAAGAGCGGCATCGGACATGGCTTCTTTGGCCGCCACACAGGCAAACTGCGTGAAGATGTCCATTCTCTTTATTTCTCTTGCGCCGAGGATTTCCGCCGTATCAAGGCCCTTAACCTCCGCCGCAAGCTTAACCTTAAAATCTGTCGTATCAAAATGGGTGATGGGTGCGATGCCGCATTTTCCCGCCTTAACTCCGTCCCAGGTGTCTTTAACGCTGTTTCCCAGTGGGTTTACGGTACCCATACCTGTTATGACCACACGTCTCATTGCATACCTCCGGTAACCTCGATGACCTGCCCCGTAACGTAGTCTGATTTGTGTCCTGCGAGGAAGCTTACTACGTTTGCCACGTCTTCGGGAGTTCCGAAGCGCTTCAGGCTGATTCTTTCAAGGTATGTATTTTTAACTTCTTCGGGAAGTTTTTCCGTCATTTCGGTTTCGATGAAGCCCGGGGCCACTGCGTTTACGCAGATTCCCTTGGAGCCGTATTCTTTGGCAACGGATTTGGTAAAGCCTATGAGGCCCGCCTTGGATGCGGCATAGTTGCTCTGACCCGCATTGCCCGTCACTCCTACTATGGAGGTGATGTTGATAATCTTTCCGTAGCGGCTCTTCATCATATCCTTGAGCACTGCTTTTGTGCAAAAGAAAGCGCCCTTAAGGTTGGTGTCGAGAACGTCGGAAATGTCCTTTTCGCTCATGCGAAGCAAAAGACCGTCGCGGGTGATTCCTGCGTTGTTGACAAGAACCTCAATGGGTCCGAATGCGTCTCTTGCCGCCTGTACGAGAGCGTTTACGTCACTTTCATTGCTCACGTCTGCCTTGACTGCCAGGGCTTTTACGCCTGTTTTCTCTATTTCGGCTGCGGTTTCTTGTGCCGCCGTCTCGTTGCTCGTATAACAAAATGTTATATTATATCCTTCTTTTGCAAGGTTCAGTGCGACCACGCGACCGATGCCGCGACTGCCGCCTGTGATAAGTGCCACACTCATGCAGTTAACTCCTTTACCGCCGCTTCAAAGTCTTCCGGGGTGTCGATGGACATGACTTTAATGTCAGGTGCGGTTTTTTTCACAAATTTGCTTATAACGTTGCCGGGGCCGATTTCGACGATAGTGTCAACACCGGCTTCCGCCATGTATCGTATGGAATCCTCCAGATAAACCGAGGACTGTACCTGTCGCTCTAAAAGTTCGGGGATGTTCTCCTGCGTATTCATCTCACGTCCGAGGCAGTTAAAGATGACTTTGCTGCGGGCTTCTCGGAAATCTATCTTGTTAAGCTCCGCTCTCAGTCTGTCGCCAGCGGGCTTCATGAGACTTGTGTGAAAGGGTCCGCTGACTTTGAGGGGAAGAATACGCTTGGCGCCGGCCTCCGTAAGGAGCTCCGAGGCCCTGTCCACCGCTTCTTCATCGCCCGAAATAACTATCTGCCCGGGGCAGTTGAAGTTGGCCGCTTCCACGATTTTTTCTCCCTTAAATTCTTCCGTCGCTTTGTGACAGCAGTCAATGACCGTATCTCTGGGAGTACTTATAACCGCCGCCATCTTAACCGCTTTGCCCTCTGCGGCTTCGGCCATGAACTTTCCTCTTTTTGCCACGATTTCGAGGACCGTCTTCTCGTCCAGAACTCCCGCCGCATAAAGCGCAGAATATTCACCGAGGCTCAATCCGCATGTATATTCGGGGGCGATTCCTCTTTCTTTTAACAGTTTGGTCACGCCTATGGCAAAAGAAACCATAGCCGGCTGTGTGTAGCGTGTATCGGAGAGTTTCTCTTCCGGACCGTCGAAGCTTAATTCCTTAATATAACATTTTGTTATATTTTCTACTGTTGATTCGGCGCCGTCCAAAGTCTCTCTGAACTGCTCATAGGTATCGTAAAAGTCTTTTCCCATGCCGACCTTCTGGCTCCCCTGACCGGCGTATACAAATCCTAATTTCATAGATCTGTTTCTCCTGCTTTTTTAAGTACTGTCTTGGCATCCTCATAAAGGGACTTAAGAATGTCCGCAACAGGTCTGATTTCTTTTAACTGACCGCATACCTGGCCGGCCATTACGGAGCCTCTTACGACGTCGCCGTCTATTACCGCGCGGCGAAGGCCTCCGAGGGTTATCTTCTCAAGCTCTTCGCGGTCGGCGCCCTGAGCCTCGAGCTTTAAGTATTCTCTGGCCATTTCGTTTTTAATAATTCTCACGGGAGCGCCCTGAGAGCGTCCCGTAACCGTGGTGGAATTGTCCTTGGCCTTAATGAGCGCCTGCTTATAATTGTCGTGAATGGGGCATTCTTCGGACACCAGAAGGCAGGTTCCTATCTGAACTCCGCAAGCTCCGAGGAGCATTGCCGCTGCCATCTGACGGCCGTCCGCTATACCGCCTGCCGCAATGACAGGCACCGATACTGCATCTACCACCTGGGGAAGAAGCGTCATGGTAGTCATATCACCCACATGGCCGCCTGACTCTCCACCCTCGGCTATGACGGCGTCTGCTCCCGCCTTGACCATAACTTTCGCCAAAGCTACGGAAGCCACCACCGGAAATACTTTTGCGCCCATGGCTTTCCATTCCGCCATATATTTGGCGGGATTGCCCGCACCCGTTGTTATAAATCCTACTTTTTCCTCTGTAAGCATCCTAGCTATGTTGTCCACGTCGGGATTCATAAGCATAAGATTTACGCCGAAGGGTTTGTCGGTTTTTTCTTTGCAGATTCTTATTTCTTTTCTCAGGGCTTCAGCGTTCATACCGCCGCTTGCCACAAGTCCGAGGCCCCCTGCATTGGATACCGCCGCCGCAAAAGCTCCGGTTGCGATATTGGCCATTCCGCCCTGAATTATGGGGTATTTGGTACCCGTAATGTCATTTAACTTCATAACTCTCCTTATCAAGGGCTAGATAATTGCCGCGCCCCATGTTCTTCCGGCTCCGAAAGCACAAAGAAGAATTCTGTCGCCTTCTTTTATCCTGCCGGTTTTATATGCTTCATCGAGGGCAAGTCCCACACTTGCCGCCGAAGTGTTTCCGTATTTTTGAATGTTCACCACAAACTTATCCATAGGCTGGTCCACTTTTTTAGCTATGGACTCGATTATGCGAAGGTTGGCCTGATGGAGTACGAAGTGGTCGATGTCATCGTAGGTAAGCCCCGCTTTTTTCACCACTTCCTCGATAACTGCAGGAACAGTGGCAACCGCAAACTTATAGGTGCCCTGACCGTCCATGTGAATGAAGCCTGTGGGGACTTTGATGTGAATCATTTCTTCGTCGCCATCCACACCTGTTACAGCCGTGTATGGTCTGTCATCAAGCTTCAGCACTGCTGCCGCGGCTCCGTCACCGAACAGTACGCAGGTGCTTCTGTCGGTCATATCCATTTTCCTCGACAAAACTTCCGCACCGACTATAAGTCCTGCCTTGGCATTACGGGCAATCATAAGAGCTCTTATGGTCTCAAGACCGAATATGAATCCGGAGCATCCGGCTCCCACATCAAGGGCGATAATATCGTTTTTCAGTCCCAGTCTTCCCTGTAACAGGCAGGCTGCCGAAGGGGAGTAATACTCCGCCGAAACCGTGCATACCACTACGACGTTTATGTCTTCTTTTGCCACTCCCGAGCGCTCAATTGCCTCTCTTGCGGCTTTCTCTGCAAGGTATGTCTGATCTTCCTCGCCGCTTACGTACCTTCTTTCTTTCATACCCGTACGCTTGGTAATCCATTCATCGCTTGTGTCCACAAGCTTAGCAAGGTCGTCGTTGGTCACAACCTTTTTCGGTACACAGCTGCCGGTTGCAAGTATTTTTATACCTATCATTTCAGTCTCACGCGCGGCTTACTGCCCCGCAAAACCTTTCGTCAAATTTTCTGTATTTATCAAAACGTTCTTTTAAAAGTTCGTCAGTACTCTTTTTCTTTAGCTCCGTAAGGGCATCGTAAATCGCCTTGTCAACGTTTTGGAATATGTCGTCTTCCCTGATAATTCCGTCTGTCACACCAAAGTTTAAAAGGTCCTCCGCCGTAAGCTTCATGACCTCGGCCGCCTCGGCTTTTCTGGCGCTTTCATGCCAAAGAATGGAGGCAAAACCTTCGGGAGAGAGCACCGAATATACAGCGTTTTCAAGCATCAGAATTCTGTCAGCCACGGAAATCGCCAAAGCTCCGCCGCTGCTTCCTTCCCCCGTAACAACGGTTATTACGGGAGTTTTAAGCCTGCTCATAAATGCAAGGCTTGCTGATATTGCCTGGCTTTGTCCGAACATCTCCGCCTCAAGCCCCGGATAAGCTCCGGGCGTATCCACAAAGGTTATAACCGGCCGTTTAAACTTCTCCGCCTGCGCCATAAGCCTCATGGCTTTTCTGTAGCCTTCGGGCCCCGGCATAGCGAAGTTGCACTCTATATTCTCTCCCGCGTCATGCCCTTTTCTGTGGCCGATAACCGTCACCGGCTCACCGTGGAAAAGAGCAATTCCGCCGTATATGCTCTTATCTTCTTTTTTAAGGCCGTCTCCTCTTAACTCAAAAAAATCCGTAAAGAGTTCCGAAACATAATCCGTAATCTTTGGTCTCGTGATTTCTCTGGCCTTCAGTACTTTTTCAAAAGCCGTCATAAAGACTCCTTGGAATGTAATTTCAAAAGAATCGTAAGTGCCTCTTTCATCCCTTCACGCGGCACCACCCGATCCGCAAAACCGTGCTCTTCCAAAAATTCTGCCCTTTGAAATCCTTCGGGAAGTTTCTCCCCTATGGTCTGCTCAATGACCCTCGGTCCCGCGAATCCTATAAGGGCTCCGGGCTCCGCAAGAGTAATGTCTCCGAGAGTTGCAAAGCTTGCGCTCACGCCTCCGGTTGTGGGATGGGTTAACACCGATATGTACAGCCCTCCCGCCTCCTTGAAGCGTTCTATCACCGCACTTGTCTTGGCCATCTGCATGAGCGCCAGAATACCCTCCTGCATACGCGCACCGCCACTGGCGGTAAATATAATCAGGGGAAGCTTATGCTCCATGGCATATTCCGCCGCCAGAGAGATTTTTTCTCCCACCTCGATTCCCATGGAAGCCATCATGAAACGCTTGTCCATAACCGCCAGCACCGCAGGATATCCTCCCACTGTGCAGGTTCCCGAAAGAACCGCGTCGTGAAGTCCGGTCTCGGCTCTCAGCGCTTCTTTTTTGTCCGTGTATCCCTCAAACTCAAGGGGGTCGGTCTCTTCGAATTTATCGTCAAACTCCGCAAAAGAATCTCTGTCGGCTATGTCACGAACCCTGTCTCTTGCGGTGTAGGCTTCTTTTGCCTTGCCCGCATCGACTGTGGTCTTGCCCATGCCGCTTAGAACCTTGACAGGATTCTCTCTTAAGTTTTTGTATCTTATGAATTTATTTTTTCTTTCTTCAACAGCAGTAACCATTTTTCCTCGCGTTATTCATCTGCTTTAAGCCGCGCCGCAGCCATGTCCCAGGTCAGTATTTCCTCCGCGTGCTTCTCTATAAAGCCCACGTTGTACTTGCCTTTTATAAAGTCGGGGTGGTGCAAAAGAAGGTAGTCAAAATCACCGTTGGTGGTAAGTCCGTCCGTCACAAGTTCCAAAAGCGCTCTTCGCATTCGCCTAATGGCTTCCAGTCTTGTGGGGGCATGAACTATGATTTTGGCCATCAGTGAGTCGTAAAACGGACTGGTTTCATAGCCGTTATACAAAAGTGTATCCACACGCACGCCTACGCCGCCGGGAACGTTTAAAAAGCTTAATTTGCCACTGCCCGGCCTGAAGCCTTCCGCAGGATTCTCTGCATTTATACGACACTCGATAGCGTGTCCCGAAATTTTAATGTCTCTTTGTCTGATTCTTAAGGGCTCACGAAAGGCGATTCTTATCTGCTCTTTTATAAGGTCGATTCCCGTAACCATCTCGGTTACTCCGTGCTCCACCTGAATTCTGGTGTTCATCTCGATAAAATAAAACCGGCCTTTGTCATCAAGGACAAATTCAACCGTTCCCGCACTGGTGTATCCCGCAGCCTTAGCCGCGAGCACCGCCGCCTTGCCCATGGCTTTTCTTAAGTCGTCCTTTATGAACATGCAGGGACTTTCTTCTATGAGTTTTTGATTCTTTCTCTGAACGGAGCAGTCACGCTCGCCTAAATGAATTACGTTGCCGAATTCATCCGCAAGAATCTGAAACTCAATGTGCTTGGGGTTCTCGATTAACTTTTCCAGGTACATTTCATCGTCGCCAAAGCAGGCCATTGCTTCAGCCTTGGCTTCTTTGTACAGACTCACAAGTTCGGAAGGGTCATTAACCCGTCTCATTCCGCGACCGCCGCCGCCTGAGCTTGCCTTAACTAAGAGCGGATAACCTATCTTGTGGGCAATCTTCTCAAGTTTTTTGTCGCTCTCTATAGGCCCGTCATAGCCGGGAACCGTGGGAACACCCGCTTCTTTCATGATTCTTCGCGCCGCCGCTTTGTTGCCGAGAGCCTCCATGGCTTCGGGAGTGGGGCCGATAAAGGTTATTCCGTATTCACTGCACTTTCTTGCAAATTCACTGTTTTCGGACAAAAAACCGTATCCCGGATGGATGGCATCGCATCCTTTCACAAGGGCCGCGGATATTATGGCATCCATGTTGAGATAACTGTCTGCAGCTTTGTAGGGTCCCACGCAAACGCTGTCGCCCGCCAGCTTCACATGCAGGCATTCTTTGTCGGCGGCAGAGTAAATCGCAACCGTTTCAATATTCATCTCCATGCAGGTTCTTATGATTCGCACTGCAATCTCGCCACGGTTGGCAATCAATATTTTTTTAAACATACTCAGTCCCCGATAATAAAAAGAACGTCTCCGAATCCCACAACGTCCTGATCCTTAACACAAACCTTGCGGACAGTGCCGTTAGCGGGAGCCACAATTTTATTCATCATCTTCATGGCCTCTATGAGGCAGAGGGTATCGCCTTCTTTGACCCTGTCCCCTTCTTTGACAAAAGAAGGTTCATCGGGAGCCGGAGCGGTATAAAAAACGCCCACAAGCGGCGCCGTAACCTCTATTCCCTCTTCTTCGGAAGTATTTTGAGCGGTCCTGCTAACATCAGGATTCCCGGTCATAACCTCAATTGTCGGTTCGCTCCAGGATTTCTGAACTGCCACTGAACCCGCAGACTTCATAAGCTTTATACGCCCGCCGGAAAGTTCAGCTTCAAGGTATGTGCTTCCGCTTTCGTCAAAGGCCTTTAAGAGTTCTTTTACTTCGCTTATTTCCATGATTATTTGTGTGCCTCTAAGTACTCCACAACATCAGCTACCGTCTTAATGTCAGCCATTGCATCCTGGTCGATGGCGATGCCGGTCTTTTCTTCAAGTGCAAGTGAAAGTTCAACCGCATCAAGAGAATCTGCGCCGAGGTCCTTGAAAAGGTCTGCCTCAAGAGTAATCTTCTCTGCGGGACAGCTGAGTATATCGATTATTACTTCTTTTACTGCTTCAAACATATGTAATCTCCTTTAGTTTGCATTGTTAAATGTTTTTAGTTAAAATTATTTAACTATTTGATATGATATACATTTTCGCAATAATGTCAATATTTTTATCTAAATTTTTTTAACTATGGAGCAAAAGAAAGGACGCAACCCTCAGAAGTTGCGCCCGATTCTTATTATTCACTTTTTTTGCGTGTGCCAAAGAAAATCACAGTCGCAAATACTATCTCATAAGCCGCTATCACCGCTGCCATAATGTTTCTCGGAAGGTACAGCCCCATTGCCAAAGCCGTTATGGGAAGCACTATCGAAGTCACAAGATATGCCTTTATCTTGTACAGCCACGCATAAGGCAGAAAATGTGCCCCAAATATCATTGCATATACCATAAGCATTTTGTCTGGGGTCGCTCTGTAAGCCCACATTACAATCAACAGATAAATAATCTGATTGCAGGTTGCCGTAATGCCTATCCTCCAAAGAGGATTGCTTCTGTCAAAAATATCTATCTTAACTATTTTTCCCACTACGTATGCCAACGGAAGCAAAGGGCATGCACAACATAACACAAGCAAATTCTCCCTAAACTGCGGAAGTCCCAGGCTCGTAACTACCGTAATAAGTCCCCAGATAATAACCGAGACCGCTATAAAGGGGAAGCCTCCCCGCTGACTGACCCGCATATCTTCTCTTAACTCATCCAGTCCGAGAGTTAATTCGTTTAATCTTTCTTCTTTTATTTTACTCATTTATATTTCTCCTGTTATACTCGTTCAAAAGTCTTGTATATCTTTCCGCTTTATCCTTAAATACCGTCCTATCAAGTATCAGGCATGTAACGTAGAAAGAAACCACTATCGCTGCAAAAATTAACCATTCACCGGGAGTTCCCTTGCCCGCAAAAAGATTCATCTTGTAAAACATGAACACCTCCACGGGTATAAAGGTTACAAACAGAACCGTAAGTCTGAAAATAAAGCCTTTGGTTCTGATTAAAAAGTCCGTAAAGCAAACCGCAAAACAAACCGCTCCGTACAGACACATGAAAAATGCCTTAAACAAAAAGTCCGTCTCGATTCCCTTTCTTCCGGAAAAGAAAGCCCCAAACATAAGCATCAGCATTATCCAGCTGAAACTGAAGCATAAACCGTTTCTTATATATGTCACAAAGTTTTTAAATCTATCCATATCAGTCCTCCGCGCCTATTATTCTTTTGAGTTCGGATACATATCTTCTGGAGATTACCACCGCTTCACCGTTATCGAGGGTTGCAATAATGTTTCTTGAAATCTCCGGCTTAAGTCTTACGATTTTACCGATATTCACCACAACGGATTTTGAACATCTGAAGAAGTTTTTTTCGCTCAGTCTTTTCTCTATTTCGTAAAGTCTCAGTTCTGCGGTCAGCACTCTTTCTTTTGTATAAATAAAGGTTTTGCTGTCCACGGACTCAAAATAAAGAATGTCCTTTAAATCCACATAAAACGCTTCTTTTTCATACTCGCCCTTTATACGCACCGCATAATTCTCAATATGGGCTTTAAGCCTGTTTACCTCTGCAGTAATTTCCCTGCAATGAATCTCGGCAAAGATTTCTTTTGTATCCGCATTCTCAATAATGTTAACCCGCATTTTCGTTCCTCATCTTTAAACATGTTTAAGTGATAATTTGATTGTACATTAAAACCGCGCTTTTACAAGGCTTCCGGCACTATGCGGTACAAAATGGTACTGTAAGATGCCCAAAATTAAAAAGAGGCAGCTCACACTGCCTCTTTCATAAACTATATTACCATTCGTAAATCATCTTGCCCACATTTATAAAGTGGTCCGCAATTCTCTCGGAGTTGGATGCAAGGGACATGTACTGGGAGCCCACTATTGCGGTGCAAATGCCCTGATTGAGTCGGATGATGTGATTCTCATCCATTTTCGCGGTGATTTTATCGATTTCGTCCTCAATCTTGTCGGCTTCTTCGAAGGCCGCCTTGTCTTCCATGGTATACGCTTTAATAATCTCCGCAAAGAGCTTCTCTATGTGCTCACGCAGGTACGCTATCTCTAAAACAGCCGATTCTGAAAATCCCTGATTTTCTTTCTTGAGGGTGTCGGCGTATTCCATAATGTTTTCCGCGTAGTCACCCACTCTTTCCAGGTCGCTTATGGTGTGGAAAGTGGTGGCAACGTATTTGTGGTCCTTCTCGCTAAGAGGGAGCTTCGAGAGTTCCACCACGAATTTAACCAGTTCTTTGTTGATGTAATCTATCTCCGCCTCGTTTTCTTTGAACTGCTCCTGCTTGGAAAAATCAAGGCTGCAGATGGTCTCCAAAGAACATACGTAATTTCGCATGGCTATGTCGGCCATATTGATGATTTCTTTTTTAAGCTGTGCAACCGCAATGGGAGGAGTTTTTAACATGTTGCGGTCCACATAGTATAGTCTTCTTTTGTCTTCCTCCGGATTCTCTTCTTCTTTGTCCGGAATGATTTTGGTGACGATTCCTACCAAAGCATTGGTAAGTGGCAGGAACAGAATCACCGTCAATACGTTAAATACTGTATGGAACATAGCCAACTGGACCTGAGGAACCTTGGGGAACAACCTCTCAAAAATCGTGCCGAAAGAAGTGTTGCCGCCTGTAACAATGGTCAAAAGAAGACCCAAAATCATGAACATGATAACGCCGCCCACGTTAAACAGAAGGTGGATGAGGGCCGTTCTTTTGGCATTCTTGCCGCTTCCGAGGCCGGCTATCATGGCAACCACACAGGAACCGATATTGGAACCCATTGTAAGATAAATGCCCTGGTCAAGGGTAATAAGCCCGGTAACTACCATGGTAATCGCGATGGAAGTCATAACCGATGAACTCTGAATAATAGCTGTAAAAATCGTGCCCACCAGAACCAGCAAAACGGCATTATTAATTCCTGCCAAAAAGTCTTTTACAACCTGCAGCTCCGAAAAGGTCCCCATGGCAGAACTCATCATGGACAAGCCCACAAAAAGCATACCAAAACCCGAAAAGATGCCGCCGAAACGCTTTAGCTGATCCTTCTTGGAAAAGAGCGTAATCATGGCGCCGACGCCTGCAAAAGCAGAAAAGATAACTGTTGTGGACAGCATGTTGCTGCCGGTCATTCCGAGAGCAACAATCTGGCCGGTGATTGTGGTACCGATATTGGCACCGTATATAACCGTTGCCGCCTGCACAAGCGACATGATGCCCGCATTAACGAAACCGATAATCATGACGGTTGTGGCACCCGAGCTCTGAATTGCGGCGGTTGTCACCGCACCGATTCCCACACCTATCAGTTTATTACCCGATACCTTTTTAAACAAAGACCGAAGTCTGCCTGAACTGACTGCCTCAAGGTTAGAACTCATCATGGAACAGGCCACCAGAAATATACCGATTCCCGCCATCATAGACAGCACAGCCGAAATAACTGCTACCGAACTCACTTTTTCTTTTTCCTCCTATTATCGCTTGTACAGGGTCAATATATGCACAAAAAAAGACTCCGCCACAAATAAATGTGGCAAAGTCTCGCTTCTTAAAACACGTTCCGGGGAAATTATCTCCCGTACTGACGAAAGCATGTCACATGCCACCTCATTGAGCATGCAAGCTACTCCCTTTGACATTTCAATAGTAACAAGGATAAAAAAAACTGTCAATGCATAAAAAAAAGCGAGGCATAAAATTCGCCTCGCCTGCCTGTTATTTATTCAAATATTCCATCAATGCCTCATATCTTGACTCGGCTTCTTTGTATCCTTCTTCGTAAAGGGCATTGAGCTTGTCTTTGTTCTTCTCGAGGCGGTCGATTGCAAAGTCTTCCTGGGGCTGCAAAAGAAAGATTTTGCCCTCTGCGGCTTCTTTTTCCAGATACTCCATAGTTTCGTTGTAAGCGTCACACCTGTTCTTCATAAGTTCATAGACCTTGGGATAATTCAAGTAACGAACCTTAATGGCAGCCAGGGACTTCTTGCCTTCGGGCTTACGTCTGTATCCTACGGGTTTTGTGAGGATAACCACATTTTTTGCGTTGCCGTCGGACTCGCTTCTTTTTATGGGAATTGAGTCAGCGATACCGCCGTCCAGGTAGAGATTGTCGCCGATACGTACATTTCTGGACACTAAGGGCAGGGAGCTTGAGGCGCGGATATAGTCCATGCCTTCATGCATATCCTTAATCTTGATATATTCAGCCTCGCCGGTTTCGATGTTGGTGACAACCGCATAGGCATTGCCCTCAAACTTGTTGTAGGTTTCGTAGTCAAAAGGATTCAGGTAATCCGGCACGAGATGATAGCTCATGCCCACATTGAAAATGTCTCCTGTGGTAAGCAGGCTGTGAAGACCCATGTAGCCCTTTTCACCCACGTAGTCTACGAAAGTTTCTTTTGCACGACCGCGCTGTTTGGAGATGTAACTGCACATGGTGCAGGCTCCCGCCGACACTCCGTAAACATTTTTAAATTCAAGATTCTTGTCAAGAAAGAAATCCAAAACGCCTGCGGTATAAACGCCCTTCATACCGCCGCCTTCAAGAACCAATCCTGCATCAATCATTTTTTGTACTCGCTTTCCACAAATCTCTTAAGCGCCGCTATGGAACGCTCAACCTTTTCCGTATCTATACAATAAGCCATTCTGAAATATCCGGGGCAGGCAAAAGAATCTGCCGGCACCAGCACAAGGTCGTATTTAAGGGCCTTGTTGCAGAATGCCACAGCATCATCCTCCAAAGCCTTGGGGAAGATATAGAAGGTTCCGCCTGGCTTAACCACCTCGAATCCGAGAGCGGTGAGTTCTTTGTACAGAATGTTCATATTGGTCTCGTAAACCGACAAATCCGAAGTCATGTCAATAACCTTGGCACAAGCCTGCTGAATAATGGAAGCAGGACAGTTGTGTCCGGTTCCTCTGGAAATCTGTCCGCACATATTCACGATGGTCTCGGAATCGGGGTCTGCGGGACAAGCCGCCACGTAACCGATTCTTTCGCCGGGAAGCGACAATGACTTGGAGAAAGAATAACATGACAAAGTATAATCATAATATTTGGACGGATAAGGACACTCAACGCCCGCAAAAAGAATCTCTCTGTAAGGCTCGTCGGACACAAGATAAATGTTGTAGCCGAATTCCTGAGATTTTGCACGCAAGATATCTGCAAGGTGCTTAACAGTATCCTCGGAATAAACGATACCCGTAGGGTTGTTGGGGGAGTTGATGAGAACTGCCTTAACCTTGTTTGTGAGCATTTCTTCAAACTTTTCAAAATTAATCTGAAAAGCCTCGGTATCCGCGGGAACCACTTTAATCTCCGCACCCGTACCGGTCACATAAGGAATGTACTCGGGAAAGAAAGGTGCAAAAACAATAACCTCATCCCCGGGCTTGGTCACCGCTCTCAGTGCATGCGCGATGGCTCCTGCCGCGCCGGAAGTGGGGAATATATGCGAAGGCTTGTAGTTCATGCCGAATCGTCTGTTAAGAGACTCCGCAACAGCTTTCTTGAATTCGGGATTGCCGAGGCTGGGGCTGTAGCCGTGAAGGGCCATGGGGCTTTCTTTTTCCAGCATCTCTATCATGGCTTTGGTAAACTCTTCGGGCACAGGCACCGACGGATTGCCGAGACTGTAGTCAAATACGTTCTCGTAGCCTATTTCCTTGCCTCTTGCGGTGGCAAATTCCGAAAGGGTTCTTATTACGGATTTTTTGCCTAACATTTCTTTGTAAGTTTCGTTGATCATTGTATTCCTCCCCGCGCCCCTTTGTGCGCTTAGTTATTATGAAACGTCGGAGCACAGGGCTCTGCACTCCGACGATTTAGGCTTTATTAGCGGCAGGATTAATAACCTCAGCCACTCTTTGTAAAAGCTCCGATCTGGAAATGGGCTTAATAAGGTAGCCCTGCGGATTAAGTGAAAGGCACTCAATGATTTTTTCTTTGTCCGTAACCGAGGTCAAAAAAAGTACGGGTACGTTCCTGGATTCCTCTCTCTTACGGATAATCTCAAGTACATGGGGGCCGTCAAACAGCGGCATCATGTAGTCGAGAAGAATCAAATCCGGTGTGTGCTTAATAACCGCCTCCAGTGCCAGCTTGCCCGAATCCACCATGGTAACTTCGTACTCATCGCGCAGAAACAGGTGAAGCATCTTAAGCATGTTTTTATCGTCATCAACAATCAGAATATGTTTTTTTGTCACAAATTTGTCCCCTTTCGCGAATAATCATCGCGGCCAAATTTCTGATAAATCAATTATTATATATATTGAACAATATTACAATAAATCTTTTATTAATAATAACATATCACTTATCTTTGATGCAAACCTCTCAGTCTTTCCAAAGCCCGTATCTAATGCCTCCCACCGTGATTTCATCGACTTTGGCAAAAGAAAGCTTCGTCAAAAGCTTCTGTGATGAAATGTTGCCGGGCATTACAAGTGCAAATCTTTTTTTCTCTCCGAAGCCGTCCATGCGCTTAAGTATAGCCTTCATGGCTTCGAAGGCGTAACCCTTTCTTTGGTAAGCCGTACCTATTACAAAGCCCACCTCCACTTCGTCAAATCCGTCGCGAATGGTGGTGCCCACTCGCCCGATTATGGCTCCGTCCTTTTTCCTGATTACCGTGTATATACCGAAAATCGAGACTTTGTAGACCTTTTCACGGTACTGGCGGACGTATTCTTTTTCCTCCTCCGGATTGTCGTAGAGACCTTCCGTGAACTCGGTGATGCGCGGGTCTTTGTACATTTCGTAAAAAGAATCCACGTCGGCCTCAACAGTCTCTCTCAGAATCAATCGTTTGGTCTTAAGAATCGTCATGGGCAGGTCGTTAAAGCGATGCCAGACTTCGTCGAAATACTTAAACTCCGCCTTAAATACATCGCTACACAGGTACTCCGCTCCCGCAAAATCCGTATCGGATGCGCCTTCTTCCACAACCGCCAGAGCCTTACCCCCGGCCTTTGAGATGCGTGAGTAGGAAATCTCCGAATCCGTCACGTATAAATTGCCGGTGTCGTAATTCATCGCAGCATCTTCTTTGCAGTATGAAACTTTCACGCCCCTTAAGAGCATCCTCAGTGCAAAAGAAAGCCTCGTCGCAGGCGACGGTTTATGTTTAATATAAAAAATAATACTCTTCATTTACATTCCCCTTAATTTATTTTATCATGTTTCATAGACATCAATCTATTTTTCAGGAGGATTTTATTATGGCTAATCCCATAGTTACCATTAAAATGGCGGATGGCGGCGTTATGAAGTTGGAGCTTTATCCCGATATCGCCCCCAAGACCGTTGATAACTTTGTTAAACTTGTTCAGGAGAAATTCTATGACGGCCTTATTTTCCACAGAGTCATTAAAGGCTTCATGATTCAGGGCGGAGATCCCGAAGGCACCGGAATGGGCGGTCCCGGCTACTCTATCCCCGGCGAATTCTCTTCAAACGGCTTTGAGAACAACTTAAAGCATACCGAGGGCGTTATTTCCATGGCCAGAAGCATGGATCCCGACTCAGCCGGCAGCCAGTTCTTTATCATGCACAAGACTTCACCCCACCTTGACGGTTCTTACGCAGCTTTCGGTAAGATTATCGAGGGTATGGATGTTGTTAACAAGATTGCTGCTTCCAAAACCGACTGGGATGACAGACCCATGGAGGACCAGGTAATGGAGTCAGTCACCGTTGAGCTTTAATTCGAAACTGTTCGAATGTGTTCTTCAATTCCTTTTAATATTCTGTTAATTTAAAATTAATAATTGATTTGTATTTACGAGACAGTTAGTTTTCTGACTGTCTCGTTCATAATTTGTTCACATTTTGTTTTCAATCTGTTAAATAACTCTCCAAACTTTAGACATTATTCCGTTATATAGTATTAGTATAGAAAGACAAAAGTGCTTACAACAAGTTGCTAAATACTTTCAAAAACTTTTTCATAATAAATGCCGGGTAAGATAACTTACCCGGCATCCTCCCTTTTTATGGGGTCTTTTTTTCTTTTAACACTAATTTCATTCCGTGCTTGTAATTGGTAATATCAGCTTTCTTAACACTTCCGCCGAATTCACCGTCCAAAGTCCAGGGTACCTTGTCCTCAGACGAAAAGGTAATATGGCCTGTCTTAAAATAATATAAGTCTTTGCACGTAATATCTCTGTTCAAAAGAGCGGCAAGCACCACATTTATTTCCAGAGGGTTGGCAGGCTTTCTCACAAGGGTCACTTCAAACAATCCGTCCGAAAGATTGACGTTCTTGCCGGTAATATTCTTTATACCGCCCACGGAACCCGAATTTGTAATCATTCCGAACAGGAAATCATCATCAATTGTCAGTTCATCGGTTTCGATGTGCATATGATAAGGCTTAATATCCCCGAGTCTTGTGATAGCCTCCAGAATATAAGCGCTGTGACCAAAAACATTCTTTAAATCCTGGGGAGTCTCATAAGAAACCGCCGTGAATGCTCCAAAGGCAGCTATGTACACGAAAGACTTCTTATTAAAACCGCCCACGTCAATTCCCTTAACATGTCCCGTGGCTGCAATTTCGGCAGCCTTCATAACGTCCGAAGGAATGCCTGCGGAAAAAGCAAAATCATTGGTACTGCCCCCGGGTATATAACCTATGGGAATCTTTTTTTCCCTAAGAGCCATACCGGATACCACTTCATCGAGGGTTCCGTCTCCGCCGCCGCAGATAACGCGGTCATAACTGTCATCCAGCTCTCTTACCATTCTCGAAGCATCGCCGCGCTTCCTGGTGGCCGCTATGGTAATCTTATTTTCATCCATGGAAAAAAGCTCGATGATGTCACCGAGCTTAGATTTAATCTTTCCTTTTCCTGCTTTTGGATTAAAAACAAAAAATATATTCATTCTTATTCCTGTCCGCTTAAATATTTAACTACTCCGTCTACAGCCTTAGCTTCATCGGCTCCATCGGCAACTACTGTAAGTTCGTCACCCGTGTCCAGTCCCAAGCTCATCATTCCCATGATACTCTTAGCATTAACGTGCTTGTCCTCTGTATCAAGGTAAACAGATGCTTCATACTGGCTTGCTACCTGTACAAGCATAGCTACCGGTCTTGCCTCAAGTCCGCCGGCAAGTTTGATTGTCACATCCTGTTTTGTCATTTTTTCTCCTTTTCCCCGCGCAGATCGTCTGCGAACTCGCTAATCTTTCTTAATCTGTGATTCACTCCGGATTTGCCAACAGACGGATTTAGTCTGCTACCCAAATCAGCAAAGGATTCCTCCGGGTATTCCACCCGGACAAGAGCCATCTCTTTAAGTGACTCCGGAAGTGCATCAAGTCCCACTTTATCCCTTATGTACAAAATGTCTTCAATCTGTTTGGCCGCTGCACTGACAGATCTTCCTACATTGGCCATATCGCAGTTGAGACGGCGATTTGTGTTATTGCGAACATTCTTCTCTATGCGGGTATTGGCAAGACCCATCATGGATTTGTGTGCTCCCATAACACTTAATACGTCGGAAACGGCTTCGGATTCTTTAATGTAGATAACGAAGTATTTCTTTCGCAATGAACGCTTGGCAATTATATTAAACTGAGAAAGAAGGTATGTCAACAACTTTGCATATTCTTCTTCATCCGTGAGTATCTCAAAATGATAAGATTTTCGGGGATCTTCAATGTATCCCGTGGCCAAAAAGGCACCTCTTAAATAAGACCTCTTACAGCAATCCCTCTTGAGTAAATCCATGGGATTACCGATACGCAAGCGTTTATAAACGTTCTTAATGTCGCAATTGGCGGCATTTAGAGAAACCTGAGTCCTTAAGTTATGACTCTCGTCCTCAAAAACGTCCGTCTCTATATTAAAGGTTTTGCCAAGCATTGTAAAGCACTTTCTTAATGCGGATTTGTTGTCGGAAGAAATAACTATCTCGTCTTCCGATACATTGCCCCTGCCGGCCATGAACCTGACAAGTGCCGAAAGTTCCGCCAGTCTGCAGTGCTCCTCCGCCGGATGTGACTTTAAAAGTTCATCCTTAACATCCAAAGAAAAAGACATAAACCACCAATGTTACCTTCCGTTGTCCACATCTCTGTGAGTCAGAGTTATTCCGTAGTTACCCGGAGCGAGCCTTTTGTAAAGCTCATTGGCAAGAGTCACGCTTCTGTGGTGGCCGCCTGTACAGCCTATACAGATTACAAGCTGATACTTGCCTTCTTTAATATAGTTGGGAATTAAAAACCTTAACATGTTCTCAAGCATATCAAGGAATTCCCCGGATTCTTTAAAGCCCATGACGTAGTCCTGAACAGCCTCGTCAAGGCCGGTTAAATTCTTAAGTCTCTCTACATAAAAGGGGTTGGGCAGGAATCTCACGTCAAAAACAAGGTCCGCATCCTGGGGAATACCGTTCTTAAAGCCGAAAGAAACAATATTCACCATGAGGTTGTTGTACTGTTTGTTCTGCAAGAAAATCTTGTCCAGTTCTTCTTTAAAGTCTCTGGTAAGAAGATTGGAAGTGTCGATTACGTAGTCTGCGTTCTTCTTAATATCTGCAAGAACCTCGCGCTCTTTTTTGATACCGTCTTCCACGCGGCCGTCCGGTGAAAGGGGATGGAGACGTCTGGTTTCTTTGTACCTTCTTAAAAGCACCTGTTCGCTGGTCTCAAGAAAAAGAATCTCAGGCTTAATATTTCCGTCTTTAATGGTATTAAGTATCTTAACCACTTCGCAGAAGGGTTCGTCGGCACGCACGTCAAGTCCCAGGGCAACCTTTGAAAGCTCCGTGTTCTTCTCGGACACAAGCTCCACAAATTTCTCTATAAGTTTGACCGGAAGGTTGTCGACACAGTAATATCCCATGTCCTCAAGCATTTTCAGTGCCGTTCTTTTGCCGCTTCCGCTCATGCCTGTTACAACTACAAGACGCATTACTCTTCCCTCTCTTAAAACTTGCCTATCCTTATAACTTCGGGTTCAAGAACAAAGCCCGAATCCTTTTTGACCTTATCCGCAACACGCTTCATAAGCTCGTCTATGTCTGCTGCCGTTCCGTTTTGATCGTTCACCACAAAGCCTGCGTGTTTGACAGAAACGCTGGCGCCTCCCACTCTGAAGCCCTTAAGACCCGAGTCTTCTATGAGTTTGCCCGCAAAAGCACCTTCGGGACGTTTAAACGTACTGCCGGCGCTGGGAAATTCCAGAGGCTGCTTGGAACGTCTTCTGTCCATATAGTCATTCATTGCGGCAACTATCTCTTCAATGCTGCCTTTTTTTAACTTAAAGCGAGTCTCAAGCGCAATATAATCATCGTGCTTGATGATGCTGTCTCTGTATCCAAACTGCATCTCTTCGACAGAACGGGTAACAATCTCTCCGTTAAAAAGAAGGCTCACCGACTCGGTAACATCCTTCATCTCACCGCCGTAAGCACCGGCATTCATCACCATGGCGCCTCCCACGGTTCCGGGAATTCCGTAAGCAAACTCAAGTCCCGACAGTCCGTTGTCCCTGGCAAAAGTACATACCTTCGAAAGAAGCACTCCCGCCCCGGCGACAATACAGTCACCTTCGAGTCTTACGCTTAAAAAGTCTCCCGCCAGTTTTATGACATAACCGTCGTAACCTTCATCACTTACCAGAAGATTGCTGCCGTTACCAAGGATAAAGAAATCTTCTCCCTCTTCCGTTAGCAATCTGAGAACAGCGTTAAGCTCTTCCGTGGTCTCAACCGAAAGAAGAGCTTTACAAGGGCCGCCTACCTTGAAGGTGGTATGGCGGTCCAGTTTTTCATTTACAAGTACACGCTCGTCTGTAAGGAGCGCTTTTAATCTGTTAATCATTTATAACACCAGTTTGGCGGCACCATACATGCCCGCATCGTTACCGAGTGTAGCAAGAAGAAGCTTCGCACCTCTTGCGCCATGGAATGCATATTTGTCAAAAGAAGGACGAATGTAACTAAGAAGCACTTCTCCTGCCTTGGATACACCGCCGCCGATTACGAAAGCTTCGGGATTGACTACCGATGCGATAACAGCAAGTCCTTTGCCGAGGGTCTCACCAAAGTCTTCGGCAACTTCAATGCAAAGTGCATCCCCCGCCTTAACTCCGTCAAATACAGCCTTGGCAGATAAGTCATCCTTAAGGACAGTCTGTCCGTTCCAATTCTTTTTGTGCTGAGTGGCAAGATATGAAATGCCTGTAGCGGAAGCATACTGCTCAAGACAGCCTTTGTTGCCACAGCCGCAGGTTTTTTCTTCGGAATCGTTAACATGGATGTGGCCGATTTCTCCGCCTGCACCGGTGGAGCCTGCGAGAATCTTGCCGCCGATAATGATGCCGCCACCGACACCTGTGCCGAGGGTAACCATTACCATGTCGCTGTAGCCTTGTCCGCCGCCCTTCCACATTTCGCCGAGGGCTGCTACGTTGGCATCATTGCCCGCCATGGACTTAATACCGGTTAATGCGGTAAGCTTGTCGTTTACATTGAATTCACCCCAGCCGAGGTTAACAGCTCTGTGAACCACGCCGTCGCCGCTTACGGGTCCGGGTACGCCTACACCGATACCTGCCACGTCTTCTTTGGCAATGTTGTCTTTTTTAAGTTTCTCTTCTATTGAACGGGCTACGTCGGGAAGAATGTTCTCGCCGCCGTTTTCCTTGCGGGTGGGAATCTCCCATTTGTCAAGAAGGTTGCCCTGAATGTCAAGGAAACCCATCTTAACAGTAGTTCCGCCTATGTCTACACCAAATACATATTTAGCCATTGTTTTCGTCCTCTTCTCTTTTCTTTGCAAAATTTTCCTGAATTCTCTTGTAGAATTCCTGAGCCGCATTGTAGCCCATCTTCTTCTGTCTGTAGTTAACCGCAGCGGACTCACAGATAATGGCAAGGTTACGGCCGGGTCTTATGGGGATGTTGTGACATACGACTTTGTTGCCCAGGTACTCCGTGTACTGCTCTTCAAGGCCCAGTCTGTCGTATTCTTTGTCCCTGTTCCACTCTTCAAGTCTGATGACAAGGTCGATGGACTGGGTGTCCTTAACGCTTGATACACCAAACAGTGTCTTAACGTCCACGATACCGATACCACGAAGCTCGATAAAGTGCTTGGTAACGTCGGGAGCTGAACCGATAAGGGTGTCATCGCTCACCTTTCTGATTTCAACGGCATCGTCGGATACGAGACGATGACCACGCTTGATAAGTTCAAGGGCCGCCTCGGATTTACCGATACCACTTTCGCCTGTAATCAGCACACCTTCGCCGTATACGTCTACCAATACGCCGTGTACTACGATGCAGGGTGCCAGTTTAACCTTAAGCCATCTGATAATCTCAGCCATGAAATCGGAAGTGGATTTCTTGGTCATAAGAACCGGTACCTTGTGTTTGTTGGCAATCTCTAAGAATATGTCGTCGGGCACAAGCTCACGGCAATATACAACTGCGGGAGTCTCCTCAAAAGAAAGAAGCTTCTCGTAAGCCTCGCGCTTTTCTTTGGTGGAGAGATTCTCCATGTAGGTATATTCAACAAATCCGATAATCTGAAGTCTCGCAGCATCGTAATGCTCATAGTAACCCGCAATCTGAATCGCAGGTCTGTTGATATCTGGCTGGGTAATCTTAATCTTCTTGATATCAATGTTCGGAGTAAGATTCTCAAGCTTCATCTTGTCGATTACGGTTTCAAGTGCAACATATGCCATAAGATGTGCCTCCTTAGTGGTTTACTATCTAAAAGTGTATCACAAGCCTGTTAATTAAGCCATTATCCGTGGAAAAATTTGTAGATATCTTCGGCAATGTTAAGGGGAATCTCGTCAAGCCCCGCCAGTTCTTCAACACTTGCGTTCTTGATGGCTTCGATGGACTCAAAGCCGCGCATCAAAGCCTTTCTGCGGGCAGGTCCGATACCGGGAATCTCATCAAGCACCGAATGAACCTGTTTCTTGGAACGAAGGCTTTTGTGAAACTCAATGGCGAATCTGTGGGCCTCATCCTGAACTCTGGTAATAAACTTAAAGGCTTCGGAAGACCTGTTTATGGATATTTCAATGCCGTCCACATATAAGCCTCTGGTATTGTGATTGTCGTCTTTGACCATACCGCAGACGGGTATGTCGAGCTTAAGCTCGTCCAACACTCTCTTGGCCACATTAACCTGACCCTTGCCACCATCCATCAAAAGAAGGTCGGGAAACCGCGCGAAGCTTCCGTAAGAAGCCTCAAGGTTCTCGGCATCGAGACGCTTTTTTTCTTCAAAACCGTGAACGAATCTTCTGGACAAAACCTCGTACATGCAGGCGTAATCGTCGGGTCCTTCCACTGATCGTATCTTAAACTTACGGTAGTCGCCCTTCACGGGACGGCCACCCTCAAATACCACCATGGAGCCTACGTTCTCAAAACCGTTGGTATTGGATATATCGAAAGCTTCGATTCTGTTAACGCCCTCGAGGCCGATGAGGTCCGAAAGTTCCGTAACCGCGCCCTTGGTGGCTTTTTCTTCGCGAAGGATTTTTTCTTTGTCCTGCAAAAGAACGAGCATTGCGTTTTTGTGGGCAAGCTCCGCAAGTTTTTCTTTCTCGCCGATTTTGGGAACGGAAAGCTTAACCTTCTTGCCCTTAACGTAAGAGAGCCATTCCTCTATCATGGCTGCGTCCTCAATCTCCGTGGGAAGAATAATCTCCCTCGGCACAAAAGGCGTACCTGTGTAATATCTCTTAATAAACTCCTCAAGCACTTCTGTCTTGGTAAGGCCTTCCACCTCGCCGATGTGATGATGCTCGCGTCCTATCATCTTGCCCTTGCGGACAAAGAAAACCTGTACAACAGCGTCGGAATCGTCCTTGGCGATACCTATGATGTCTCTGTCTTCTTCGTCGTCATTGGTAATCTTCTGGCGCTCAATGATGCGTGCGGCGCTTTCCATGAGTTCTCTGTATCTGATGGCTTCTTCGAAGTCGAGTCGCTCTGAAGCTTCCTCCATTTTTTCTTTGAGGGATTTTAAAATGGTCTTGTCGTTACCGTTCATGAAGTCTATGGCGCCTTGAACGCGCTTCATGTATTCCTCCGGCGGAACCTTGCCGGTGCAGGGAGCAAGACAACGCTTGATGTGATAATTCATGCAGGGGCGGTCGTTCTCCACTCCGAAAGCGCATTTTTTATTGCAGGAACGAAGCATATATGTTGCGTTTAAAAGCTCTATGGTGTCGTTGACCGCAAGGCCGCTTGTGTAGGGTCCGAAATATTTGGCCTTGTCCTTGTAGGTCTTGCGAACCTTTAAAATACGAGGGTATTCTTCGTCCAGTGTAACTTTGATGTAGGGGTATGTTTTGGAATCTTTTAAAAGAGTGTTGTACTTGGGGCTGTATTCCTTGATAAGGTTATTCTCAAGCACCAGAGCCTCAAGTTCCGAGTCCACCACGATATACTCGAAATGGTCTATGAGAGAAACCATGCGCTGAATCTTGGCGGTTTTTTTGGTGGATTCACGAAAATAAGACCGCACTCTGTTAAAGAGATTTACGGCCTTACCTACGTATATAACGTTGTCGTCTGCGTCATGCATAAGATAAACTCCCGGTTTGCGCGGGAGTTTACTTAATTCTTCCTGAATATTAAACATTCTCATCCTCTTTGGATTCGGGTTGGTCCTCGGTTTCAGGTGTGTCCGCGGGCACAGTCTCAGACTTAACCTCCGGTACCTGCTCGGGCTGTTCTTCGGAAACGGTCTCGGGAGCGTTTTCGGAATTCTCTTCGGGCTTTGCCTCAGACTTGTCTTCAGCCTTCTCTTCGGATGCCTTTTCTTCAGCGGGATCCGGAAGACCTTTTTCACGTCTGTAGATTTCCATGAATTCCTTGCCGGTAATGGTTTCTTTTTCAATAAGGTATGCAGCTATCTTGTCAAGGATACCGCGGTTCTCCGAAAGAAGGGCTTTGGCCTTTTCGTAGCTGTCCTTAAGAATATGCATAACTTCTTCGTCTACCTGAGCCTCGGTGGCTTCGCTGCAGACGGGAGAGCGTCTGTTCTCAAGGTACTGACTCTCAATGGTTTCAAGAGCCATGAGACCGAAACGCTTGCTCATACCGTACATGGTAACCATGCTGCGGGCAATGTTGGTAGCCTTCTCGATATCATTGGAAGCGCCGGTGGTGACGGAATCGAAGACGATTTCTTCGGCCGCACGACCGCCGAGATATCCTACTATCATGTCACGAAGCTCTGCCTCGGTATTTAAGTATTTCTCTTCCTCGGGAACCTGCATTACGTAACCGAGAGCACCCATGGTACGGGGCACGATGGTAATCTTCTGAACAGGCTCGGAGTTCTTCTGGAGTGCTGCAATAAGAGCATGTCCGACTTCATGATAGGAGACAATCTTACGCTCCTCCTTGCTCATGATACGGTCTTTTTTCTCCTTACCTACCAAAACCTGTTCGACTGCGTCAAACAAATCCTTCTGGGATACGAACTCACGATGTTCTTTGACCGCGTTGATGGCGGCTTCGTTAATCATATTGGCAAGGTCGGAACCTACGGCACCGGATGTGGCAAGTGCGATGGCATCAAGGTCTACGGTTTCGTCCATCAAAACGTCTTTGGCATGAACTTTAAGTATTTCCACACGTCCCTTAAGGTCGGGCTTGTCAACGATGATACGTCTGTCGAAACGGCCGGGACGAAGAAGAGCCTTGTCAAGAATCTCGGGTCTGTTGGTGGCAGCCAGGATAAAGATACCCTTTGATGCATCAAAACCGTCCATTTCCGCAAGCAGCTGGTTAAGGGTCTGCTCTCTTTCTTCATTGCCGCCGCCGTATTTGGAGTCACGGCTGCGTCCGATGGCATCGATTTCATCTATAAATATGATACAAGGCGCATTCTTGCCCGCTTCTTTGAACAGGTCACGTACACGTGAAGCACCTACGCCCACGAACATTTCCACGAAGTCCGAACCCGTCAGTGAAAAGAAAGGAACGTGAGCTTCGCCCGCAACTGCTCTCGCAAGAAGGGTCTTACCTGTTCCGGGAGGTCCAACGAGAAGGGCACCCTTAGGGAGCTTCGCACCGATTTTAACGTATCTGCCGGGGTTGTGAAGGAAGTCTACCACTTCCACAAGGCTTTCTTTGGCCTCGTCTTCACCGGCTACGTCCTTGAAGGTAACGCCGGTTTCTTTCTGTACATATACCTTGGCTGTGGACTTGCCGACGCCGCCCATAAAGCCGCCGCCTCCGCCCATACGTTTGGCGAGGAAGCTCATAAATCCGACAATAAGCACTATGGGAAGAATATATGTAATAAGTACGGTATAAAACAAGCCGGAATTGTCCGGAATCTCACCGCTTACCTCGATATCGGCTGCCAAGAGTCTTGCGGAAAGCGCTTCTCTGTCCTCTACCATACCTGTGCAATATGTAGCTTTGGCGGTTCTGAAAGGCAGGGGAGCAACCTCGTCTTCTTTGGGCGTGATGGTAATCCTGTCACTTTCGACGTAAACGCTTTCAACCTTGCCGTCGTCCAGCATCTGGATGAACTCCGTGTAAGGTATTTCCCTGCTGTTGGGTGAAGACAGGGCTCTGGTGAAATAGGTTACCAGCAAAAGAAGAACCAATGCCGCAACCAGCATGGGGGCTATTCTCGGTCCCTTGGGGTCTCCCTGTCCGTTATTGTGATTATTCTGATTATTGTTATTATCCATTATTTTCCTTTCAAAAAGGCTCATCAATTTTCTATTTAATTATAAGTAACACGCGTTTTTATCGCAATAACCATATTGTAAAAAAAATATTAAGATAAAATAATCTCCCCCTTGAAATCGGAACACTTTATCTGTAAAATCAATTCCGTGGAGCGGATGACATCTGCTTAACTCATTTTGTTAAAAAAAAACCCTTTTTTGGTCAGGAGGTTTTATGAAAATCGGTTTTGATAACGAAATGTACATTAAGACACAGTCTGAGAAAATTCTTGAAAGAATCTCTTCTTTCGGCAACAAGCTTTATCTTGAATTCGGCGGAAAACTTTTCGACGATTATCACGCATCCCGAGTTTTACCGGGATTTGAACCCGACAGTAAGTTAAAGATGCTCCTTAAGATGAAGGACCATGCAGAAATAGTAATTGCCATCGGTGCCGACGCTATTGAACAGAACAAAAAGCGCGGTGACTTAGGTATCACTTATGACCTTGATGTATTAAGACTTATCGACGCATTCACCAACGTAGGACTTTACGTAGGAAGCGTAGTTATTACCAAGTACGCGGGCCAGCCCGCAGCAGACGCTTTTCGTCAGAGATTGTCTGCATTAAACATTAAATCTTATCTTCACTATCCCATCGAAGGATATCCCGCTAACATTCCCCTTATCGTAAGTGACAACGGATACGGCAAGAATGATTACATTGAGACTACAAGACCCCTCGTAGTTATCACGGCTCCCGGACCCGGAAGCGGCAAGATGGCTACCTGTCTTTCTCAGCTCTATCATGAGAACAAGCGTGGCGTGAAGGCCGGCTATGCCAAGTTTGAGACCTTCCCCATCTGGAACCTTCCCTTGAACCATCCCGTAAACATCGCCTATGAAGCTGCCACCGCAGACTTAAACGATGTGAACATGATAGACCCCTTCCACATGGATGCATACGGTATCACTACCGTCAATTACAACCGCGACGTTGAAGTATTCCCCGTTCTTAACGAAATCTTCACCCGCATCCTGGGAGAAAGCCCTTACAAATCACCCACCGACATGGGTGTCAACATGGCAGGCAACTGCATCATCGACGATGAAGTCTGCCGCGAAGCTTCCAAACAGGAGATTATCCGCCGCTACTACATCGCAATGTGCGATCTTAAGAAAGGTACCGGCACCAAAGAAATCGTTTACAAGCTCGAACTTCTCATGAAGCAGCTTAACATTTCCACCGCAGACCGTCCCGTAGTAAGCGAGGCCATCCGCCGCGAGGAAGAAACCGGTCATCCCGGCGTAGCAATCGAGCTTCCCAACGGCAAGGTCATCTCCGGTAAGACCACAGACCTTTTGGGCGCCAGCGCCGCATGCCTCATTAACTCTCTCAAAGAGCTCGCCGGCATCGACCACAGTCTTCATCTGGTTACTAAAGAAGCTCTTGAGCCTATCCAGACGGTTAAGACCAAATACTTAGGCAGCAAGAACCCCCGCCTTCACACCGACGAGGTGCTCATCGCTCTCTCGGTCAGCGCGGCCACCAATCCTTCTTCCTCCGTAGCCCTAAGCCAGCTTCCCAAGCTCCGCGGCTGCGAAGTTCACTCAAGTGTAATCATCTCTCCCGTAGACGAGCGCATGTTCAAGAAGTTAGGATTGAACCTTACTTGCGAACCCAAATACGAAACCAATCAGAAGTATCACAATTAAGCATTTTAAAAGCCATGGCGCTGTCAGCACCATGGCTTTTCTTTCTTTATTCTCTTACAAGCTTTTCTCCTGCTTTATTCAATCCATATCCATACGGGAAAAGAATCTCCGACTCCGGAAGCTCATGCTTCTCGTCAACTTTCTCAAAGTTCTTAATCCATGTCATGGGAAGAGTTCCTGTGAAGTCGTAGTCTCCGAAGAGAACATCTGCTATGCCTTCGCCTTCGGTACCGGGCAGGAATGCCATGACAACCGCGTCATATTTGTCCACATAATCGGTAATGTCTATTGGACGACCGGCTATTACTATGAGTACCTTCGTGGGGTTGTTGCCGTTTGCAGCTACTTTTTCTTCGATGGTTTCAAGAAGTTTCACATCTCCCGCAATAGGCTTAAGATCTGATGCCTGAACGTCTCCGCCGGACTCAACATAAGGGTTCTCACCTACTACGGTAACTATCAAATCACTTGCGACATCAATGTCACCTTTAACACTGTGGGAAACGGTTGCGTGTTCTTTTACCGCATCATATATGCCCTGGATAATGGGAGTTCCGACAGTGATATTGCCGCTCTTTCCTTCCCATGAAATGGTCCATCCGCCGCACTGACGTCCTATGTCAAAAGCACCTGTTCCGCATACTGTAATGTTGGTGGCTTCTTTAATCTTCTCAAGCGCAAGACCGCCATCAACTTCGCCGTTCTTTAAAAGCACAAGGCTCTCTCTTACCGCACGTCTTGCTACTTCTCTGTTTTCTGCCGAGCCAAACTCTTTAAGAAGTTCTTTTTCATGAGCAGAGCCCACTTCTTCGTCAAACATGTTGCTCATGAACTTAACACGCAAAATACGGGTAACGGCATCATCAAGTCTTTCTTCGGAAATCTTGCCGGCCTTAACAAGCTTAATAATGGTCTTGGCGCACTTGTCCCATTCCTGAGCTTCCATGAACATATCTACGCCCGCATTCATGCAGTTGGCAACCTCTTCATCATAGGTACCCTTGCACTGTCCGATTGCGTTGTAGTCGCTTATTACCATGCCTTTGAATCCCAGCTGACCTTTCAAAACATCTGTAAGAAGGTGCTTGTTCTCATGGCACTTAAGTCCGTTGATACTGTTGTAAGAAGGCATAACCGTCAATACATTGCTGTCGACACATGCCTTATAAGGGTCTAAAACTCCCATGGCGAGAAGCTCGTCAAACTCTTCGGGAGTCATCTTAACATCGCCCTGGTTCACGCCGCTTTCGGTATAGCCTTCACCGATAAAGTGCTTGGCGCATGCAATAATAGCGTCTTCGGGCAGATAGTCATCATTTTTTGCTCCGCCCTGCAGCGCTGCCACAAAAGGTCCTGCCAGTCTCGCAACATCCGCGGTGTTTTCACTGAAGCCTTCGTAAGTTCTGCCCCATCTCTCATTCTGAGGATTGGCAAGGCAGGGTGCAAAAGAATACTGCACGCCAACCGCTCTTACTTCTCTGGCCACCACATGAGCGATTTCTTCCATAAGTTCGGGGTCATTGGCCGCACCCAAACCGATGTTGTGGGGGAATACGGTTGCTCCGTAAATGTTATTGTTGCCGTGAACAGCGTCGATTCCGTATAAAAGCGGAATACCAAGTCTGGTCTCCAAGGCTGCTGCCTTAAGTTCATTGACTCTTGCCTGCCAGTTTTCGGGACGGTTACCTGTGGAAGGAGCGCTTCCGCCGCCGCTTAATACCGAGCCTATGCCTGTGTTTTTCACAATCTCGGGTGTTACGGTGACCTGCTCGGCCTGAACGCACTGATATGCTTTCTCTTCAAGTGTCATTACCGAAAGAAGGGCTTCGATTCTCTCGGATACAGGCAAATCTTTGTTTAAATAGATTTTCCTGGCTTCTTCCAAAGCCGCCTCATCCGGCTCTTCCGTTTCGGTTTCTTTGTCTGTGACTTCCTCCGTCGATTCGGTGACGGAACTTACCGGCGCCTCGCTTGAAACCGATACTTCCTGCCCTTTTCCGCAGGAAGAAAAAAGAAGCGTGGATGCCAGCAATATGCTTAATAGCTTAACTGATATATTCTTTTTCATAGATACCTCCGCTATTAAACATAGTAGCCTTAAGGCACCTGCAAAATAAGAAACCTTTTTTTGAAAAGGTGTTTTTTTTACTATGACAGCAATGTTACGCTTCCCTCTGTGGCATTGACCAGCACCATATCTCCGTCTTTAAGTTTGAGGGTTGCGTCTCCGGTTGCCAGCACCGCAGGTATGCCGTACTCTCTTGCCACAATAGCGGCATGCGACAAGGTTCCGCCGGTATCCACCACCACTCCTGCTGCCAAAGCAAACAGTGGTGTCCATTCGGGATCTGTGTAAGTGCACACCAGAATGTCTCCCTTTTCAAGCTTATAGAATTCCTCAGGCGAATGCACAATGCACACTTTTCCCTTGACCTGACCGTCAGAGGCTCCAATTCCCTTTATGGAATCGTCATCTCCCGCCAGCGCATCCTTCATGCACTTGTCCCAGTAAGCTTCCGCAAAGGCTCTCTTATCCTTTCTTTTGTCAATGAGACCTGCCTTATCCCCCAACGTTCCCTGCCTGCACACTTCAAACAGTTCATCTGCAAAAAGAAACAGATAATCTTTATAGGACACATTCGTTATGCCAGCCAGTTTTCTCAGAAGTTTCCTGCAGTATTCAAACTCCGACTCCCAGAGATACTGGGTAGCCTCTCTGATGTAGTGGTAATGTCTGAGACCCTTGACTCTCATTTCAAAAGCTGCATATTTCTTGTCCGGCAGGGCCTCACGGACCTTTGCCATTAAGTCCGCAAAATGCTGTTCACTTTCTTCTTTGGTGGCTACCGCTTCCCCGCCGCTTTTAAGCATGGGGCGCAGAGCGTTTACAAATCTGTCCGGATTTTCCCGCCAGGTTTCAGCAATAAAGCAGTAACAGTTAAAGTCCGATTTACTGCCAAATTGCTTCAAAAATAAATCGAACCTGCTTCCAGGCTCAGGATATGTACTGCAGATTTTCTCGTAACCGGCATTCATAACCGTTTCTTTCATCTGTGAATCGGCAACAATGTACTCGCACATTTCTTTCATGGCACGGTTCATGTCCGCCGTCACGTAACTTAAGCCTTCCAGCACATCGTAAGAATTCAGTTTTCCGTCAATCTTGTGAAGAACTTTTGTGACCTTCATGCTCTCTATTGCGTTGGGAAATAAAGCATAAAGAAACCTGTCATAAGCGGTCTTGCCTATGAGTTTACGCATTCTTTCCAAAGATTCTCCGATTGCCCCGGCATCCTTCGGGGACAGGCTCTTTTCTTTTTCAAATTCAGCGCGGCACTTTGCGAGAGACTCGTCCGCACATTTGATATTGTGGTCCACATCTCCTATAAGCTTAAGATATTTGGGAATGGCAAATACATTTTTGCCGAGCTTAAACTTATTTGAGGACTGGTAGGATATTCCGTCACGATCAATCGGATACATGCCTCCCTCAAAATTGATACCTATTTCGGAAAACAATACACCTTTCTGTTCTCCCACATTTCCGCCGAAATCGTGGTCCAGCGGATAGTAGGGAGTGGGTGTTTTCTCAAGGTTAAATAAAACTGCTTCCCTCATGGCTCCTTTGGCGGGCTTAACCTTGGGATACCCCGCAAAGTCCTTTTCCGTAAATGTCTTCCCTGTATGTTCTTTAAGAGTCGTAATGCTTCTGGCCTGAAGTATGTATATCCGGCCGGACTTAACGGCCCATTCGATATCCATGGGATGTCCGTAGTGTTTCTCTATTCTGACGCCTTCTTTTACCAAAGCGGCGATTTGCTCTTTATTTAATACAGACTGCTTTCTTCTGTTCTCGTCTACAGGTACTTTCCTGGTTCCGCCGTTATCGGCATCATAAATTATTTCAACTTCTTTGGAGCCCGTTATCTGCTTTATAACGGTTCCTTCTTTGGTACAGATATATTCGTCGGGGCTCACTATTCCCGATACAACCGCTTCACCGAGGCCGTAGGCGGCGTTGATATGGATGTTTTCGCGGTCGCCTGCAGGGTCGCTTGTAAACATTACACCCGCGGACTTGCTTTCCACCATCTGCTGGATGACTACCGCGAGGGATGTTTTTTGCTTGTCATAACCTGAATTTTTGCGATAGCTTACTGCTCTGTCGCCCCACAAAGAAGCGTAGCACTCACGAATTTTTGTCAGCACATTATCCGTGCCGATTACGTTAAGATAAGTTTCCTGCTGCCCCGCAAAGCTTGCATCATCAAGGTCTTCGGCAGTTGCGGAGGACCTTACGGCCATTCTTGCTCCTTCTTCAAGGGTACCGCAGAATTCCCTGATTTCCGCCTCAATTTCCGCAGGCATTTTTGTCGAAAGAATGGCGCTTCTTATTTGTGCCGCGCTTTCAAATTTCTGCGGTTCGATGCCACCTGCCTCCATAAAGAAATCATAGGCGTCAGCCGTAAGTACAACTCCCGGCGGAACGGTTATTCCCGCCTGAGTCATTTCTCCCAGGTTCGCCCCCTTGCCGCCGGCTATGGCAATGTCGCCTTTTCTTATTTCGTCAAACGCTTTTATGAATCTCATCATCATTCTCCTTAAGATATTTCTTCCAGGCATATGTTCCTATCAAAATCGAGTACATAAGAGAAATCCCACTCGAAATCGGCTTGGAATATATGAGCCCTTCCATTCCCCAAATATGTGTGCTTATTAACATTACCGGTATAAATACAGTTCCGTTTTCGGCTACAGTCACGGATGTGGCCGCGCCGAAGCGTCCGATATTCTGTAACATCATGCCCGACAAAATGTAATAACCCATGAGCGGAAGTACGATACATTGGGCCTTCACCATGCGAGTCGCTATTCCCACAACTTCCGGCTGCCACGAAAAAGCTCTCGAAAGCGCACCAGCATTCAGCATCAATACAGGCGTTGCCACCAGCAAAAAAATCGTAATCGTAAGCCAGGTCATCTTAAATGCTTTTCTGACTCTGTCCTTCCTGCCGGCCCCATAGTTAATGGCGCATACCGGCTGGAATCCCTGCCCGAACCCTATAACCAATGCGTATGCGATATATACAACTCTCTGCGCCACCGTAACTGCCGCAATAACATGAACTCCATACATTCCCGCAAGGTTATTAAGCAGTGCGGACGAAATACTAGTAATGCCCTGCCTGCAAAAATTCGGTGCTCCGCCGGTGAGTATTTCTTTTGTGTAAAAAAACGTCGGCTTGGATTTTTGAATGTACAGTCTCACGTTTCCGGGCTTGAATGTCTCCGAAAAAAGAATGATGCATCCGACTACCTGTCCCAATAGGCTTGCGTACGCCGCGCCTTTAACTCCCATATTCATCTTTAGGATAAATAAAGGATCCAGCACCATATTTACCATCATTCCCACGAGCAGCCCAATCATGCTGCTTTTTCCGGCCCCCGCCAGCCTTAACTGGTTGTAGATAACATTGGAAAAAAGCATGAACGGAATGGTTATTACGGTTATTCTCAGATACTGTTCAGTAGCATTTAACAGTTCCGGTGAAGTGTCTCCGCCCAGCACGCCTATCAAAGGGTTCAGACAAATAAAGCACACAGCCGCAAGTATCGCTCCGACCGCAACCGCAATTATCGCCCCCACCGAGGCCATTCGCTCAGCCTCGTCATAATTCTTTTTCCCTAACACTCGTGAAATGTAGTTGCCCGAACCGTAGCCGAACCAGAAGCCTATAGCCTGAATGACGGAGGTAAAAGCAAACACCACGCCCACACTTGCCGTAAGTGTCTCGCTGTTAAGCTTTCCCACGAAAAACGTATCCGTCATGTTATAGACTGTGGCAACCAGCATACCTATCATCGACGGTATTGCCATCTTCACAACCAGTGGAAAAAGCGGAGCCGTTGTAAATTTTATGATTCTTTCTTCCCTTTTATCTGCCATTACTTTCTCACTTTAAAAAATCTGTCCACTTCTGCCTCGCAAAAGGCTCTGTATATTGCCTCAAAGTATTCTTTTGCCATCATATGCGAGTTGGAAAAAAGAATACCCGCCGCAAGACCCGCGCTTATAAGGCCCTTCATATCACATTCAATCTTCAGCCCTTCTTCTTCCCAATATGCAATCATCTTCGAAAGAAAGCGGGCATATCCCTCTCCGATTTTGTCATTGCCGCTTTTGGCCGTTCTGTCCCAGAAAGAAAGGGTCGCTCCGTCACTGTTATTAAAGGCTTTGTTCTCTTTAAGATGCATACCTTCTTTGTAAAAGAGCTCTACCAGAAAGCCTCTCGGGTCATTAAGGGTTTCTGCCCTTTTTTCATACATAATGTCTGTTTTTTCCCTGACCCTTAGCGCCATAAGGTCCAGTACGAACTCATCCTTATCGCTGTAAAAAGAATAAAATCCGCCCTGGGCTATTCCCGCCTGCTTCGTAACATCTCTTATGGAAATATTCTTTATGCCGGTCTTCTCCAGTACTTTCAGCCCTGAGCGTCTGAGTTTTTCTTTTATTTCTTCCCGTTCTTTTTCTGTAAATGCCTTTCCCATGGGGTCTCCTTTCTATGTGGTTAGTCTCAGGTAACTCATATGCTGTGAACATCTTATATCAATGTTCATAGCTTGTCAATAGAAAAACGCCGCCGCAAACTTGCGACAGCGCTATAATTCATAATTTGTTAAGCTGCTTTGGCGCTCACCACAGTCTTGGTGACAACGCTTTTTCTTTTGAGGGGAATCTGTGTAAGAACAACCGCAGCCAGCATTACTATGCAGCCGATTACTTCTCTTGCGCTTAATCTCTCGCCGAGGATGATGAATCCGAATATAGCGGAGAAAACCGACTCAAGACACATAATCAGGGATGCAACCGTGGGCTGAACTTTCTTCTGCGCCTCCATCTGCAAGGTGTAGGCAAGTCCTGAAGAAAGAACACCTGCATAAGCGATGGGAAGCCAGCACTCCATGATGTTGTCCATTACGGGATGTTCCTGAATGAGAGGGATAATGCTGAGCACACCGGTTACCGCGAACTGATAACAGGAAAGCTTAATAACATCCACATTGGGCGCAAACTTGTCAACCGCAAGAATCTGTAATGCGAACAGTGCCGCACATGCCAACAGCCAAAGGTCTCCCGCCTGAATACTGAATTCTCCGTCAATGCACAGGAAATACATTCCCACAAGAGCCAATACTACGCAGAACCAGATCTGTTTGCCGGGACGCTTTCTCAAGGCAATTGAGAAGATGGGCACAAGCACCATATATAAAGCCGTAAGGAAACCTGCCTTGCCCGAGGATGTGGTGATGATGCCTATCTGCTGGGATGAGGTGGCCAAAAAAAGTACCACGCCGCAGATAAGTCCGCCCAACACCAGAGTCTTATCCTTCCAGGGTGTAAGGACTCCTTCCTTTTTGTCCATAAACCAGGCTGAAGGTGCCAGCACAAGAGCGCCTATAATGCTTCTTATTCCGTTAAATGTAAATGGACCTACATGTTCCATTCCCGCACTCTGAGCCACAAAAGCCATGCCCCATATCAATGCGGTGAACACTAACATAAAGGTATACTTCATATTGCACTTCATAATCTAACTCTCCTACAAATCTAAGTTATTATATCAATTAGTATTTTAAATGCAATATACCCGTGCTACCTTGGTCGTGCGTTAAATCATTAAAGTGTTATTTTACCGACACCTTAAAGCCGTAAGCCTTGAATTTACTGCCTTCCGTCTCGGATTCGAAGACTGTCTTGTATCCCTCGGGCAAAGAAAAAATTTCTTTTTCCGAAGTTCCCAGATTGCAGTCCACTATCAACGACTTGCCTTCGTACTCACGCTTGTAAGTAAAAATATCATGCTCATCCCGAAGCACCGTAAAGTCGCCGTAATGGATTTCTCCCGCATTCTTTCTGAATGCCAGAAATTCTTTATAAAACTTGTGAACGTCCGCATCGGGAATCTGCATCTTTGGAGTGTTCTTGTTCCAGGGAAGCAATACTCGCGCATGCTCTCTCGTGCCCGCAAGAATTGCCTTGAAGGCCTCTTCGGAACCCATTTTTTCGCAAAGCTCCGGATAGAGATTTCGTGATTCAAGGTCGTCGATTTCATCTATATTCTTAAATTCGTAATTCACAAGTCCCATTTCATCGCCCTGGTACAAAAAAGGCGTACCGGGAAGCGTAAGCTGCATGGCGGCCAGGAGCTTCGCCAGCGCATCCCTGTGCTTTGGATTGGGGTCAACCTTGCTGATCATGCGGGGATTGTCATGATTGTTAAGGAACAGGGACATTTGGCAATTGTTGCCGTAATGCAGCGCCCAGTCAATCTGGTAATCCTTGTAATAATTCAGGTCGTATCTGTAGTCCTCAAAGCGGGTATGTCCGGGAGTCTCAAGATGGTCAAAAGAAAATACCATATCAAGCTCTTTTCTTTCTTCACCCGTCACGAGCCTGCACATCTGCATACCGAGTCCCGGAGTCTCGCCCACGGAAAAAGCATTGTAGGGATCGAAGGCCTTTTCACGGATTTCTTTTAACCGCTTATGCAGATTGGGACCGTAAAAATATGTCTCCACGCCGGTAAAGCCCATAAGCTTGCCGATAAAAGGATCACCGTCCGGAAGTCCCGGTGCCTTGGATATGTAATTGATAACATCCATTCTGAAACCGTCCACGCCCTTTTCAAGCCACCAGCGTATCATATCGATTACGTCGGCCCGAAGCTCGGGATTGTCCCAGTTTAAGTCCATCTGCTTTTTCGAAAACAGGTGAAGGGCCCAGGTATCTTCTTTTTCGTAATGATTCCAGGCGGTTCCGCTAAAGAAAGAAGTCCAGTTATTGGGCTCTTTGTCGCCGCCGTCCCTGAAGAAATAGTAGTTTCTGTATTTGGAGTTTTTATCTTTCAGAGCTGTCTGAAACCACTCATGCTCATCGGAAGAATGGTTCACCACGAGGTCCATGATAATACGCATGCCGCGCTTGTGGGTCTCTGAAAGGAGCTCGTCAAAGTCCTCCATGGTGCCGAAATCCTTGTTGATGGCACGATAATCCCTGATATCGTAACCGTTGTCGTCCATGGGCGAATCATAGATAGGCGAAAGCCACAGAACGTCAACGCCCAGGTCCTTAAGGTAGTCGAGCTTGCCGATAATTCCGCGCAAATCTCCGATGCCGTCACCGTTACTGTCGGCAAAAGAACGTGGATATATCTGATAAAAAACAGCTTCTTTCCACCACGCATGTGTAATGGGGCCGCTTCCGTCTCCCGGGGTATCCGACTCGTTGTTGAGAAGTGTCAGAATCGAGTCAAAGAATCCACTTCCGACCTTCTTTTTTGCAAACTTTTCCACAGTTTTAATCTTTAAATTCCCCACTATGGGATTGGTGATGATTCCCTCACTCTTTCCTGTCTGCAAAAGAAGGCGCTTTATAATGTCATGTCCTATGGGGTTGTTCCAGACATCCTTAATCCTTGAGTTTCTGTCCATTCTCTTAATCCTCCACGCCCCTTATTTCTACAAGTTTAACTTTTCCCTCAAATATGGGCAGGAATTCCTGCATTTCTTCATATGTATAGGCCGAAAGTCCGGGAGCGATGACCTTGTCGGAATCAACGTATCCCTGCAGGAAATACTTGTCCGCTCCTTTTATAAGTTCAGCCATTTTTTCAAAGCTTTCACGGGTGTGGAAGTCCTTTACAACCGTGGTTCTAAATTCGTAGGGAACATGTCCCTCTATCAGAAAGTCTATGCTTTCTTTGAGTTTTGAGGAATCCAGCTTCACTCCTGCTATTATGTCGTATTCGTCAAGCGGCGCTTTGACATCCATGGCGACGTAGTCCAGGAGTCCTTCTTTTACCAGGTCCTTTAACACTTCCGGCTTGTAGCCGTTGCTGTCCAGTTTGACCTTTAATTCCAGTTCTTTCAGTCTCTTTATAAAGTCCTTTAAATCCTTCTGAAGCGTAGGTTCTCCGCCGGTGATGCATACGCCCCGAGTAATTCCGCGACGCTTCTTAAGGTGAGCAAGTATTTCTTCTTCCGGGATAATAGGCTGGCTCGAGGGATTAAGCACCAGTTCCGCATTGTGACAGTACGGACATCTGAAATTGCAGGCTCCCGTGAAGATCGTGGCAGCCACAAGTCCCGGGTAATCTAAAAGTGTTGTTTTGTTAAACCCATGTATCTGCATTGATATTTCCCCCGTATTTGTAGTATAGTTTCAGTATATCACTTGAGAGGATAGATAATGAAAAAAGTTCTCACGGAAGATGAAAAATACATGAAAGAAGCCCTCAAAGAGGCCAAAAAAGCCTACAGGCTCGGCGAGGTGCCCATAGGCTGCGTTATCGTCTATGAAGGCAAAATAATAGGTCGCGGCTACAATCGTCGCAACACCGACAAGACCACTCTCGCCCATGCGGAAATCTCCGCCATCAAAAAGGCTTCCAGGATTATTAAAGACTGGCGCCTTGAAGGCTGTACCCTCTACGTCACCCTGGAGCCTTGTCAGATGTGCTCCGGTGCCATCATTCAGGCCAGAATCGACAGAGTAGTCATGGGTTCCATGAATCCCAAGGCCGGCTGCGGCGGTTCCCTTTTAAACATTCTCGAGAATGAATCCTTCAACCATCAGGCCCTCGTTACCAGAGGCATTCTGGAGGATGAATGCTCCGAAATACTCACTAAATTCTTTAAAGAACTCAGAGTTCGCAACAAAATAGAAAAAGCCATGAAAAGAGCCGAGCTTTAATGCCCGGCTTCTTTTTTGGCTTCATCCACAAATGCATCTATTCCCGAATCATCGTTTCCGAACAAATCGTTAATGGTCTCTTCGGATGTTTCCGTAACCTTTTTAACTATCTTCTCAAATTCTTCTTTGGACAGGTTCTTAACGTATTCGTACAGGGTTTCTTTGTCCTCTTCGCTTACTTCCGCATCACCTTTTTCAATTCCCTTAATCTTCTCAAGTATCTCTATGTATGGCTCCACGAACTCATCCATTTCCTCTTGCGTAAGACTAATCTTGCCCAGTTCCTGCGTATCCACAGAGTGTTTGACCTCTTCGGGCGTGGGCAGGGAGCAGGCAGCCAAAGAAACTGCCGTTACCAGCGTTAAAACCGAAAATATTATTTTCTTCATATACTCTCCTCAATGTATCAAAATCCTCTTGATATTCTAACGCAGATTTAACTTCGGTAAAAGTCTTTTTTACAATTGACTTTTTGTATTTTATCCTTTATCATAACAAGGCAACATGCGATACCGTGTCTTCACGGTCGCCATGTGTCGCACTGAACATTTCGGTCTCGCGCAATGGAAATCCACGAACCGTGTCAGGTCGGGAACGAAGCAGCACTAAGAGGAATCTTCCATGTGCCGCGAGGAAACCGGAGTGTTCGCGGCACTGACGGCTATGTGGATACGGTATTTTTATGTCTGTTAATGCAAAAGAAACTTATCTAAATGAATACGAAAACTGCCGGCTCTGTCCCCGCGAGTGTAGCGCCCGTCGCAATGACGATGCCAAAGGTGTATGCAGCGAAAGCAGCCGCCTGATGGTTACTCGTGCCGCCCTTCATATGTGGGAAGAGCCCTGCATAAGCGGAGATGCCGGCTCAGGTGCAGTGTTCTTTGCCGGCTGTCCCCTTAAATGTGTATTCTGCCAGAATTACGAGATTTCCCGTGGAACCTTTGGCAAGGAAATCTCTGTGGAGAGGCTTTCCGAAATCTTTTTGGAACTTCAGGACAAGGGCGCCAATAACATCAATCTGGTCACTCCCACCCACTATGTTCCGCATATTGTAAGGGCTGCCGAAACAGCTCGCAGTAACGGTCTCAATATCCCTTTTGTATACAATTCAAGCGGATATGAGAAGCCCGAAACGTTGGAAACGCTGCGCAGAATCGTAGATGTTTTTCTGCCTGATTTTAAGTATTTTTCATCCGACACCGCCGCTCTTTTTTCAAAAGCTCCCGATTATCCGGAGGTTGCAAAAAGGGCTATCGACAAGATGTATGAGATTGCAGGTGCGCCTTCTTTTGACCCTGTTACCGGAATTATTCAAAAGGGCGTAATCGTAAGGGTTCTGGTGTTGCCCTCTCACACCAATGAAGCCATACAGATAATTCGCTATCTGCACGGCAGATACGGCGACAACATCTATATCAGCATCATGAGTCAGTACACGCCTCTTCCCGATATTCTCCCGAAGGGTGCCGAATACGACTGTTTACGCCGCTCACTTACAAAACGCGAGTATGATAAGGTCTTAAATGCCACTCTCGATATGGGTGTCACCAACGCATTCTTCCAGGAGGGTGCCGTCAATAAAGAAAGCTTCATCCCTCCCTTTAATCTCGAAGGAGTATAGCAAAAAGAAAACCCCCGACTCACTGACGGGGGTTTTGGTTTATTCAAGATTATCAAGATATTTAATGTAGTTAACCACCATAAGGGCAATCTTGAAGGTAAGAGCATCATCAAAGGTTCTTACGTCAAGGCCGGTGGCCTTCTCAAGCTTCTCAAGGCGGTACACAAGTGTATTTCTGTGTACGAACAGCTGTCTTGAGGTCTCCGATACATTTAAGTTATTTTCAAAGAACTTATTGACCGTAGTAAGGATTTCCTCGTCGATGGTATCGGGAATTCCGTCTTTAAAAATTTCATCGATAAACAAATGGCAAAGATTCTCGGGAAGCTGATAAATAAGGCGTCCGATTCCGAGAGAACTGTAGGAAATAACCGTCTTCTCCGCGTAGAAAATCTTGCCTACATCAAGGGCCATCTTGGCTTCTTTGTAGGACTTGGAAACGTCCTTAAGTTCGTTAACCTTGGAGCCGAAGGAAACCTTAACTTTAAGCATAGCTTCTGTATTGACTATATCTACAATAGTGTTGGCTATTTCATTGTAATCTTCGAATCCGTTACAATCTTCCACATTCTTAATAAGGATGATATTCTTCTCATCAACTGCGGTAAGGTAATCACCGGCCTGCTGGGAGAACATGCCCTTAAGAACTTCCATTGCGGAATTGTCTTTCTCTATACGAGCCTCAATCAAAAACACCACTCTGGGGGCATTAACTTCGATATGAAGCTTCTTGGCTCTGTTGTAGATATCCACCAGAAGGAGGTTATCAAGCATCAGATTCTGGAAGAAGTTGTTTCTGTCGAATCTTTCTTTGTATGCAATTATGAGAGCCTGAATCTGGGAAACACAGATTTTGGCCACCATGTATACATCTTCGGACATTCCCTTGGCCACCAGAATGTAGGCTGTCTCTTCCTCATCATGAATCTTTAAGAGGTGATGAGCACCTATTACCTGTGAGTCTGCAGGTGATACCGCAAAAGAATAAATAAACTCTCCCGTAATATCCGACGAATCAAAGGTGGATGCTATCTTAAGTCCTTCCGGATCGTATACGCAAAAATCTATTTTGGTAATGGTATGCAAATCATCTATACAGTTTTGAATAACAGAAGATGTAATCATATTTTCACTCTTTTCTACTAATTAATCCGTTTTGTACACATTTATTTTATAGCACACAATTATTTTTTACAAGTTAACGCTAAAAATGAAAAGGGCACCGGCAATGCCGATGCCCTAAATAGGTTCTTACTAGTTGGTAATAACCTGCTCTGTTTCCTTATCGAATACGTGAATCTT
>CAMNCH010000009.1 GCA_946534145.1 uncultured Lachnospiraceae bacterium
TCTTATTCTTTGCCATCCCAGCAGTAGGTGCAGAGCTTGCATTTGTCGATACCTACGGCGTCGAGCATGTCGTCGAGACGGTTGAAGGCAAGGGAGGTGAAGTTAAGTTCCTTGCGAATCTCTTCAATCATGGTGGCGTAGCGCTCGGAGTCGGGGTCGGCGTATTCGTCGAGAACTTCACGGGAAACATTCTCGGTGCCTTCAAGACGGGCAATAACGCGTCTGGTGATTAAGTCCATCTCTGATGAGGAACGGGAGAAGTTTAAGTACTTGCAGCCGTACAAAAGAGGAGGACAGGCGGGGCGGATGTGTACCTCGAGGGCGCCGCTCTTATACAAAAACTCGGTGGTCTCGCGAAGCTGTGTGCCGCGGACGATGGAGTCGTCTATCAAAAGAAGCTTTTTATCACGAATCAGATCTTCAACGGCCAGCAACTTCATCTTGGCAATCAGGTTACGCTGGGACTGCATGGTGGGCATGAAGGAGCGGGGCCATGTAGGAGTGTACTTGATGAAGGGGCGGGAGAAGGGAATCTTGGATTCGTTGGCATAGCCTATGGCGTGGGCAAGACCGGAGTCGGGAACGCCTGCAACTACGTCGGGTTTCGCATTGTCGCGCTTGGCCATTTTTTCGCCGCAGATGTAACGCATTCTTTCGACGCTGATGCCTTCGTAGGAACTGGAAGGGTAGCCGTAGTAAATCCACAGGAAAGTACAAATCTTCATCTTGTCGCCGGGCTGTACCAGTGTGGTGCAGGAGGTGGGAGTGATGACGCATACCTCACCGGGACCGAGTTCCTTGTAATCGGTGTAGCCTAAATTCTTATATGAGAAATTTTCAAAGGCGGCGCAGAAAGCGTCATCCTTGTGACCTATGACAATGGGTGTGCGGCCGAATTTATCTCTGGCGCAATATATTCCTTTGGGAGTCAAAAGAAGAAGTGACAATGAGCCGTCAATCTTTTCAAGGGCGTAGCGGATTCCGTCCACAAGATTTTCCTTGGCATTGATGAGAGCTGCCACAAGTTCGGTTGCGTTAATCTCGCCGCCGCTCATTTCAAGGAAATGAGAGTGACCGCTTTTAAAGATTTCGTCCGCAAGCTCTTCGGTGTTGTTAATCTTGCTGACGGTGGTAAGTGAAAATGTACCGTGATGGGAGCGTACTATCAGGGGTTGGGGCTCGTAGTCGGATATGCAGCCGATTCCGAGATTGCCGTGCATCTGCTGAACCTCCTTGTCGAACTTGGTACGAAAAGGTGAATTCTCGATGCTGTGGATGGCGCGGTCAAAGCCGTGTTCCTTGTGATATACACACATTCCTCCGCGACGTGTTCCGAGATGAGAATGATAGTCCGTTCCGAAGAACAGATCGAATACGCAGTCTTTTTTACCTGCAACGCCAAAAAATCCGCCCATGGTGCTCCTCTTTCTGTATACAGTTGAATTTACGGATGAGGCCCTTGTGCGGGCCTGTCCGCATAGGAAAAATACATTTAAAAAATAGCACAAAACTTTTTTTGAGTCCACGGAAAAATAAAGACTTTCTACGATTTGTTAAGTTTTATGGAATTTTTTGCGAAACGATGCTTTTTCATGTGAGATATGCTAAAATCTTTTTATGAAAAAGTTTGGAAAAATCATTCTGACAACTGTATCTTTGTGCGCCGCTCTTAGCTTTGCAGCCTGCGGCAAGAAACCCACCATGTATTACGATACGGCTTACGCCTACCTTCTTAACAATCAGTTTGAGGAGGCAAGGGACAATTTCCTGCTTTCTTTGGAAAAAGAAGACGAAAGGAAAGATGCCTACAGAGGCCTGGGCATCGCATACGTGGGCACGGGCGAATACGACAACGGCGCCGAGGCGTTTATAAAGGCACTGGAGAAATCCAACGGACGCATCAAGGAAATAGATTACGATATCAACTATTATCTCGGCTACGCTTACGAAAAGAGCGGCAAATACGCCGAAGCGGCGGATGTGTACACTGCCATCGTGACCCTTCGTCCCAAGGACACGGACGCTTACTACAGAAGAGCGCTCTGCAGACTCATGATCGGTGACAAAACCGGTGCCGACGAGGACTTCGCGGCGGTTACCGCCAGAGACAATGACAATTACGATCTTCATATAGACATTTTTTATTCCATTAAGAATGCGGGCTTTGAGACCGAGGCCAGCTCCTACTTAAGAGCCATTCTCGAGGACGGTGACCGCAAGATTACCGACTACGACCGCGGCCGCATGCACTACTGCCTCGGCAATTACTCCGACGCCCGTGTATATCTTGAAAAGGCCAAAAACCTCACGGACCCCGAGACCATTTTAGTCCTCGGCAAGACTTATGAGGCCATGTCCGACTACTCCTACGCGGCCACTCTTTATGCCGAATATCTGGAGAAAAAAGGCAATAACGCCGCAGTCTACAATCAGTTAGGCGTCTGCCGCTGGAAGCTTGAAGACTACGAGGGTGCTTTGTCGGCATTTTCTTTCGGCTTAAAGCTTGATGCCCCGGACTGGGAAAAAGAACTCCTATACAACGAGGCGGTGACCTACGAATACCTGCTTGATTTCGACACCGCCCGCGAAAAGATGGAAGCCTATTGCGAGAAGTATCCCAAGGATGAAGCGGCGGCACATGAAATGCTGTTCCTAGCCACCAGACATAACAGACAGAACTGACTCAGAATACCTCGGCGGTTGCCGGGGTATTTTTATGCTTATGGGAGGTTTCGGGGCGGCATATAATCATTCATGGCGGACTCTATCGCAGCGTCGGCACTTAGCGGGTGTCCTTCAAGCCGCTTATGTGCAGAACGGACCGGAGTGCTTTTTACGGAGTGGACGGGCGGCCGCTACGCGAGATCGAAACGGGAGTGGGTCCGGCAGGGATGATTATATGACGACACGACACCGGAGCGGAGGCATGTAAAATTATGTCAACCGCCCAAACAATTGACCGAACCGATTAAAACGCCTTAACCACGGCGAAAACTCAAATTTGTACATAGTTGTCAGAATACGAAAACACAATATATTGGGGTTACATAATTCAAAAATCTCGATATTTTGTGTTTTTTCAATTGACTTTTATATACTGCTTTGATAAACTGATTATGCGGGGTTTGGCAACAAAAATAAAGGGAGATAAACCAAATGTATCAGGTAATTAAGAGAGACGGGACTACATCGGATTTTACTTTAACCAAGATCAGCGATGCCATTATGAAGGCTTTCGTTGCAACGGAGATGGAGTATTCCAATGATATTATCGACCTTCTTTCCTTAAGGGTTACTGCAGATTTTCAGTCCAAGGTTAAAGACGGCGCAATTCATGTGGAGGACATTCAGGACAGCGTAGAGAGAGTTCTTGAGCAGACAGGCTATTCGGAGGTTGCCAAGGCTTATATTCTTTATCGTAAGCAGCACGAGAAGATGCGTGAGATGAAGTCCACCATCCTTGACTACAAGGATGTTGTGAACAGCTACGTTAAAGTTGAAGACTGGAGAGTTAAGGAGAATTCCACCGTTACTTACTCCGTGGGCGGACTTATCCTTTCCAACTCAGGTGCAGTTACAGCCAATTACTGGCTCAGTGAAATTTACGACGAAGAAATCGCAGAGGCGCACAGAAACGCCGATATTCATATACACGATCTTTCCATGCTCACAGGTTACTGTGCGGGATGGTCTTTGAAACAGCTTATTACGGAAGGTCTCGGCGGTATTCCCGGCAAGATTACTTCCGCACCCGCAAGACACTTATCCGTTCTTTGCAACCAGATGGTTAACTTCCTCGGTATCATGCAGAACGAATGGGCAGGTGCTCAGGCATTTTCTTCTTTTGATACCTACCTTGCACCTTTTGTTAAGATAGACAATCTTTCCTATCCCGAGGTTAAGAAGTGCATCGAAGCCTTTATTTACGGCGTTAACACTCCTTCCCGCTGGGGTACTCAGGCTCCTTTCTCCAATATTACACTTGACTGGACCGTACCCGCCGACCTTGCCGAACTTCCCGCTATCGTAGGCGGCGAGCCCCAGAACTTCAAGTACAAAGATTGTAAGAAAGAAATGGATATGATTAACAAAGCCTTCATCGAAACCATGGTTGAAGGCGATGCAAACGGACGCGGATTCCAGTATCCCATCCCCACATATTCCATTACCAAAGACTTTGACTGGTCAGAGACAGAGAACAACAAGCTTCTCTTTGAAATGACTGCCAAATACGGCACACCTTATTTCTCCAATTACATCAATTCCGATATGGAGCCTTCGGACGTTCGTTCCATGTGCTGCCGTTTGAGACTTGACTTAAGAGAACTTCGCAAGAAGACAGGCGGTTTCTTTGGCTCGGGTGAGTCCACAGGTTCCGTGGGCGTTGTTACCATCAACATGCCTCGTATCGCTTATCTTTCAGCCAATGAAGACGAGTTCTTCAAGCGTCTTAACAGACTTATGGACATTTCCGCAAGATCTCTTAAGATTAAGCGCGGAGTTATTACCAAACTTTTGGATGAGGGACTTTATCCTTACACCAAGAGATATCTCGGAACCTTTGACAATCACTTCTCAACCATCGGCCTTATCGGCATGAACGAAGTGGGTCTTAACGCCAACTGGTTAAGAGCCGACATGACCGACGTGAAGACTCAGGAATTTACCAAAAAGGTTCTTAATCACATGCGTAACCGTCTTGCCGACTATCAGCAGCAGTACGGCGACCTTTACAACCTTGAGGCTACACCTGCAGAAAGCACCACCTACAGACTGGCCAAACACGACAAGAAGCGCTGGCCCGCCATCAAGACCGCAGGCAAGCCCGGTGATACACCTTACTACACCAATTCATCTCATCTTCCCGTTGAGTTTACATCGGATATTTTCGATGCTCTCGACATTCAGGATGAGTTACAGACACTTTATACTTCCGGTACTGTTTTCCACGCATTCTTAGGTGAGAAACTTCCCGACTGGAAGGCAGCGGCCAATCTCGTTAGAACCATTGCGGAGAATTACAAGCTTCCTTACTACACAATGTCACCTACCTATTCTATCTGTAAGAATCACGGATACCTGGCAGGGGAGAAGAAGGTTTGTCCTTTCTGCGGTGAGACCACCGAAGTATACAGCCGTATTACCGGTTACTACAGACCGGTTCAGAACTGGAACGATGGTAAAGCTCAGGAATATGTAAACCGTAAGACCTACGATATCGCCAATTCCTCTTTGAAACGCCCCGTCAGCAGAGTGGTTACCATTTCGGCAGATGACAATAATGAGGTAAGCGTTGAAGAACCCGTTAACGTTAAATACCTCTTCACCACCAAGACCTGCCCCAATTGTAAACTTGCCAAAGAAATGTTGGAAGGAATCGACTACATTTTGATAGACGCCGAAGAAAACAGAGAGCTTGTGGAACGATACCGGATTATGCAGGCTCCGACCCTCGTGGTGGTTGATAAAGGAGAGTTTAAAAAATACGTAAACGCATCCAATATCAAAAAATATGTTGAAAATGAGGCGGGAGTTACAGTATAAATAGAAGGAGGTTGTGAAGAGCAACCTCCTTTTTTAGAGTATGTGGGCATGACCCCGAATATTTACAGGAGATTTTTAAATGATTAACAAACTGACAGAGCGTATCAAAGCCACCAACGCTCCCATCGTAGTAGGCCTCGACCCTACACTTAAGCTTATGCCGAACTTCCTTAAGGAGAAAAACTTCAAGGAATACGGTGCCGATTTAACCGGTGCCGCAAGAGCCATCGTTGAGTACAATAAAGGCATTGTGGACGCAATCGCGGACCTTGTTCCCTGCGTTAAGCCCCAGATAGCCATGTACGAACAGTTCGGCGTGGAAGGCGTCATAGCTTTCAAAGAAACCGTTGACTATTGTAAAAAGAAAGGCCTCATCGTCCTTGGCGACATCAAAAGAGGCGACATCGGTTCCACCAGCGAAGCCTATGCGGTAGGCCATCTGTCAGGAGTAGAAATAAACGGAGTCAAATACGAAGGCTTCGGCGAAGATTTCGCAACCGTCAATCCTTACCTTGGCATCGACGGCATCAAGCCTTTCATCGACGTATGCCGCAAGGAGAAAAAGGGTATATTCGTACTTGTTAAGACTTCAAACCCCAGCTCCGGCGAGTTCCAGGACCGCCTCATAGACGGCAAGCCCTTATACGAGCATGTTGCCATGAAGGTAGCTGAGTGGGGCGAGACCCTTATGGGTGACACATACAGCTATGTAGGCGCGGTTGTGGGCGCTACATATCCCGAAATGGGCAAGGCTTTAAGAAAAGTTATGCCCAAGGCTTACATCCTGGTACCCGGCTACGGTGCACAGGGCGGTACCGCAGACGGCTTAAGACCTTTCTTTAACGAAGACGGTCTCGGTGCCATCGTTAACTCCTCAAGAGGCATCATCGCCGCTTATCAGCAGGACAAATACAAGAGCTTCGGCGAAGAAGGCTACGCAGACGCAGCCCGTCAGGCAGTTATCGATATGAGAGAAGATATCAACAGCATCTTTTAAAATAAATATTCGGAGATTTGATTATGGAAAGCTACAAGCAGGAATTTATAGAATTTATGGTAGAGGCCGATGTGCTTAAATTCGGCGATTTCACTTTAAAGAGCGGCCGCAAGAGCCCCTTCTTTATGAATGCGGGAGCATACGTTACGGGCTCCCAGCTTATGAGACTGGGCGAATACTACGCCAAGGCCATTCACGACACTTACGGTGATGACTTTGATGTATTGTTCGGACCCGCTTACAAGGGCATTCCCCTTTCCGTTGCCACAGTTATTGCTTTTTCCAAGTTATACGGCAAAGAAATCAGATACTGCTCAAACCGTAAGGAGGTTAAGGACCACGGCGACACCGGCATCCTCCTTGGCTCCAAGCTTAAAGACGGCGACAGAGTGGTAATCATCGAAGACGTTACCACTTCCGGTAAGTCCATCGAGGAAACATTCCCCATCATCAAGGCTCAGGCAGACGTTACCATCGTAGGCCTTATGGTTTCCCTTAACAGAATGGAGAGAGGTCAGGGCACCAAGTGCGCGCTTGACGAGATTAAGGATCTTTACGGATTCGACACCGCAGCCATCGTTACCATGGCAGAGGTCAAAGAACACTTAACCAATCGCGAAGTTAAGGGTCGCGTGGTAATCACCGATGAAATCGCAGCCGCTATTGACGCATATTACAAGGAATACGGCGCGGTATAAAGGGTTTTCGTATTTTTTTCCGATTGCCTTAGTAAGATTTTGAATATACAATATTTATTGTTATGAAAAAAACACAGCGAAAATACATCTATTCCAATAAAGAACATACGAAAAAAGGCATTTTTTCCACTGTTCTTGCGGTTCTTTCTTTTATCTTCTTGATGCTAGTGATTATCGTGTCATACTCAAGAAGAGGGAACGTGGGAGGCTCCTTTGGAGCTACAGCCTTTTTGTGTTCGGTTTTTTCCGCGGGAGGCATTATCTTAGGCGCCCTCGGCAAGTCCGAGCCCGATAAGTTCTATCTTTTTTCGTATATCGGTATTATCTGGAATGTGGTTGACATGCTGATTGTAAGTATGATTCTTTACGCAGGAATCTAGTGGAGGATTGAAATGGCTACAGTATCCATCGTTATGGGAAGCGACTCCGATATGCCTGTAATGGCCAAGGCCGCAGACGTACTTGAGGAGTTCGGCATTTCCTACGAAATGCGCATTATTTCGGCTCACAGAGAGCCCGACACTTTCTTTGAATATGCTAAGACTGCCGAGGACAGAGGGGTCAAGGTTATTATTGCGGGAGCCGGCATGGCAGCTCATTTGCCCGGCATGTGCGCCGCTATTTTCCCCATGCCCGTTATAGGCATTCCCATGCATACCACCAGTCTCGGAGGAAAAGATTCTTTGTACTCCATAGTTCAGATGCCAAGCGGCATTCCCGTTGCCACGGTAGCCATTAACGGAGGCCAGAACGCAGGTCTTCTTGCCGTTAAAATGCTGGCCGTCAGCGACTCATCCCTTTTGAATAAATTAAAAGAATATACAAAGACCATGAAAGAAGCCGTTGAGAAAAAGGACGAAAACCTTCAGAAGAACGGCTATAAAAACTACAGCAAATAAGGAGAAACGTTATGGGACTTGATTACAAAAACGCCGGTGTTGATATCGAAGCCGGATACAAATCCGTGGAGCTTATGAAGGCAGCTGTCAAGAGCACCTTCAGACCCGAGGTTTTAGGCGGAATCGGCGGTTTTTCCGGCGCATTTTCACTGGATGCCATTAAGGATATGGAGGATCCGGTGCTTTTATCCGGAACCGACGGCTGCGGTACCAAAGTTAAGCTTGCCTTCCTTCTTGACAAGCATGATACCATCGGAATCGATGCTGTTGCCATGTGCGTTAACGACGTTGCATGCGCAGGCGGAGAACCCTTGTTTTTCCTTGACTATATAGCATGCGGCAAGAACTATCCCGAGAAGATTGCCACCATCGTAGGCGGCGTTGCCGAGGGCTGCAGACAGTCAGGCTGCGCACTTATCGGCGGTGAAACTGCCGAACATCCCGGACTTATGCCCGAGGACGAATATGACCTTGCGGGATTCTCCGTAGGCGTTGTGGACAGAAAAGACTTAATCACCGGCGAGAACATTCTTCCCGGGGATGTGCTTATAGGAATGGCTTCAACAGGCGTTCATTCAAACGGTTTTTCTCTTGTCAGAAAAGTCTTTGAAATGACCAAAGAAAACTTAAATACCTATTACGAAGAACTTGGCAAGACTCTGGGCGAAGCTTTAATCGAGCCCACCAGAATCTATGTTAAGGCATTAAAGAGCATCAAAGAATACGGCGTAACCGTTAAGGGCTGCAGCCACATTACCGGCGGCGGTTTCTATGAGAACATTCCCAGAATGCTTCCCGACGGTATCGTAGCCGAAGTTGAAAAGGACAGCTATGAAGTTCCCGCAATCTTTAAGATGCTTCAGAAGACCGGCGACATCAGCGAAGAAATGATGTACAACACCTTCAACATGGGTATCGGTATGGTGCTCTGCGTTGACAAGAACGATGTTGAAGATACCCTTGCCGCCATCAAGGCTGCAGGTGACACCCCTTACGTTATCGGTAAGACCATTTCCGGCGAAAAGGGCGTTAAGCTTATTTAATCTTGGAGACCAAAATGAGAATTTGTGTATGTGTATCCGGCGGCGGTACCAACCTTCAGGCTATTTACGATGCCATGGATGACGGCCGTATCAAAAATGCCGAGATAGTAAGGGTTATCAGCAACAATCCCGGGGCATATGCTCTTGAAAGAGCGAAGGCTCACGGTTCTGAGGCTGTTTGCATCTCCCCCAAGACTTTTCCCGACAGAGAGGCTTTTAACGAGGCGCTTTTGGCCGGCATTAAGGAATGCAATCCCGAGCTTGTGGTACTGGCAGGCTTCCTTGTGAACGTTCCCGCCTGTGTTATACGAGAATTTAAGAATAGAATAATAAATATTCATCCTTCCTTAATACCTTCTTTTTGCGGAAAGGGGTACTATGGACTTAAGGTGCATGAAGGCGTGCTGGCTCGCGGAGTTAAAGTTACAGGCGCTACGGTGCACTTTGTGGATGAAGGAATCGATACCGGACGCATCATCGCTCAGAAGGCGGTGGATGTTTGTGAAGGCGACACTCCAGAGATTCTTCAGAAGAGAGTCATGGAGCAGGCCGAATGGATTATACTTCCCGACACGGTCAGTAAGATTGCCGCAGGGGAGATTAAGATAGGAGAATAGCACAATGGGTATGAAGGTACTTATAGTGGGAGGCGGCGGAAGAGAACACGCCATTGCCACCGCTGTCAAAAAATCAAAAAGGGTATCCGAAATTTATGCGGCTCCCGGCAATGCAGGTATAGCTGAAATTGCGGAGTGCGTTGATATTAAGGTTATGGACTTTGACAAAATCGCAGATTTTGCGGTTTCTAAGGCTATAGACCTTGTAATAGTGGGACCCGACGATCCTCTGGTAGGCGGTCTTGTGGATGTTTTGGAGGCTCGCGGCATTAAGGCCTTCGGCCCCCGTAAGAATGCGGCCATTCTTGAAGGCAGCAAGGCTTTCTCCAAAGACCTTATGAAGAAATACAACATTCCCACCGCAGCTTACGAGACCTTTGACAATGCGGATGAAGCTGTCAAATACCTTGAGACGGCTCCCATGCCCATAGTGTTAAAGGCAGACGGACTCGCCCTCGGTAAAGGCGTTTTAATCTGCAATACCAAAGAAGAAGCCATGGCAGGCGTCAAAGAAATCATGCTTGACAAAAAGTTTGGCACCGCAGGCAATAAGCTTGTTATCGAAGAGTTCATGACCGGAAGGGAAGTGTCGGTTCTTTCTTTTGTGGACGGCACCACCATCAAGACCATGTCCTCCGCTCAGGATCACAAGCGTGCCAAGGACAATGACGAAGGCTTAAATACAGGCGGTATGGGTAACTTCTCACCCAGCCCCTTCTATACCGAAGAAGTTGACAAGTTCTGCAGGGAGAACATTTACCAAAGAACCGTGGATGCCATGAAGGCAGAAGGCAGAGAGTTTAAGGGAGTAATTTTCTTTGGACTCATGCTTACACCCAAGGGACCGAGAGTATTGGAGTTTAACGCCCGTTTCGGCGACCCCGAAGCTCAGGTGGTGTTAACCCGAATGGAAAGTGATATAATAGATGTTTGTGAGGCCTGCATCAATGGCACTCTCAAAGATGTGGACCTTAAGTTTGCGGACAATGCGGCAGTTTGCGTAGTACTTGCAAGCGACGGTTATCCCCTTTCTTACGAGAAAGGCTTTGAGATTACCGGCCTTGAGAACTTTAAGGGCAAGGAGGATTACTTCTGTTTCCATGCCGGCACCAAGTTTAACGAGGCAGGCAAGATTGTTACAAACGGCGGACGCGTACTGGGAGTTACCGCTACCGGCGCTACGTTAAAAGAAGCCAGAGCCAAAGCATATGAGGCTACCAAATGGGTTTCTTTTGCCAACAAATATATGAGAACCGACATCGGCAAGGCTATAGACGAGGTATAAATGGACGACAATATTAATGTAGAGGGACTGTTAAGAGACGATATGTACAAAATCCCGGTAAGATGCTCTAAGTGCGGTAAGATGCTTAAGTATCTGGGTGTCGGGGAGTACAAATGTGAAGCATGCGGTTACACGGAGTACGATGACTACGGGCTGGTACGCGCTTACCTTGAGAAGCACCCCGGAGCCAATGCCGTTGAGGTAGAAAGAGCAACCGGTGTTTCGCGCAAAATAATAGCTGTGCTTGTGAAACAGAGCAAGATAGAGATTAAAGGACGGGCACGGTTTATTGAGGAGGGTACACATGACCAGAGAAAATAAGACCTTATTAATCAGAATTTGGGGAGCGATAGCAGTATTTTTCGCTATTTGCTTTATATTTACCATCAATGCTTTTGCAGACGGCAAGGCAACGGTTACCGCTCAGAGCGCGAACCTTCGTCCCAATGCGGCTGCATCAGGCACGCCTGTGGGCAGTGTTTTTAAGAATGAAGTACTTGACGTTCTCGGAAGTGAATCCGACGGTACCAACACCTGGTACAAGGTTAAGACCAAAGACGGCGTGACAGGCTACATCAGAGCCGACCTTGTTACCACCGAAGGTGTCAGCCAGTCCACTACCACGACTACAACTACCACCACTCAGCAGCCCGTTTCTACAGAAGTTACAGTGCCTACAGAGGCTGAGCCCGTATCAGGCAAGGTTACCGGCAGCGTTAACGTAAGAGCCGGTGCTTCCACCAATCACGCAATTGTTGCCAATGCCAAGGCCAATACCGTAGTTACCGTTATCGGCTACGCTACAGGTTCTTCCGACGGCAAGCAGTGGTACCAGGTTACCTACAGCGACAACGGCAAAGAAATAAACGGTTACATCCGCAACGATTTTGTAAGCCTTGACGGCGAACTTCGCGAGAAGCAGCCCGAGCCGGAACCTGAACCCGAACCCGAGCCTGAACCCGAACCCGAGCCGGAACCTGAGTACAAGGACTTCGAGGCAGTCAGCAAAGTTGACGAAGCTACAGGCGAAAAGAAATGGTACCTCAATAACTACCAGAAGGGTACCTCCGTTTCCATCGACGAAATCTATGCCATGAAAGACAATTATGAGGCGATGGAAACCCAATACAAGAAAGACATTAAAAAGAAAAAGATTACCATCGGTATCTTAATAGCAATTATCGTTCTTCTCGTAGGAGCAGGTGTTTACGGTTTCTTAACCGTAAGAAGATGGCTCATGGGAGACGAAGAAGAGGATGAGGCACCCGCACCCAGACGTCGCGAGCCCGCCGAAAGAAAAGAATATTCAAGGCCCGAAAGACCTTCGTCCGCTGCCCGCGCACCCATCGGTGCAACAGTCGGACCGACCAGAAAGCGTGAGGATGCAGACATGAAAGTTGCTCCCGCACCTTCTCATGCCAAGGTTCCCGGAGGCGGCGTAAGACTTCCCGACGGACGTATCCAGATGCCTGACGGCACCATCAGAAAGGCAGTTGTGGCAGTTAAGCTTGCAGACGGCTCCATTAAGTTCCCCGACGGTACCATCAGAAGACCCGACGGAACCACTATTCGTCCCGAACAGGCACAGGCTACCGTAGCTCCCACAGAGTCCCGCGTAGGCGCTTCCACCCACGAAGTTCGTGAAGTACCCTACCATCGTACCAGCGAAGCTTCCGTTGATGACGACATGGAATACGGCTTCCTCGATCTTGACGACAAATAAATATTGAATAAAAAATCCAAAGCAGCACGTCGGTATGGCGTGTTGCTTTTTTTTGTTATAGCAACGAGCCATGCAGATATTACCGAAATGCTACACCGGGTTGTCAAATTTCCATGTCAAAATGGTGGACTATTGTTGTAATATGTTGGAAAATAATAGTAGTAAAAAGAAGGTTGCTATTAAGACAAATAAATGAATTGGCAATTTCAATATGAATATGAAAAGGAAAAAGACGTCACTTTTTGCGATTAGTTATTAAATGCTACTGTTAGTTGCGGAAATGTAAGCTATAATAGGTTGTGAGTTTGAGAACGGTGGATTACATTAATTATGCGCAAAAAAGTGGAGAGGAGGATTTAATGAACTTTTCAGAAAAATTGCAAAAGCTGCGCAAAAGCGGAGGCTACTCACAAGAAGAACTGGCTAATGAATTAAATGTATCCAGACAGGCTATTTCCAAATGGGAACAGGGTACAGTACCGGATATCAATAACCTTCTTTCGATTAGCAGATTCTTTGACTGTTCGCTTGACTATTTGCTTAACGATGCATATGAGGAGATTAAAGACAAAACGGCGGAAGATAATGTGGCATTCAGACGTCCTACGGACATGAAACTTTTGCTGTCTTCCCTTGGCATGATTTTGCCGATACTCGGCTTTATTTTGATTTATATTTTGTCTCTTGTCTCAAAGCTGTCCTTTGTCAGAACCGTTGATAATAGAAATATCTACTATAGCGGCATACGCGCCTTTATAGAATATCACTTTCTCAATGCTTTGATAATTGCTCAGTCGGTGCTGTTCCTGGTATCATATGTCTTCTTTTCACTGAGAATTAAGCAAAAGAAAGAGCCGACACCAAAAAGAACCGTGTTTTTTTACATCGGATTAATAATGATTACTGTTCTTGTTGTGGTTGCCGTTATAACACTTATAACGGGCGGAAGCATAATTCTGGATGATATCACATGTATCTTGATAAGTATTTATACATGTTGCGCACTTTTACTTAACTATTTTAAATTAGGAGGGAATTAACGTGAGAATCATTAAGAGACTGGTATCAGCAATGTTAGTGGGGGCTTTTTGCTTTGGCCTTATTAATACGGGTTCCTATGCGGGCGTAAGACAGCACAAGTCTTATGCGGGAATTCAGCCTATTGAGAAGCACATCACCGACCCCGAGGAGATAAAAGAATATCTCCATTCTCAGGGCGAGGCCTATGATGAAAATCTGGTGGAAGTTGTTCAGTATATTTATCCTGATTTGGAAAACAAAAAAACAGATTTCAGACATTCCGACGATCCCCAAATTTGGGAAGAGTGGTTTACAACGAATTTAAGCGTTTATACATATACTGATTGGAACTATCTGCTCAAGGAATACAGCCGTCCGGCCGGAAAAGTATCCATTAATGAATCTGTCAGCATTACCAATAAGATTGAGGTATCCGGCAAGGTTAAAGCTCAGTATGTTGAAGCTGCCTTAAGCGTAAGCACATCGGAAACCAATACTTTCAGCATTAACTGGGAGAATACCTACTCTTATCCCGTAACCATCAAGGTTTATCCCAAATACGAAGTTAAATCAGGCGACCTTTGGGAAGATGACGTCTGGTATGACGACTATTACGGACATTTCACATTCTATCGCGCAATCGGCGATGATGTAAGGGTATACAAAAGATAAATAATATGTATTGAGGAGAGTTTGCAATGGAAGTATTTAGCAAAAAAACATTTAAAAATGCGATATTGTTTGCGGCGGCGACTTTAATCATTTCACTATTTGCTTTCTTTGGCAAAAATGATTCCTATGCCGCAGGGAAATATGACAGACACATAGACGATCCCATATCTTATTTGAACGGATCTGATGATTACAAAGAAGAATCAGAGTATCTTACTGAGTGGTTTAAGCTAAACGGATACGGAAATCACAGTATTTCCAATCCCAGAAAAATGTACTCTCTTGATGACGAGCTTATAGCTATCTGCTTTGATATTGATAATACGGGATACGTCATAATAAATACAATTAACTATGACATTATGGAGTATTCTTTTGAGGGAAGCATTGCGGGCAAGCAGTTTAATAAACTTGTTTATACAGGCTTCACTTCGGTTTTTGGAAAGATTGATGATGACAGACTGTGTTTCCTTGCAACCGGAGAAGTAGTTCCCGTCTATGAAGCGAAAGAAAGCGCCATGGACTTTTCTTCTTTGCAGAGAAAGCCTCTGGCACAGAAGATGTTTGCCATAAAGAGCGGAAAAGGCGAAGTGGCAAGACCTATGGGCGGAAACGGTTTTTTTGAGTCGGGAAGTCTGAAAAAGAATACTGCCAAATGGTCATCATCATATTACTGTGGTGTTGATTCGGCGGCTATCTTACTAAAGTATTTGTACGACTATAAAAGCAGCAAATTCCTGCCTTCAGGTTCGACTACCAACAGCAAAGTACAAAAATATCTTTGCAATAATAAATATCTTGCCGACAAAGGCTTGACGCTTTACGAAATCGTTAATGGCGGCGCTGTATGGTCCGTAAATACAAAGACCACCGGCATCAAAAAATATTTAAAGGACAGAGGCATTTCCAATTGGAGTGCAACTAAAGTATCTTATTCGTTTAATACCATTAAAACAAAGATTAACGGTGATATTCCGGTTGCTGTAGGTGTTAACGGAAAAGTTCCCGGAGCAACATGGAAAGAGAATCATGGTGTTGTTGTACAGGGATACCTTGTAGGATATGACGGAGTACAGCGGTTAACGGTTAATGACACATTTGGAAGAAACGATGTATCAGTTAACGCTTCTTCAACATATTATTCAAGTTTTGGAATGTGGTATATCTACTAAAGACTGAGGTAAAATATGAAAACTAAAAAACGAAGCAAATTATTTGCAATCGCAATGTGCACTTTTTTTCTATTGATTGGTGGCTGCACGAACGCTAAAGAAAGCACTAAAGAAATAAACTCTTTGTTTGCCGAACTTGGCGATATATCAATGGTTACAGAGGCCGAAATAGATTTGGTATATACCGTTGAATCAAAGGAGGCAATCGAGAGCATTAAGGATATGCTGATTGAAGCTGTTGTGAGCGAAGAAATACCCGGGGAGGATGATGCTTTGGAAATACCTCCCGGTGCACCCGATTATGCTTCGGCATTAAGGTTTCATACAACTGACGGTAAAGAACTGTCTGTCTATGTAAATGATCCCGATTTATCATATGACATGGTATGCCACTTTTATACTTCTCCTACGGAGGAGACCTGTTATTGCTACAGTTTAAAGAAATCAATTTACAAAGATATCAAAAAAATAACTCATGCAGGGAAAATGACTGATTTGAACAATCAATAGCCATAACTTCCTAAAGAGAGGGTTCCAAGGTTTATGACCGCGGAGCTCTTTCTTTTTCCTAAAAAAGCCTTGCTGTAAAATAATGACACCTTTCTAAAATTAGCAGACTTAAAGTCGGGATTTTCCCTCTCATATAATGAAACTACCTTAGTGTAACATCATCATGTATTGGGAGGGTTAATATGAAAAAGACGAAAGTTACAAAGCGTATCTTTGCGACTTTGCTGGCACTGTTGCTTGCATTTACGTCAGTGGGCCTCACTCCGCTTGAAGCATTTGCGGACGGTAAGGTCATTGACAGCGAGTTGACGGTGCCTTTTGGCATTGTCTGCGACTACAATTCCGAGCAGGGAATCGGCGCCGTATGGGGCGCAGCGGGATATGATTTATATACCGTGACCATATCCGCCGACAACGGATACTTAAGAGCCTATGAGGACCAGACTCTCGGCTATCACTGGTATCCCGACAACTATGCTGCGGGAGAATATACTGTCAGCATTCAGGGACAGAAGGACGATGTTCTTTCAAACCCCGGAACATTTACGCTGACAATTCAGGGTGAAGCTCCCGTTGAGCCCGAACCCGAAACACCCGAGGTACCTGAAGTGCCCGAGACACCTGAGGTACCCGAAGTACCTGAGACTCCCGAGGTGCCCGAAACACCAGAAACACCCGAGACTCCGGCTACAGAGGTTTATGCTTACACCACCGTAGGTGACAACCTGGCAGTCAGCGTTGAAGGCAAGCACGAGGACTGGGTTGAATGGTCAAGTGCCGACATTACCGAAATTGGCGGCGCAATCTTCTTTACCATTACCGGTTATGAAGGCTTCGAAGCTTATCAGACCAGAGTTGAGCAGGCCGGCCTTAACTTTGAGGCAGGCAAGAACTACGTTGTTAAGTTCGACATCATCTCCTCAAAGGACAAGCTTGCAATGCTTCGCGCAGACGATTTGAATAACGGCTACGCTATGCTCTTTGACGACCTGACCTACAACCTTAAGGCAGGCGAGAAGACCACCGTTACCGCTTTCACAGGCAAACTCGGTGCGGGCTCAACCAACGCAAGAGTATTTGCGGGCCTCGGCATGGTTATTAACGACGATGCCTACAAGGCAGGCGAGCACTCCGTAAGAGTTGACAACTTCTCAATTTACGAGATTAACGAAGACATCCCTCACAGCATCTTTACACAGGCTTCCGAAAAAGAAGTTGCCGATGCGGATGCGGTGAATTTTGAAACAAGCAACACAGAACTGTACGTAGGCTCAGACTGGGCAGGCGCCAACGCTTCCGCAAAAGAAGAAGGCACCACCGTCACCATCGAAGCACCCTGCTTTGGCTGGGGCAACGAATGGGGCATTCAGTACATCATTAAAGACTTAGGTCTTAAAAACAACACAAACTATGTTATCGAGTTTGACGTTACATCGACCATTGACAAGAAATTCTTTTTAAAGCTTGACGACGCTTCAGGTTTCATCGGTGAAACCGTAGAGCTTAAGGCGGGCGAAACTCTTCACTACTCCAAGGAAGTTGAGTGCGGAGTATTCTCTGAGAAACCTTATATGTTCTTTGCACTGGGCCAGAATCCCGGCGAAGAAGCGGCTTTATCGGGCTCCGTTACCATTACCAATCTTAAGTGCAAAGAAGTTAAGGACGACATGGGCAGCATCAACGTTCCCAAGGGACCCGAGTATGATTTTAACGACAACTCCGGCGACTTTGCCGCTCCCGCTCTTGAAAAGCCCGGCTACACCCTCATCTGGAACGATGAATTTGACGGTAACTACGGCGATGCGAGAGTAGATGCCAACACAGGTCTGAACCTTGACAACTGGGCCTATCAGCTGGGCGACGGTTCCACAGACTGCAACAACTACGGCTGGGGAAATAACGAGCTTCAGGCGTATACCGACAGAACCAAGAATATTGCGGTTAACGAAGACCTTACCGGTGACGGTGTGGCAGACGGCTTACTCAGAATTACCGGTTCTTACGAAGAAAACGGCTACGTATACGGTAACGAATCAAGCAAGCATTACACCTCCGGACGTATTCGTTCCACTTCTCCTTCAGAGGAGCTCTTTAACTTAACTTACGGCTACGTAGAAGCAAGAATCTCCATGCCCGCAACTCAGGGTGCATGGCCCGCATTCTGGATGCTTCCTCAGAGCACCGAAATTTACGGCGGATGGCCGGTATCAGGCGAGCTTGATATTATGGAGACCACCGCAGCCATGATAGCGGAAGGAAAGGCTTGCGGCACCCTTCACTGGGGCACACCTTCACACGTATACAAGGGAAGCGGTTATGTGGACTTGGACAGCCCTCTTACATACTTCCACACTTATGGTGTTGACTGGAGACCCGGCCGGATTACCTGGTATTTTGACGGAAAACCCATTTACACTTCCACCAACTGGGAGAGCACAATTTCAGGCGCATCGGGTTCCCTTTCTTTTGATGCTCCCTTTGACCAGCCTTTCTACCTTCTTCTGAACCTTGCCATCGACAGCGGCAACTTCGGCGGAAAGGCCAATAAAGCAAACTTCCGCGACGATATCAACATGTACGTTGACTACGTTCGTGCATATCAGCTTACCGAAGGTTATCCCGAGTACGTTTTGAGAGAAGCTCAGGGCGTTACCGATAACTGGGAAGATTACGCAGGCATCAATCAGATTGCCCCCGTAACGGCAGACAATCTTGTGGCAACCACCGGCGGTCACGACGACAGCGCAGCTCAGGGAACAGGCAAGTGGTATCTTTCCACCCAGAGCGATGCTGATGCGGCAGCTGAAGTTTACACAGACGAAAACGGCAAGGTATGGGACAAAGTATCCGTACTTAAGGCCGGCGGAAACGATTATTCCGTACAGTTAATCGGTCACTACGATGCAAAAGCAGGATATGTCTACAGAGTTTCTTTCGACGCTTATGCCGAAGGCGACATCACAGGCAAGACCGTTAACTGCGATTCAAAAGAATATGCGGGCTGGAGCACCTACGGTGTGCAGGCATTCGCTCTTCAGAAGGCGGCTGCTTCATACTCCTATACATTCCAGCAGACAGAGAATTTCGACAACTGCCGTATCGAGTTTAACATCGGTGCAGCGGGACTCGGAGACGTATATATCTCAAATGTTAAGGTTGAAATCGTTGACCCCGCACTCCTCGGAGTATCGGAAGCGGGAAGACAGATTCTTTCCGACGGCAATATGATTTACAATTCGACCTTTACCGAAGGCAATTACAAGCTTGCTTACTGGAGCGCAGGAGAGAAGACCACAGTGGCAGTTCCCCGCTACACTACAGAGAAGCTTGCAGACGGCGACGTCAGAGTTATCGACATCGCTTCCAAGACCAATCATGAGGGTATCGCAGACGGTATCAAGTACTACGAGCGCCGCGCCGAAATCAGTGCGGAGGAGGGCGTTGCTCCTTCTTTGTACCAGGCAGGCATTCCCATGACGGCAGACGAATATACCGTAAGCTTTGATCTTTACAGCAAGACTGCTACGGCAGTTAAGGTATCTCTTCTTGACGAAGAGGGTCACGAAGCGGCTTACAAGACCGTTTCCTACAACCCTGAGTCAGGCGTAAGAAATATTACGGTTAAACTTGATGTAACCGAGAACCTTGGCGCCGGTGCCCTTAAGCTTACTTTTGCCAAGAATACCGAAGTTATGCTTGATAACGTAACCATGCACGGTGCACATCAGGGACCCGCAGTTGACGAAATGCCCGTAGGCGAAGGCAAGGCCATCGAATGGAGAGGTGACAACGGCGGCGGCGGAGAGCTTCCTCTGGAAAAAGAAAACGGAACCGTAAGACTTAACGGTATCGTAAGCGGCGGCAGCTGGTACTCACCTCAGATCGGAAGCACCAACTTCTCCGTATCCGCAGGCGTTAAGTACAAGTTCTCCTACAAGTACAAGACCGACCTTGCAACCCATAAATACATTGTTCAGCAAAACGGCGGCAGCTGGACCGTTATCTCCGGCGCAATCGAAGTTGCAACAGATATGAGTACCGTTGACGAAGACGGTTTCTGCTATTACGAGACCGAATTCGTGGCAACCGCAAGCCTTGACGACTGCCACCTTGACTTTGGTTTCGGCGATTCACAGGCGAACGGCGGATTCTTTGAATTCAAGGACGTTACCTTGTGCGTTGTTAAGGCAGAAGTGCCCGTTGGCGAAACCGACGAGGACGATGTGGACGATTCTTTATTTGACGATGAAAAAGAACCCGAAGCAACACCCGTTACACCTACTCAGCCCGCAGCCGGAGGCTCAGGCAATTCCGGTAATTCAAGTAATTCAGGTTCAGGCAACGGTTCTTCCGCGGCACCAGCTTCAGGAAGTACCAATACCGAAACTCAGGCACCCGTAACAGAAACTCCCGGACAGAGTGCTCCCGCGGCAAACAGACCTTCCGTAAGAAACCGCGGCAATGCCACAGTAACCGAGGAACCTGTGACTGAAGAAGCAGAGGTTACCGAAGAAATCGAGGCTGAAATTGAGGAAGACGAAACTCCTCTTACCGAAACCGTAACGGAGGAAGCACCTGCAGAAGAGACCAAAGAAGAAACCGCAGCAGCTCCTTCATCCGTAAGCGAAATCGACGATGACGCGGTAGCTTTGGCGGCACCCGACAAGCACACAAGCGGCTTACCCATTGCCATAGCTGTGGTTGCGGGACTCGGAGTTATTTCCGCAGCAGCCGTTACCTTCATCAAATTCAGAGCTAAAGTAAAATAATGCCTTATTAACAAGGACTTTTCGGTGTGATAGGCGCCGGGAAGCCCTTGTTTTTTATCCTGAGGCCGTGAGAACAATTCCCAAATTAATTCCGCAAATTTTAGAGAAAAATTATATTCAATCTCCCAATATATGATAAAATTAGTCATACGTGAAAATATGCGAAAATTTTGAAGGGAGAAACCTATGGGACTTCCATTTACCAATAATGCGGAAGCCGTACTCAAAATTGCGGCGGACGAATCCAAGAAACTTAAACATTACTACATCGGAAGCGAGCACATACTTTTAGGCATGCTTAAAGAACAAAGCGGACTTGCCGGTGTGATACTGAGAAAGAACAACATCGATATTGATGCCGTATACGACCTTATCAGCGACCTTACCATGGGTCCCGGCACCACGGCGGTCAAGGAGCGTGCGGGTTATTCACCCAGAACATTGACACTTCTTGACGATGCCTCCGCACTTGCGGCCAAATATCACTCGGGCACCGTGGGCACTGAGCACATTCTTCTCGCCATCTTACGTGAAGGCGGCAACTGCGCACTCCAGATTCTTTTGGCTCTCAGAAAGAACCCTACCGAGATTTACATCCAGACCCTCATGTCCATGGGCGAGGACCCTCAGGCGGCCAAAGAAGACTTAAAGAAGAGCAAGCAAAAGAAAAAGGACAACTTCCTTGAGTCCTATTCCAAAGACTTAACTGCCCTTGCCAAGGGAGGCAAGCTCGACCCGGTTATAGGCAGAAACGACGAAATTACCAGAGTTATACAGATTCTTTCAAGACGCACCAAGAACAACCCCTGTCTTGTGGGTGAGCCCGGTGTGGGCAAGACCGCCATCGTAGAGGGCCTTGCGTTAAGAATCGCAGCGGGAGACGTTCCCGACACGGTTAAGAATAAACGTGTCCTTACCCTTGATTTGTCGGGTATGGTGGCAGGTACCAAATACCGCGGCGAATTTGAAGAGAGGATGAAGCGCCTTCTTTCGGAAGTTACGGAAGCGGGAGACATTATTCTGTTCCTTGACGAGCTTCATACCTTAATCGGTGCCGGCGGTTCCGAAGGTTCCATAGACGCCGCCAATATTTTAAAGCCTTCTTTGGCAAGGGGCGAGCTTCAGCTAATCGGCGCCACCACTCTCGCGGAATACCGTAAGTACGTGGAGAAGGACGCAGCTCTTGAGCGCAGATTCCAGCCCGTCGACGTGGCAGAGCCCACCGAGGCCGAGGCTCTTCAGATTCTTGCGGGCATAGCTCCCAAATACGAGGAGCACCACAGAGTCAAATACACTCCCGAAGCTTTGGAGACGGCAGTGCGCTTATCCGCCCGCTACATTAACGACAGACATCTTCCGGACAAAGCAATCGACTTAATTGACGAGGCCGGTGCACTGGTGCGCTTAAAGAGCTTTAAATACACCGACAAGATTGAGGCGCTCAAAGAAGAAATAAAAACCGTGGGCAATCAGGCATTTCTCGCATGGCGCAACGGTCAGTACGACGAGTACAGACCCTTAAGGCAGCAGCAGAATGCCTTAAATGACAAACTTAGAAAACTCGAGGCCAAAGAACGCAACGCCAGAGAGAACTTCGTAGGCGAAGTCAACGAGAACCACATCGCTGACGTTGTGGCAGTCTGGACCAAAGTACCCGTTAAGAAACTTACGGAAAAAGAAAGCGACAGGCTCCTTAAACTTGAATCCATCCTTCACAAACGCGTAATCGGCCAGGAGGACGCCGTAGTCAAGATTTCCAAGGCCATGAGACGTCAGCGTGTAGGCCTTCAGGACCCCAACCGCCCCATCGGTTCCTTCCTGTTCTTAGGACCCACCGGTGTAGGTAAGACCGAACTTTCCAAGGCTCTTGCAGAGGCTATGTTCGGAGATGAGAACGCACTTATCAGAGTTGATATGTCTGAGTACATGGAGAGCCATTCCGTTTCCAAGATGATTGGTTCGCCTCCCGGCTACGTAGGCTTTGACGACGGCGGACAGTTATCGGAGAAGGTCAGAAGACACCCTTATTCGGTAGTGCTTTTTGACGAAATTGAGAAAGCTCACCCCGATGTGTTCAACATTCTTTTGCAGGTTCTTGACGACGGTCATATTACCGACTCAAAGGGCCGCAAGGTTAACTTTAAAAATACCATCATCATCATGACTTCCAATGCCGGAGCCGCCAGAATCGTAGAGCCCAAAAACCTGGGATTCTCGGCCAAAACCGACGAGAAAAAAGACTACGACACTATGAAGTCTCACGTTATGGAAGAGGTTAAGAAACTCTTCAAGCCCGAGTTTATCAACCGTATCGATGACATCGTGGTATTCAGGGCACTCAACAAAAAGGACATGGGCGAGATAGTCACCCTTATTTCCAGGAAACTTATCGACCGCTGCAAAGAGCAGATGGAGCTTAAGCTTACGATTTCGCCGGTTCTTAAGAAATATATCGTTGACAAATTCACGGACACCAAAATGGGTGCACGTCCCATAAAGCGAGCCATCCAGTCGGAAATCGAAGACAAGCTTGCGGAAGAAATACTTAAGAAAAACATTGTGTTCGGGGACACCGTCACCGCCACGAGAAAGAACGACGAAACCGTTTTTGTCAAAAAGGAAGCTAAATAATGGCCAAAAAATCAACGGCTTTTTTCTGTCAGTCCTGCGGCTATGAATCAGCCAAATGGCTGGGTCAGTGCCCGGGCTGCAGAGAATGGAATACATTTGTGGAGGAGCCTGTGGACAAAGGCTCCAAATCGGGTAAGATGACCTTCGCCCCCGGCAGAGCGGTTCCCGTCATGCTTAAAGACATTACCGGCGGGGAAAGCGAAAGAATATCATCGGGCATCGGCGAATTTGACAGAGTACTGGGAGGGGGCATTGTAAAAGGCTCTCTGGTACTCATCGGCGGCGATCCCGGCATAGGCAAGTCCACCCTTCTTTTGCAGGTTACGAGGAACCTTACGAAGACGGGCCATAAAGTGTTATACGTATCCGGCGAGGAATCCCTTCGCCAGATTAAGATGCGTGCAGACAGACTGGGCACGGACTTTGAGACTCTCAAAATCTTATGTGAGACCAACCTTTCGGACATAGGCGAGGCCATTAAGGCGGAAGCCCCCGAAACCGTGGTAATCGACTCTATCCAGACCATGTACAAAGAAGACATATCCTCTGCTCCCGGAAGCGTTTCCCAGGTAAGAGAGGCAACTTCTTTTCTCATGCAGATAGCCAAACAGCTTGAAATTAATATCTTCATCGTAGGCCACGTGACCAAAGAAGGCGCTGTGGCAGGCCCCAGAGTTTTGGAGCATATGGTGGATACCGTTCTCTATTTTGAAGGGGACAGACATGCGTCCTACAGAATATTAAGGGGCGTTAAGAACCGTTTCGGCTCCACCGACGAAATAGGCGTATTTGAGATGCGCGCGGAGGGCCTTGCGGAGGTTTTGAATCCTTCGGAATTCATGCTTTCGGGAAGAGCGGGAGACGCCAGCGGTTCCGTAATTACCTGCTCCATGGAGGGCACCCGTCCCGTCATGATAGAGATTCAGGCTCTTGTGTGCCGTTCCAATTTCGGCATACCCCGTCGCCAGACTACCGGCATGGACTTTAACAGGGTCAACCTTCTTATGGCGGTAATAGAGAAGCGGGCGGGCCTTAATATAGGTGACCACGATGCATATGTGAACATTGCGGGAGGACTTAAGATTAATGAGCCTTCTTTGGACCTTGCTACAGTTATGGCCATAGTATCCAGCTTCAGGAATAAAGCGGTGGATGAAAAAACCGTTATTTTCGGCGAAGTGGGCTTAAGCGGCGAAGTTCGTGCCGTAAGTCAGGCAGAACAGCGTGTTGCGGAGGCTTACAAGCTTGGATTTACAACGGTTGTGCTCCCCGCCTCCAATATTTCCGACAGACTCAAATCCTTTAAAGGAATAGAAATAATACCCGTATCCAACATAAAAGAAGCACTGGATATTCCCATGGTTCATTGACATTGGCGCGAAAATATAGTACAGTTTTTTTAATGACTGATAAAACGATTTACTAAATTATTTAAAGGAGACTGCGTCAATGTACAAATTGTATGTTAACCCCAACGTTAAAAAGGGCCACATCAATAAAGAACTTTACGGAAACTTTTCCGAGCATCTCGGAAGATGTATCTATGAAGGCCTTTATGTGGGAGAGAATTCGGACATTCCCAATGTAAACGGAATGCGTACCGATGTAGTGGAGGCTTTAAAGGAGATGAAGCTTCCGGTGCTCAGATGGCCCGGCGGATGCTTTGCGGACGAATATCACTGGAAAGACGGTATCGGACCCAAAGAAACCCGTAAGAAAATGATTAATACCCACTGGGGCGGAGTTGTGGAAGACAACAGCTTCGGTACCCATGAATTTATGGAACTCTGCCGCCAGATCGGCTGTGAGACCTACATTAACGGTAACGTAGGAAGCGGCACCGTTCAGGAGATGAGCGAATGGGTTGAGTATATGACCTTCAAGGGAGTATCCCCCATGGCTGACATGCGTACCAAAAACGGTCACGAAGAACCCTGGACCGTTGACTACTTCGGAGTAGGCAATGAAAACTGGGGCTGCGGCGGTAACATGCGTCCCGAATACTACGGAGACCTGTACAGACGATACCAGACATATATCAGAAATTACGGCGCTGTTAAGCCTATCAAGAAGATTGCCTGCGGTGCCAATGCCGGTGACTTCCACTGGACAGAGAAGGTTCTTGAGACCTGCTTTGACCACTCTTCGGGTTGCTTAATGGACGGCTTAAGCCTTCATTACTACACCATTCCCAACGGAAGATGGGAAGTTAAGGGTTCCTCCACAGACTTTGATGAAAAGTCCTGGTATCAGACTCTCAGCCGTACCCTTTACATGGAGACCCTTATCAAAGGTCACGGCGCCATCATGGACAAATACGATCCGGACAAAAAAATCGGCATGATGATTGACGAATGGGGTACCTGGTACGACGTAGAGCCCGGCACCAATCCCGGATTCCTTTATCAGCAGAATACCATGCGTGATGCACTTGTTGCTGCCATTAACCTTAACCTCTTTAACAAGCACTGCGACAGAGTTAAGATGGCCAACATTGCCCAGCTTGTCAACGTGCTTCAGTCTGTTATACTTACAGAAGGTGACAAGATGGTTAAGACACCCACTTATCACGTATTTAACATGTACAAATATCATCAGGACGGCGAACTTCTCGAAAGCTCAATCGACACCACACGTATCGGTGTTGAAGACGACTTCAAGGTTCCCAACCTTACAGAGTCGGTATCCGTTGATGCGGCAGGTAAGATTCACGTTACCCTCGGTAACCTTTCTGCCACCGAGTCTTATGATATCGAAGGCTTCTTTGCCGAGACACCCGTTAAGGCGGTTAAGGCAGATATCCTTACAGATAAAATGCAGGCTCACAACACCTTTGATGCTCCCGAAACCGTTAAGGTTAAGGCATTTGACGGCGTTAAGGCCGAAGGCAACAAGATTTCTTTATCCTTGCCCGCATGCAGCGTAATGCATATCGAAGTAACAGTTTAATTAAGAGGTTTACATGGCAACTATCAAAGACATAGCAAACAGGCTGGGAGTAGCGGTCAGCACAGTATCCAAGGGACTTAACGGAGCCCCCGATATCAGTGAGGACTTAAGACAGCTGGTGCTTGACACCGCAGTCGAAATGGGCTACAAGACCAAAAGAATGCGCAAGCAGGAATTAAAGAAGCTTGCAATCTTAGTGGAGAACATGGAGTATCTCAAGGAAGAGGACTTCGGTTACGACCTGGTGCTTGGCTTTGAGCAGATGGCTTACAGGGATAAATGGGATGTTGAAGTAGTGCCCATCAATGCGCGTGTCCAGGCCAAAGAACGCTACGACACATATATGCTGAGGCACGGCTACTCCGGGGCATTTATTATGGGTATGGCCCTTATGGACAAGTGGATGGAAGAGATGAACCGTACCACCATACCCACAGCCCTTCTGGACAACTACGTTAAGTTAAATCCCAACGTAGGCTATGTGGGAACGGACAGCTACGAAGGCTTAAGTCTTGCGGTTGCAAAGCTCACGGAGCTTGGTCATAAGAGGATTGCCTTCTTAAACGGTTCCCCCAATTCCATGATTACCAATCAGCGTGATGAAGCCTATAAAGCGGCACTTGCCGAGCATGGGCTTGAATATGACGAAAAACTCGTGGCTCACGGTTATTACGTGGCCGAGAGTGCTCCTTATTACGTACCCGGTATGATAGCTGCAGGCGCCACCGCTATTTTGTGCGGTAACGACCTTATAGCTTCCGGTGTAATAGAAGAGTGCAAGAAGCGTTCTTTTAAGGTGCCTCAGGACATAAGCGTTGTGGGATTTGACGATATTCCGCTTGCTTCCCGGCTTAAGCCTGCTCTCACCACCATCCGTCAGGAACGTCTGGAGCTTGGGCGTCTTGCCTTTTTCACACTGGATTCGCTTCTTCATAAAATTCCGGTGAGCCGTACCATGTTACGTCCCGAATTTGTGGAAAGAAAATCTGTTGGAAAAGCCAAAAAATAATGCTTGATTACATAGAATTACTATGCTATAATTCAACAGTCGGCTTAAGAGCCGACTGAATACAGGGGCATAGTTCAAAGGTAGAACAGTGGTCTCCAAAACCATCGATGTGGGTTCGATTCCTACTGCCCCTGCTTATGAAACCGTACGATTGACGTACGGTTTTTTCTTTTGCAAAAAATCGGTTTGGCAGATTTTCGTCATGTTGCCGAATTGACTTTTTGATACAAAAATGATAAATTTTAGTTAAATACGAAACATTACGAAATTTCTTCGGGGGCATTTATGAAGCAGCTAAAAAGAGGTGCGGGGATATTACTGGCGGTATCAAGCTTACCCTCCCGGTACGGAATCGGAACTCTTGGAACGGAAGCTTATCATTTTGTGGATTTACTGGCAGATTTGAAGCAGACCTACTGGCAGGTGTTACCTTTGGGACCTACGGGTCTCGGAGACAGCCCTTATCAGTCTTTTTCTGCTTTTGCGGGCAATCCCTACCTTATCGATCTGGAAGCTTTGGCCGATGAAGGATTATTGGACATTGACACCATAAGCGAATACAGCTGGGGCAATGAAACCGACAGAATCGACTATGCCGCCATTTTTCACAATCGCTTCAAGGTCTTGAGAAGCGCCTTTGATAATTTCAATACCAATTCCCGGGAATTTGAGGCTTTTTGCCTCGACAATGTTTTCTGGCTCCACGACTATGCTCTTTTCATGGCCATTAAGGAGGTCAATCAGTACTCTAAATGGCAGGACTACAAAAACGGTCTTAAATACAGGGAAGAGTCCTATCTTGAGACCTTCGAGCAAGAGCATGAGAGAGATATTCTTTTTTGGAAATTCCTTCAGTACGAATTTTATATCCAGTGGTTTAAGTTAAAAGAATATGCCAATAAACGGGGCATTTTGATAATCGGCGAGGTACCGCTTTACGTATCCGAAGACAGCGCCGACGTTTGGGCCAACAGGGAACTTTTCATGATGGACGAAGCCGGCTATCTTACGGAAACTGCAGGCTGCCCGCCGGATGCTTTTTCCAAGGGCGGTCAGAACTGGGGCAATCCTCTTTACAACTGGGATGTTCTTGAAGAAACCGATTATTCCTGGTGGAAAGAACGCATCAGAATCAATACCAGGCTCTATGACGTAATACGTATCAATCATTTTGTGGGCGTGGTCAAGGATTACTGTGTGCCCGCAGGTGACGAGGACGGTACCAACGGCAAGTGGCGCAAGGCTCCCGGCAAGAAGCTTGCGGATGCTATCTGCGAGGCCGCCGGGGAGACCACCATCATTGCTGAGGATTTCGGTACAGTTGTAATTCCTACGGTTCGTAAGCTTATGAACAAGCTTGGCTGGGCGGGTATGAAAGTCCTTCTTTTTGCCTTCGATCAGGACCCGGGCAACAGATATCTTCCTCACAATTACGAGGATTCCAACTGCGTGGTTTACGGTACCACCCACGACAGCGACACGATTGTGGGTTACTTTAAGGATAAGAGCGATTACCAGTTAGCCTTTCTCTATGAGTATCTCGGTATTCACAGAAAAGAAGAAATTTCCGATGCTTTTATAAGATTGGCCTACTCATCCATCGCAAATGTTGTTATACTACAGATGCAGGACATTTTGGCTTTGGGCAATGAAGCCCGTATGAACCATCCCGCCACAGTGGGCAATAACTGGCGCTGGCGCTTGTGGAACGATGCCATAAGCGAGGAGAAAAGGGAATGGCTTCGTACTCTTGCCAGCATCTACAGAAGGTAATCATGAAGAAACCGATTTCAAACAACCTTCGGGGCGGTCTTGTGACCGCTCCGATTTTGTATTTAAAGAATGTGAAGAATATTGACGAAGCTTCCCTTGAAAAGATTAAGTCAGTCGTAATTGATTCCGTGGGAAAGGCTCTGTGCGAGCATTTTGACAATCACTCAAACTGTACGCTTACGGGGGTTTACAATCTGCTTTCTTTTTACAGGGACGCGGAAGGCTTCTCCGATATACCGGCGCAGTCTGACAGGCTCTATGGCACCATTCGCAAGGTGGGAGACAGATACGGCTACAATTATGAGCGGGAGAAGGGCATACCGGTCTACAACAACAGACGCTTCTTAAAGGCTGTTCTTAAGGACTTCGGGCACTCCGACAAAAGAGTGACGGCTGAGTATATGGTACCTGCGGGACGTGCCACCAAACTGCTGGATGCAGGAATTCCGTTCCTGCTTTCCATAGCTTACGGAATATACTTTAACCACACCATTACCGTATACGGGTATGAGACCTACAGAGACAAAACCACCGGCAGGACGTACACATTCCTCATCATCAACGATGAGTGGAGCGCAGACAGAAGATACCTGCCCTGGACCCATCTTGACCGTTTCAGAATCACCTGTCTTACAAGGATAGTGTAAAAAGAAAGCCATAAGCTTGCGTTTATCGGTATCCGGTGCATATAAATCTGTATTTTTCCTAAAGAATAAATTAACAATCTTAATTTTGCACTATTTCGGTGTTTTTTTATTCAAAAGGCAGTTATAATGATGACAGATTTACAGGAGAGGAGAGTGGTACTGTATGAATAAAAGATTAGCAATTATGCTGATTGCCTCAACTGCTGTTGCGGCACTGGTGATTTTCTTCTTTGTAATTAAGAATAACTTTAATACGGGGGCGGACAGGGTTTTTGACGGAAGCCGTGTGAGAAATACCGAGCCGGATGCCTTCGAACTTTCTTTTAACTACATGAACAAAGAAGACAGCGAGAAGTTTAATCTTGAGGCAGGGGAAGAATTAAAGGTATCCTGGAATCTTGAGAAAGGCTCTATGGACCTTGTTATTAAGAATTCCGCGGGCGAAGAGATATACAAGGCCGACGGCAGAAAGGCCGAAGACAAAAGCGAGTTTTCCGTTGCTGCCGCAGAAAGCGGTGAGTATACCGTATATGTGTCGGCTCACAAGGCCAAGGGCAATATAAAGGTGGAACACAAATAGTACAAAAAAGACCTTGATTCAAAAGCACTGATGCTTAAGAATCGGGGTCTTTTAAATTGTTCCGGAAGTTAAAAGTAAAATTTCGTATAAAGCAAAAAGATTAGGCTTAGCCTAATCTTTTCGCTTGTGTAAAAGGGGAATTTTCTCGGAATAGTCCTTGGGGTGTCTCCCAAGTACAAATAAAGTATAACGCGGATATTGAAGTTGTTCTACAACTATATTGACGGCAAATAGCACAATATCACTCAAGTATTCAAACTTATGTTAACTAAATCGTTCCCTCGATAAATTTCCTGTTTAAAGTCAGTTCTTCGGGTATTTCCTGGCCCGAAACACTGAGTTTCTGGATAACATTATCGTAATGATGAAGCTTCTGGGAGGTTTTTATTTCGTACCTTTCGATGAAATCCTTAAACATGGGGTTGGCAACAATTTTCTGCCTTAATGCAAGCGGGAAAGGACAGTAGGTAACCATGATTCCGCGCACAAGCTTGTTAAGTCTCGGAGAACCGGCACCTTCGAACATTACCCAGGTGATATAGTCTCTTACGAACATTTCCTTAAAGGAGTTTTTGGCCTTGGTAAGGCTGTTCTTGATTTTTTCTTTGGCATCGGCGCTGAGTTCGTTGTTCTTTTTATAAAACTGTATGTAATCAAAGTATTCACTGGTAAGAGAACGCTCGGTAACATCGTTCCAGCGGGCACCCTGAACGCGCTTGCACATTTCCCAACGGTACTCGCCTACGAGACGGACGATTGTGGTGGGAAGATCTTCAACATGGAATACGGAAATCATAAAGCGGGAAGGAGTGGTACGTTTCTTGCCTTCGATTTCCTGCCACATTACGCCTCTGGTACCGACGTTTGGCATAAGAATGATGTCGGGCAGAACCCGCACGTTAATCATCTCTCTTGAAATACCGCATTTTTCGTTGGTGTAAATGGTCTCTCTGTAGAAAGCACCATAGTCGATGGCTTCAAGTTTCTTGTAGCTTTCCTCAATGGAGTCCACAGTAACCATGCAGGACTGAAGGGGCTTTATGATATCGCTTTCGGAGAGCACCGGGCAGAAGGAACTTAAGCGCCCGTAAGTAACTTTGTTGACCATGGGGAACATGTTGTTAAGCTCGAACATGAGACGCTCCTCGGGGTCTTTAAACATTGCTTTTTCCTGGGCATCGGTAATCTTGCCCTGAATCTTCATTTCGTGAAGGGCTGCTTGGAAGTCAGCATCGAACTCGTTACGGCAGGGTTCTTTGGTCATGCGGTAAATTGAACTTAACCATTCGTAAGCGGTGTAGACGCCTTTGTAGGGCTCGCCGCGAAAGTCCTCCGCAATTTTGTAGAGGTAATTGGCATTCTCCATGCCCGCAAGCTCTGCGTCCACAAAACCGAAGTTAAAGAACATGAGCATAATCTTAGGCACTTTAATCTCCAAAACCGCGCGCTTAAAGGCTTCGTTGTATACCTGATAAAAGGCCTTCGTAAGGTCGAGGCGCAGCTTTCTTGCGGAATCTTCGGTGGAGGCTTTGTCCGCAAGCTTCTTGTACTGGTTTAACAGTGTCTTAAAGCGGTTCTTGTCTTCTTCGTCAATATCGGAGTAGTCAAGAATAATGTCCGTAGCATTGGTAAGATCCTGACTGGCGGGAGCGGAAGAGTCTTCGGATGAGGCGGAACCGTCATTGAGCCCCGCATATTTGGAGGAAAACTCATTGTATTTGGCATCCACAACCGAGGGGTCCACGTGACCTCCGCGACGGGCAAAGGTAACGATTTCATCCACTATGGATTTAACCTTTTCCGCTGCGGGAGTTCCCTGCTTTAGCTTAAAAAGAAGGGATGTATACAAATCAAACAGATCGAGACCGGACTCCTGCAAAAGAAGCTTGGAAGTCTCGACGCAGTAATCCTCCATTTCACTTAAAGGAGTGAAAACGGTATGCACATCCGTCCCGGCTTTGTTAATGAAACCGTTTAAGAAAGCGACCCTTGAAGAAAGAGCGATTCTTAATTCGGGCGGAAATTCTTTCATGGAAATATAATAAGGAAGCACCCAGTCCTCGGGCACGTCTTCAAGCTCCACCGGCGCAAGTTCACCGATGCCAGGAAGAGAGCGGGAAATAACGTTGTTCTGAGCGCATAAATCCGAATAATCGGAATAAAGGGATTTAATCTTTTCGTAAAGACCGGTGCATGCATCGGTAGCGGTTCTGTAAGCCGCAAAGATTAAAGAAACCTGATTGATAATTGAAGAAAGCATCATTTTGCCCACTTCGGGATTGGCCTTGGCAATGGCTGCCACGGTGGTCTTGCCCTTGATGGGGAAGGAGACAAAGGATGAAGTTTCAAGAGTGGTATAGGTGAAAAAATGGGAATCGGAGCCGACGTCGCAAAGACCGACGATATCTCCTTTTTTTAAGATAATGTCGCCACCGGAAAAGTGCGCCTTCACACTTCCGGCCACTATGATGTGAATGGCATCAAGGGGCTGTCCCTCGGTGCATATTATTTTGCCTTTTGCAACTTCTTGTGCTGCCACGAATAACCCTCCGTTAACCTGTATTATGCCAAAAATTCCCCTACAGATTCATTCTAACCCATATTTGTTAAAAATAACATAATTTTTTGAATATTTATCTGACAAATCGGCAAATATACGAAAGCATAAAAAACCTTGGAAAAATGCCTTTTATGGCAAATATTCATCTTGTGTTTTTTTTCATCTATGGTAAAATATGAAAAGTATTGTGGGAGTTTGTGTTTTGGGGCTTTAAAGAGGAGGACGCATGCGGGAATTCAATCTTATAGAACATCGAAGCGACGTTGAAAAACTTGTGACATATCTGCCCTGGCTTGAGTCCAAAGCAGGTGCCAATGTCTCAAGAACTTACGATGACAACGGAATCGGGGCATCATCCATAGCCTTTCCGGTTTACGAAGCCATGCTTCTTAATTTTGTAAATGATGCGGGTAAGACAGGTCTCATGGACAAGAATTACCCTTATGTATATTCGGAATTGTTCATTAAAACGGTGGAAGACGAGATTAAGGCCACCGAGCGCGCCGACATTAAGACAGGCGCAATCTTATGTGCCATTCTCAGCAAGTACGTTTTGGGAGGCGCTACCAAAGGCACCCTCTGGACACAGGCAGTAAGAGACGGAGTGTTCCTTGCGGTCGTAAGACGCATGAAGGAACTTGTGGAGCACTGGGACGGCCCCATTGATGCGATTAAAGAATCGTAATTATTTTTTTTGAGATGAGGAACAGGTTATGAGTGATAAAGCGGCCAGGAAGAAACAGTACATCTTAGACACCGCCAGAACAGTTTTTGCAAAAAAAGGATTTAAGAACGTTACCATGAAGGATATTGTGGAAGCCTGCGATATCAGCCGTGGCGGTCTTTATATTTATTTTGACAGTACGGAATCGATTTTTCTTGAATGTCTTAAGCAATCGGACACATCAGTCGCGGATCCTTTAAAGGGCCACAGCGCGGGGGATGCTCTTGTCATGTTCTTAAACGAACTCAAGAAAGAAATCCTTACCAAGGACAATGATTTGTCCGCTGCCGTTTACGAATACCTGTTTTTAAAGTATTCCGACGGCGCTTCAAGCGATTATTTCAAGGAACGTTACGATGCCAAGGTCAACATTCTTACAGGTATTCTGGAAGAAGGAAGCGAAAGCGGAGACCTTTACTGCGAAGACTGCGCCCTTACCGCACGCAATATAATGTATACGATGGAAGGCCTTAAAATAGGTGCCGCCACCTTCGGTGTTACGGAGAAAGAAGTGGACATGCATCTTTTATACATTTTAAGCGGCCTTATTGTAGAAGAATAATACGGATGAGGCCCGGGCGGGTCTCATTCTTTTTAATATTTTTTAAGCTAAAGGAGAGCATTTGTAAGCATGGGAAACGTAAGACGAATTTATGTCGAGAAGAAGGAGCCTTTCGCGGTTAAGGCGAAAGAACTGTGTGAGGAGATTTCCGGTTTCCTGGGGATTAAAAGCGTTACGGGGGTACGTGTATTAATTCGTTACGATGTTGAAGGTGTATCGGATGAGACCTTTGAAAGAGCGGTCAGAACCATCTTTTCCGAGCCGCCTGTAGACGACATTTTCTTTGAGAATATTGAGGTGGGCGACCACGACAGAGTATTCAGCGTGGAATTCCTGCCCGGTCAGTTTGACCAGCGTGCCGATTCAGCCGTACAGTGTATAGGCTTTCTTAACGAGAACGAGAAGCCTGTTATCAAGACTGCGGTTACATATGTTCTTTCAGGCAACATTACCGATGATGAATTCGACCGTATCAAGAGTAACTGCATCAACCCTGTGGATTCAAGAGAGACAGGTCTTGAGAAGCCCGCTACCCTTATTACCGAGTTTAACGAGCCCGCAGACGTTATCGTATTCGACGGCTTTAAGGATATGGCAGAGGACAAGCTTAAAGAGCTTTACAAGTCTTTAAATCTTGCCATGACCTTTAAGGACTTTTTACACATTCAGAATTATTTTAAGAACGAAGAAAACAGAGATCCCTCCATGACCGAGATTCGTGTTCTCGATACCTACTGGTCGGATCATTGCAGACATACCACCTTCTCTACCGAGCTTAAGAACGTAACCTTCGAAGACGGTTACTACAAGACTCCCATTGAGACCACCTATCAGAGCTACCTCGATACCAGAGAAGAGATTTTCAAGGGCAGAGATGACAAGTTCGTCTGCCTTATGGACCTTGCCCTCATGGCTATGAGAAAGCTTAAAAAAGAAGGCAAACTTCAGGACCAGGAAGAAACCGACGAAATCAACGCATGCTCCATCGTGGTACCCGTTGAAATCGACGGACGTACAGAAGAGTGGCTGGTAAGCTTCAAGAACGAGACCCACAACCACCCTACGGAGATCGAGCCTTTCGGTGGTGCTGCTACATGTCTCGGCGGCGCTATCAGAGATCCCCTTTCCGGACGTTCCTATGTATATCAGGCTATGCGTGTGACCGGTGCGGCAGACCCCACCGTTCCCGTAAGCGAAACTTTAAAGGGCAAGCTCTCCCAGAAGAAGCTTGTTAAGGGTGCCGCAGCAGGCTATTCTTCCTACGGTAACCAGATCGGCCTTGCAACAGGCTATGTCAAAGAAATTTACCACCCCAATTACGTTGCCAAAAGAATGGAAATCGGCGCAGTTATGGGTGCCGCTCCCAGAGCCAACGTAATTCGTGAATCCTCCGATCCCGGAGATATCATTATCCTTCTCGGCGGTCGTACCGGCCGTGACGGTTGCGGCGGAGCTACAGGTTCCTCAAAGGTTCACACAGAAGCCTCACTCGAGACCTGCGGTGCAGAGGTTCAGAAGGGTAACGCCCCCACCGAACGTAAGATTCAGCGTCTCTTCAGACGTCCCGAAGTCACCAGACTTATCAAGAAGTGTAACGACTTCGGTGCCGGCGGCGTATCCGTTGCCATCGGTGAACTTGCAGACGGCTTAAGAGTCAACCTCGACCTTGTGCCCAAGAAATATGCGGGCCTTGACGGTACCGAACTTGCCATCTCCGAATCTCAGGAGCGTATGGCGGTTGTGGTAGACCCGGGGGACGCAGATGCTTTTCTTGACTACGCCCGTGAAGAGAATCTTGAGGCTGTTAAGGTAGCTGAAGTTACCAAGGAGCCCAGACTTGTACTTTCATGGAGAGGCAAGGAAATAGTTAACCTTTCCAGAGCATTCCTTGACACCAACGGCGCTCATCAGGAGACAAGCGTTTATGTCGAGATGCCCGACGAACACAACAATTATTTCAAGAAAATCGGTATAGATAAAGTCAGAACCGCAGTTGAAGCGGAAGATATGCCCGGTGCATTAAAGGCAGTTCTTTCCGACTTAAACGAGTGCTCCCAGAAGGGTCTTGTGGAAACCTTCGACGCTTCCATCGGAGCAGGTTCAGTACTTATGCCTTACGGCGGTAAGACTCAGCTTACAGAGACTCAGACCATGATTGCGAAGCTCCCTGTATTGGAAGGCAAATGCGACACCGTTACCATGATGAGTTACGGCTTCGATCCTTACCTTTCCAGCTGGTCACCTTACCACGGTGCCGTTTACGCAGTACTTTCATCCATGTCCAAAATCGTTGCTTCCGGCGGTGATTTCAAGAAGATAAGATTCACCTTCCAGGAGTACTTCAGACGTATGACCGAGGATCCCAAGCGCTGGAGCCAGCCTTTTGCGGCACTCCTTGGTGCTTACGATGCTCAGGTAGGCTTCGGCCTTCCTTCCATCGGCGGTAAGGACTCCATGTCAGGTACCTTCAATGACATAGACGTTCCTCCCACACTGGTTTCTTTTGCCGTTGATGTTGCAAAAGAACAGAACGTGATTACCCCTGAGCTTAAGAAGGCGGGAGACAAGCTTGTATACTTCCCTATCGAGCACGACGAATTCGACATGCCCGATTACGAGAGCACAATGGCTATGTTTGAGCTGGTTGGCAAGCTTGCTTCCGAAGGAAAGGTTAAAGCCGCTTACACCACCGATTCAAACGGTATCGCAGTAGCCGCTGCCAAGATGGCTTTCGGTAACGGATTCGGTGTTTCCTTTAATGCGGATGTGGATGTTGAAGACCTCTTTAACAACGCTCTCGGCGGAATCCTTGCGGAAGTTTCTTCACTTCCCGAGTCTGAGGATGTTGAGATGGTTTATGTCGGCAAGGTTAACGACACCGCCGAATTTACTCACAAGGACAAGACTCTTTCTTTGGCAGAAGCCCTTGAGTGCTGGAAGAAGCCCCTTGAGAAGGTATTCCCCACCAAGGCTTACAAGGGAACAGAGGCTCTTGAAGACAAGATTTACAAGGCAGACAAGATTTATGTCTGCAAGAATAAAGTGGCACGTCCCACCGTATTCATCCCCGTATTCCCCGGCACCAACTGCGAATACGATTCCAAAAAGGCTTTTGAGAGAGCCGGCGCGGACACAATTGTCAAAGTATTTAAGAACTTAAATCCCGAGGACATCAGAGACTCGGTTGAAGAATTTGAAAAAGCAATCGCAAAGGCACAGATTATCATGTTCCCCGGCGGATTCTCCGCAGGTGACGAGCCCGACGGCAGTGCGAAGTTCTTTGCCACCGCCTTCAGAAACGAGAAGCTTAAAGAAGCCGTTATGAAGCTTCTTAATGAGCGCGACGGTCTCGCTCTCGGTATCTGTAACGGTTTCCAGGCTCTCATAAAGCTTGGTCTGGTGCCTTACGGTGAGATAATCGACGCTCAGACCGCCGATTCGCCCACACTTACTTACAACACCATTAACCGCCACATCTCCAAGATGGTTTACACCAAGGTTGTTTCCAACAAATCCCCTTGGCTTCAGGGCGCTATCTTAGGTGCTACCTACTGTAACCCCGCATCCCACGGAGAAGGCCGTTTCGTAGCATCACAGGAGTGGATTGACAAACTCTTTGCAAACGGTCAGGTGGCTACCAGATATGCAGATCCCGAAGGTAACATCTCCATGGACGAGGAATTCAACATTAACGGTTCCTACGCATCCATCGAAGGTATCACTTCAGCTGACGGCAGAGCTTTCGGTAAGATGGCTCACTCCGAAAGAAGAGGTGACTCCGTAGCCGTTAACATTTACGGCGAACAGGATATGAAGATATTCGAATCGGGCGTTAACTACTTTAAGTAAGATTTTTAAGCGGGCGTGCAATTTTTGCACGCCTGTGGTATATTTATATTCCTATGAATGCTGTTAATTATCAAAAGAAACTGGACGAAATCCTTGCATGTGAGGACACCCGTTCCAAACGTCTTTTGCTTCATGCCTGTTGCGCACCCTGCTCCAGCCACTGTCTTACGTATCTTGAGGGTAAGATTCGCATAACTGCCTATTATTACAACCCCAACATCACAGACAGAGCCGAGCACGACAAGCGGGCGGAGGAACTTAAGAGACTGGTGGGTATCCTTAACAGCGAATATCCTGAGGCTCATATAGAAACTGCCATCGGCGCCTTTGAGCCCGAGCTCTTTTATGAAGCCGCACGGGGACTGGAAAAAGAACCCGAACGTGGAAGTCGCTGCGCCAAATGCTTTGAGTTAAGATTACGTGAAACCGCCCGTAAGGCCCGTGCCGAAGGGTATGATTTTTTTGCCACCACCTTAACTTTAAGCCCTCTTAAGGATGCCCGTTTAATCAATGAAACAGGAGAGCGCATAGCCCGTGAAGAAGGCGTTTCATGGCTTCCCTCCGACTTTAAGAAACAGGAAGGCTTCAAGCATTCCGTAAAACTCAGCGACAAATACGGACTCTACCGCCAGGATTACTGCGGCTGTCCGTTTTCAAAAAGAGGAACAGAATAAATGAAGAAAATACTTGAACTTATATCAGAAGAGGTCATGTCTGCTTTTGAGAAGGCAGGCTATGACAAATCAGCAGGCAAGGTAAGCGTATCCAACCGCCCAGACCTCTGCGAATATCAGTGTAACGGTGCCATGGCCCTTGCCAAGGCTTTAAAGACCGCTCCCATCAACATTGCCAATGCGGTTGCAGAGAACCTTAAGGACAGCAAGGTTTTTTCCGAAGTGAATGCCGTAATGCCCGGATTTATCAACTTAAATATCAATCCCGACTTTCTTTCGGACTATGTATCTAAGATGTCCGAAGATGAGAAGTTCGGTTTTGAGCCTGCGGCTCATCCCTTAAAGATTATGCTTGACTACGGCGGACCCAACGTTGCCAAGGCTCTTCACGTGGGACACCTTCGCTCAGGCGTTATCGGCGATGCCATTAACCGTATCTGCCGTTACATGGGCCACGAGACCATAAGCGACATACATTTGGGCGACTGGGGTACTCCCATGGGCCTTATTATGCATGAGCTTTCTTTGAGGAAGCCGGATCTTCCTTATTTTGACGATTCATATACCGGCGAATACCCTTCGGAGCCTCCCTTCACCGTGGCAGACCTTGAAGAGATTTATCCTACCGCATCCAAGAAGTCCAAAGAAGACGAGGAGTACAAAGCAAAGGCTCAGGAAGCCACCTTCAAGCTTCAGTCAGGTGTACGCGGCTATCGCGCACTCTGGAAGCATATCATCAACGTGTCGGTAACCGATATGCGTCGTATCTACGACAAGCTCGGTGTACATTTTGACCTCTGGAACGGCGAATCCTCCGTTCACGATGTTATCCCCGGCATGGTTCAGTACATGAAGGACGGCGGCTACGCATATATCAGCGAAGGCGCTCTTGTAGTTGATGTCAAAGAGGATACAGATACCAAAGAAATGCCTCCCTGCATTATTTTGAAGTCAGACGGAGCTTCTTTGTACAACACCACTGACCTTGCCACCATCATGGTGCGTCAGGAGAAATATCATCCCGACCGTTTCATCTATTTAACCGACAAGCGTCAGGACTTATATTTCGAGCAGGTATTCCGTTGCGCTCACAAGACGAAACTTGTGGACGAGAATACCAACCTTGCTCACGTAGGCTTCGGTACCATGAACGGCAAAGACGGCAAGCCCTTTAAGACCCGTGACGGCGGCGTTATGCGTCTTGAACAGCTTATGAATGATATTAACGACGCAACATATGCCAAGATTAAAGAAAACAGGGACATGAGCGAAGAAGACGCTAAGCGCATTTCCGAAATGGTAGGTCGCGCAGCCCTTCGCTACGGAGATTTGTCCAACATCCCCGCCAAAGATTATATCTTTGATATGGAGAGGTTCATTTCTTTTGAAGGAAACTCAGGTCCCTACATTCTTTATACTATCGTACGTATTAAGTCTATCCTTGAAAAATACGTACAGACCGGCAAGAAAGTTGAAGACTGCAAGATTAGCGGTATCGACAATGCTTCGGAAAAAGAACTTATGAAGGAACTCACCTTCTTTTCACAGACTGTGGAAGCTGCTTACAACGAGCTTGCACCCAGCAAGATCTGTGCTTATATCTACGATCTTGCCAACGCCCTTAACTCCTTCTATCACGAGACCAAGATTTTGTCCGAAGAAGACGAGAAGAAACAGGGTTCATACATTGCACTTATCAATCTTACAAAAAAGGTGTTGGAGACCTGCATAGACATGCTGGGATTTGAAGCGCCTGAAAGGATGTAAATGAGAATAGGACACGGTTACGATGTTCACAAATTAGTTGAGAATCGTCCGCTCATCATAGGGGGTGTCACCATCCCCTATGAGAAGGGACTTTTAGGTCACTCAGACGCAGATGTGCTGACCCATGCGGTAATGGATGCGCTTCTCGGCGCGGCGGCCCTTGGGGACATCGGCCTTCATTTCCCCGACAGCGACCCTGCTTATGAGGGAGCTGACAGCATTAAGCTTCTTGAGCACGTTGGAGACATTCTTGAGAGCAAGATGTACTATGTGGAGAATATAGATGCTACAATTCTTGCTCAGGCGCCCAAGATGCGCCCTCACATTGACGATATGCGTAAGAACATTGCCAATGCACTCCGCATAGAGTTATCCTGCGTAAACGTTAAGGCCACCACAGAAGAGGGCCTCGGCTTCACAGGTGCAGGAGAAGGCATAGCGGCACACGCAGTATGCCTCATCGGAAGCATCAGGGATTTAAACGGTCCCGCAGGCAGTTGCGGCGGTTGTCCGGGATGCAAATAGGCGGTTTTCAAGCATGTTTTTTCGAACAATAAAATTTCTTTGTTTTTTTGAAATTAATGCTTGACATTCATGCACCGCTTTTGTATACTAATCAAGTCGGTTGAGACACGGGGTCTTAGCTCAGCTGGGAGAGCATCTGCCTTACAAGCAGAGGGTCATAGGTTCGAGCCCTATAGGCCCCATCTATACGACTTACATATATGGCGAGATAGCTCAGTTGGCTAGAGCATGCGGTTCATACCCGCAGTGTCGA
>CAMNCH010000010.1 GCA_946534145.1 uncultured Lachnospiraceae bacterium
GAACTTCGTAAGAAGGTTGAAGCGGCGGTAAGAGTTCAGAGTGAGCGCTACAAAAACGAAACTTTTAAGTTTAATTCCCTTCTTCCTTCATCAAAGATTTATAAATATATTCCCCTTGGCAAAGAAGAATACGATTATGCCTATTCTTTGTACGAAACCATGAACTTAAGCATGCGTTCTTTTTACAAGATGATTAAAGTGGCCCGCACTATTGCGGACTTTGACGGGGACTGGGAAGTGGGCATCAAGCATTTGTCGGAGGCTTCTTTGTACAGGTTTCCGGAATACATAGGAGGATGATTATGGGCAGTTTCAAACAGGCAATTTTAAGGGCAAAAGAAGAGGAGATGCATTATTTATACTATATTTCCAAGACATCGTGCATCGGGCTTAAGACGTATGTTAAAATGCAGGAGTTTTTTGCGTCGCCGAGGGAGTTTTATGAAGCGGATATTAAGACGGTAAAAAGCACGGGGGTATTCAGCGAGGGACAGTTAAGACTGATAGAGGAATGCAAGAAAAAAGTGGATATCGAAGCTGAATACAGGGAATCTTTAAGACAGGGGATTAAGCTTATTTCCATAGATTCCGAGGACTATCCGAAGCGCTTAAAAAACATTAAGGATGCGCCGCCCATTCTTTTTTTGAAGGGTGAATTTAAAGAAGGGTATATGCCGACGGTTTCAATCATCGGAGCGAGAGAGTGTTCGGTTTACGGTGCTCACGTAGCAAAGAGGCTTGGGGAGCTCTTTTCGGAGGCGGGAGTTGCGGTTATAAGCGGAATGGCAAGAGGAATCGACTCCATTGCTCAGACGGCCGTGATTGACTCGGGAGGGTATTCGCTGGCGCTTCTTGGCGGCGGGGTAGATGTCATTTATCCCAAAGAATCCTCGGGGCTTTATTACAAGCTTTTAAAAACCGGGGGAGTAATGTCGGAGCATGCACCGGGAACGGAAGCAAGACCCCATTTTTTTGCCCTTCGCAACAGGCTTATTTCGGGACTTTCGGACGTGGTATGCGTTGTGGAAGCCAAGGCTCAGAGCGGAACCCTTATTACGGTGGATACGGCCCTTGAACAGGGAAGAGAAGTATATGCGGTGCCGGGGCGCATAAGCGATACCACCAGCTTTGGCACCAACGAGCTTATCCGACAGGGAGCCGGCATTATAAGCGACCTCGACGGTTTTGTGGCGGACTTTTTAAACTCCTATTCACAGGTAATTCCTGCAAAAGAAGACAGGACAAAAAAGGGCGCTCCTTCAACGGATTTTCTTTCGGCAAATGAAAAACTGACTCTCAAATCGGCGGAGGAGGATTCGGTAACTGCGGATATTCTGTCGGGAAAAACGGGACTGCCCGCTTATGAACTGATAGGAATCTGCGTAAGCTTGTGTCAGAAGGGAATGTTTAAGAGTATAGGAGCCGGAAGATTTGTGGTAAGCGACCGTGGAAGCATAATAAAAGAGGCGCTTTGATTTTACACGCCTCTTAGCTTCTTTCCGGCTGCTTTTGCGGCATACATGTCGGTGTCGGCCCGCTGGAAGAGCTCGGATATCTTAAGGCCGGGAGTGTATTTCCCGCATCCTACGCTTAAACCGAGAGTATATTCAAGGGATTTTGATGCTTCGGCGGCGGCCTTTTCGAAAAAAGCTTTAACTTCAGCCACATATTCGTCATTTTCAAATTCGGCCACATAAGTGAATTCGTCTCCGCCCAGCCTTGCAACGAAGCCGCCGTAAACTCCCGCACAGTTTTTTAGTATTTCTGCGGTTTTAATCAGAGCGCGGTCGCCTTCGGCATGGCCGTAGGTATCGTTTATTTTTTTGAAGCTGTCCACATCCAGCATGAAAAGATATATTTCTTTGTCCCTTGTGGGACCGGCCGCAAGTATGTCGAGATAACGCATTAGCTGGTTTCTGTTGTTAAGTCCTGTAAGATAATCGGTGGAAATCTGTAAATCCAGAAGCTCCGTATAAATGTAAATAATCGGGATGGTCATTCCGACCAGTATTGTGGGAATCTTGGGAAAAAACAACTGAATCAGGGCAAACAGCACGGGAAAGAAAATATAGCCGGCCAATAGCCGAAACTGCCTCTTTTTCAGATAGTCTCTTTCTCTGAAGGAGGTTACAAAGGCATGAGAACAGCATGAAATGGCGTAAAAATAACAGATGATGTTATTGGCATAGAAAAAAGAACCGCGATGATAGGAGTTGTTTGAATCAATATAGAATAATATGCCTGTAAATATGGTTATTATTGAGAGAGCAAAACTGATAAATACCGGTATCTGGGATAAGATTAAGTGCTTCTTGCGGCTCCAGAATACACTGTCGATGGTGTACTCGACATGCATGAACCACAGGTAAGAAGCGCAGGCGGAGCCCAGATAATATACAATGTTTACAAGATAGTTAAAGGGAATACAGTCATTTAAAATGCCGACACGTTTGTTTTCGATAAGAAGACTTAAAATGTCCATGGCAATAACAAGCATGGTAAAATAGCCGGCGTGATAGATATACTTTGAAGATGCTATCATGCTGCCTTTACTGTGCATGCTTTTTACGACAAAGATGAGTGCAAAAAGACAGATGCAGTCTATTTCAATGATATAAATCATTTGTTGCCCTCCGAGGTTCTCTCTTCAATCTTTATTATTGTAACAATAACGCATTACAACGTTATTAATTATGAAGGAAAAAGCATCGTTATAAAAAAATTAACGAAAAAATTATTGCGAAAGAAAAAAATATAGTGTATATTTACACACGTTGTATCAACTTTACCAAAAGGGGAGCACAAATGGCGAAGAATCTGGTTATAGTGGAGTCACCCGCAAAAGTTAATACCATCAAGAAATTCTTGGGTTCCAATTACGAAGTAATGGCCAGCTACGGTCACGTAAGAGACCTTCCCAAGAGTCAGCTGGGCATTGATGTGGATCATGACTTTGAACCCAAATACATTACAATAAGAGGAAAAGGCGATGTTTTGTCCGCCCTCAGGAAGGAAGTCAAGAAAGCCGACAAAGTTTATCTCGCAACCGACCCTGACCGCGAAGGAGAAGCCATTTCCTGGCACCTTTTGGAGGCTTTAAAGCTTTCGGGCAAAAAGGTAAGCCGTATCACTTTCAATGAAATTACAAAAAATGCTGTCAAAGAATCTTTAAAGAATCCGAGAGATATCGATATGAATCTTGTGGATTCACAGCAGACGAGACGTATGCTTGACAGAATGGTGGGATACAAGATTTCACCCATTCTCTGGGCAAAGGTTAAAAGAGGCTTAAGCGCCGGACGCGTACAGAGCGTTGCTTTAAGAATTATCTGCGACAGAGAGAATGAAATAGATGCTTTCGTACCCGAAGAGTACTGGACCATCGAAGCTTCTTTGAAGGCTTCAGGCATCAGCAAGGCATTAAAGGCCAAATATTCGGGACAGATTAAGAACAAAGCGGAAGCCGATAAGATATTAAAAGAAATAGACGGCAGCGATTTTAAAATCGAAGATATTAAAGTGGGAGAGAGAGTCAGAAAGGCTCCCCTTCCTTTTACCACCTCCACTCTTCAGCAGGAGGCCAGCAAAGCCCTTAATTTCTCCACACAGAAGACCATGCGTATTGCACAGCAGCTTTACGAAGGTGTAGATGTGGGAGAGGGTACAGCCGGTATTATCACTTACCTTCGTACAGACTCCACCAGAGTATCGGACGAGGCGGTTCGCCAGGCATCCGAATACATTGAAGGAGCTTACGGCGCGGAATATGTGAAGAAAACCGAAGTATCATCCGGCAAAGGCGGCAAGATTCAGGATGCTCACGAAGCCATCCGCCCCACTCTTGTAACCAGAACTCCGGTTGAAGTTAAGGATTATCTTTCCAAGGATCAGTTTAAACTTTATCAGCTTATCTGGAAGCGTTTCGTAGCCAGCCGAATGGCCGATGCGGTTTATGAGACCACAAGCGTTAAGCTTTCATCGGGGGGCCACAAGTTCTCCATGAGTGCGGCCAAGCCCAAGTTTGAAGGCTTTATGAATGTATATACTGAGACCCCCGAAGAGGCAACCGAAGATGAATTCAGTGCCAATTCTTTTACCGGTACTCTTGAAAAATCCACTAAGCTTAAGCTTGACAAAGCGGAAGGCAAGCAGCACTTCACACAGCCCCCGGCCCATTTCACCGAGGCATCCCTGGTAAGGGCTCTTGAGGAACTCGGCATCGGTCGTCCCAGTACCTACGCACCTACCATTTCCACCATCCTTGCACGTCATTATGTGGCCAAAGAAGGCAAGAATATATTTGTTACAGAACTCGGCGAAGTGGTTAACAAGATGATGAATGAGGCATTTCCCACCATTGTCGACGTTAACTTTACCGCCAACATGGAAGCACTTCTTGACGGTATTGAGGACGGCTCCGTTAAGTGGAAGACCATCGTGGCCAATTTCTATCCGGACCTTGAGCAGGCTGTTTCCGCAGCGGAGAGAGACCTGTCGGAGGTTAAGGTTCAGGACGAAGTCAGTGACGAAGTCTGCGACCTTTGCGGACGTAACATGGTTATAAAGTACGGTCCTCACGGAAAGTTCCTGGCCTGCCCCGGATTCCCCGAGTGCCGTAACACCAAGCCTTATTTCGAAAAGATTGGTGTTCCCTGTCCCAAGTGCGGCAAGGACATCGTTATCAGAAAGACCAAAAAGGGCAGAAGATACTACGGTTGTATCGCAATTCCGGAATGTGATTTCATGGTATGGCAAAAGCCTGTCGACAAAAAATGCGAAAAGTGCGGAAGTATTTACCTGCAGAGGGGCAATAAACTTGTATGTTCTAACCCCGAATGTGGAAACATTTCGGACAAATAAGACAATTTAAGGGGCGAAGAGCAATCTTCGCTCCATTTTTTGCATATGTTTATAAAACACAGAATTATTGCCAAATTTCATGAAATTAGAGAGAATTTATTTAAATTGTTGTAAAATGGTTGATTATTTAATAATTGAGTGCTACAATATTCCTACACTCATGGGGTTAGGTATGCTTTTTAACCTTTAATCGTTTTTCCCACGGAGGTAGGAGTTTAGATGAGCAGCGTACAATTACTTGACAAAACCAGAAAAATCGGAAAATTGCTTCATAACAACAATTCCAGTAAAGTTGTATTTAACGATATCTGCAAGGTTATGCGGGAAATCTTAAATTCAAACATCCTTGTTATCAGTAAAAAGGGTAAGGTTTTGGGTGTAGGTAACGCTCCGGGCATCGAGCCTATCGATGAGCTTATCCAGAACAATGTGGGGGGCTTCATCGATAACATGTTAAACGAACGTCTGCTTGCCGTTTTGTCTACAAAAGAAAACGTTAACCTTGCCACCCTCGGCTTCGAGCATACCGATATTCATAAGTTCCAGGCAGTTATTTCTCCCATCGAAATCGCAGGAGAGAGACTGGGAACCCTGTTTGTTTACAAATGCAACGTTCAGTACGATATAGATGACATTATTCTTTGTGAGTACGGCACCACCGTTGTGGGTCTTGAAATGTTAAGAGCCGTCAATGAAGAAAATGCCGAGGAATCCAGAAAACTTGCGGTTGTGCATTCGGCCATCAGCACCCTTTCTTTCTCCGAGATGGAAGCCATCACTCATATATTTGACGAGCTTGACGGAATGGAAGGTATTTTGGTTGCCAGCAAGATTGCCGACAGAGTCGGAATCACCCGTTCGGTTATCGTTAATGCCTTAAGAAAGTTTGAAAGTGCGGGAGTTATCGAGTCAAGATCCTCCGGTATGAAGGGAACTTACATCAAGGTTTTAAACGATGCGGTATTTGATGAAATCGAGAAATTAAAGAAAGATAAATCACTTTAACAATCCGTTAATTATTCATTAGCATTAAGAGTGTACCATGTATTGGGTAAGGGATTACAAAGTTGGAAAAGGGACTTCATTTTGAGGTCCCTTTTTCCGTTCATAAAATACAAGATTTTGTGGTTTTGATTTTTCCAAAAAGTCCCGAAAGGTGCTGTTTTAGGGCATTTCTTAAAGCAAAGAAAATATTATGTAAACCTACATCTTGTATTGAATTATAAGAAAAAACACAATATTATGTGGTTTTTGTCAAAAATCATCTTGTGTTTTTTTGTAAATTATTTATAATGAAATAAGGTAGGTGTATTGTGCCCTGGGATTCTATATTTGGTATGATGCACACCGTTTAAGGAGGCAAAATGATTAAATCAAATGCATTTGATTACATCAATGTGCTGGACAAAGCGGCGGATGCCGCATGGCTTAGAAACGATGCAATAGCCAATAACCTTGCAAACGTTTCTACTCCCGGTTATAAGCGTGAAGACATCACCTTCGAGAAGGAACTCACCAAAGCATTGAAGCATTCGCAGTACACCACTATGGATGCGAAGATTAAGAACTTAAGAGCCGACCAGTTGCAGGCTCGCACCTACAAAGATTACAACGGCCTTTCCTACAGACTTGACGGCAATAACGTGGATCCCGAAACGGAAGCCGCAATTTTGGCCAAGAACCAGATTAAGTACGAAGGCCTTTTAAACAGTATCAATTCGGAATTCTCCAATCTGAGATCCGTTATGAAGTAGGGAGGTAGTGCTATATGGGAATGTTTACTTCTTTTGACATAAATGCATCCGGACTTACGGCCCAGAGATACCGTATGGACGTTATTTCCGAGAACGTGGCCAATGCCAATACCACCCGTACCGGCGACGGCACTCCTTACGTAAGAAAGGTAGTCACGTTCCAGGAAAAAGGCAAACAGACTCCTTTTTCCAGAGTCCTTAACAAATCCATGGACAAATACTCCGGTGAAGGCGTTAAGGTGGGCGGCGTCTACAAAGACACGGTTACCGAGATGAATATGGTATATGACCCTTCGCATCCCGATGCCGATGAAAACGGATATGTATTATATCCGAACGTTAATATCATTACAGAAATGACCAATCTTATAGATGCTTCAAGAGCATACGAAGCCAATGCCACAGCCTTTAACGCCAGCAAATCCATGGCCATGAAGGGCTTAAGCATCGGGCAGTAAGAGATTACTGTAATCCATTGATTTAGGGGAGGATATTTATGGATTTTAAGATTATGTCTGCGGTGGGACCCGTAAGAGTGGCGGAGAACGTTGAGGCTGTCAAACAGAAAGCGCCTTCGGGCAATATGTTTGAGACCATATTAAACAGCGCCATAGACAATATCAACAACACCAACAGCCTTCTTTCGGACGCTGAGAACGAAGAAGTGAAGTTTGCCATGGGTCAGACGGAGAATGCCCATGACTTAATGATAGCGCTCAACAAAGCCTCCACGGCTCTTCAGTACACCGTTGCTGTAAGAGACAAGTTCCTGGATGCTTACAAAGAAATAATGAATATGCAGATTTAACTTAGATACCTGATCGGGGAGTAGGATTATGGCTGAGAAGATTATTAACAAGCTTAAAGAAATCTGGGGAAAAATAGTAGCCTGGTGGAATAATTTTTCTTCCAAGCAAAAGACACTTGTGGTGATGCTTGCCGCAGGTGTTATTGTGGCGTTCGTAATTCTTTACGCGGTTCTGACTTCCCCCAATTACACCATTCTTGAGCAGTGTAAATCCACCAAAGAAGCTTCCCAGATTACCACAGTCTTGGAGGGAGCCGAGATTGAACACAAGGTTTCCGATGACGGTCTTCAGATAAAAGTTCCCAAGAAACTGATTTCAAAAGCCCGCCTGACTCTTGCAGGCTCCGGCATCACCACCTCCGGCTACACCATTGAAGAAGCCTTAAGCGGCAGCTTCACCGTAACCGAAGCCGACAAGGCCAAAAAATACAAGCTCTATCTCGAGAGTACTTTCGAAGAAGATTTTGTAAATATGTTCCCGGCCATCCGTTCCTGTACGGTTGAGTTAAACATTCCCGAGAATGACGGAACCCTTCTTTCCAAAGAAGAACAGGCCGGTGCCACTATCTATGTAAATATTGCGGACGGCGAAGAGTTTACCAAGGACAACGCTTCATTCCTTGCCAAAGGTATAGCTACCGCACTTGGCTGCAAGAACACCAATAACATCACCATTCTGGACAGCGCATGCAACCTTCTTTTTGCGGGCGACGACATAGAATCCGCGGCAGGCAATGCCAGCACCCAGATAGGTGTTAAGGTTGACGCGGAGAACGTTTTAAATCAAGGCGTTAAGCGCGTACTGGGCGGAACCGGTGTATTCGGAGATATAAAGGTTACATCCAATCTCGTTATAGATTTTTCCACCACAGAGAAAACATCCCATGAATACACGCCCGCAGAAGGCCAGTCACAGGGTCTTTTGTCCGAACGTTCATCCTACACCGAAGAATCCGAAGGCGGCGGGGGTGGCGTTCCGGGTACCGATTCAAACTCCGAGACTACTACACTGATTCAGGATAACGGCTATTCAAGCTCCACCATAGAAGAACTTTACGAGAAATATTTACCCAACGAATTTATAGAAAATACTACCATTCCCGCAGGTAAGATAAGCTACGGAGAATCATCCCTTGCTGTATCGTCCACCAACTTTGTCATAGTCAAAGAAGACGACATCAAGAAGCAGGGGCTGCTCGACGGCATCACCTGGGAAGAGTACAAAGAAGCCAACAAAACCCGTACTCCCGTGGAAATCACCGATGAAATGATTGCCCTTGCCAGCGATGCATCCGGTATCCCCGAGAACAACATCACAATTATGGCTTTCGATGAGAATTTCTTTGTGGATTCGGAGGGACTTGGAATAGACGTATATGATGTGGTGCAGATAGCACTCATCGTTATAATACTTGCGCTTCTTGCGATAGTAATTATCAGAAGCATGCGCGGAGAGAAAACCGGTGAAGAGCCCGAGGAACTTTCGGTTGAGACCCTTCTTCAGTCCAATCCCGAGCCGGCTCTTGACGATATAGAACTAGAAGAATCCTCGGAGACCAAGCGGTTAATCGAGAAATTTGTGGATGAGAATCCGGAAGCGGTTGCCAACCTGCTTCGTAACTGGCTTAACGAGGGCTGGGAGTAGTTTTACTTAGTATATTTAGGGAAGGTTTGTTATGGCACGCACAGGCGAAGAAAAAATCAGCGGATTACAAAAAGCGGCAATTCTTTTAATAACCCTGGGACCGGAGCGTTCCGCCACCATATTCAAGCATCTTAAGGAAGAAGAAATCGAGGAACTTACCCTTGAAATCGCCAACACGAGGAGCATCACTCCCCAGTTAAAAGAAAGCATCCTTGACGAATTCTACGAAATCTGTCTTGCACAGCAGTACATTTCCGAAGGCGGTATCGGCTACGCAAGAGAGCTTCTTGAAAAAGCCCTCGGCTCCGACAAAGCCCTTGACGTTATCGGTAAACTTACCGCTTCCTTACAGGTTAAACCTTTTGAATTTGTTCGTAAGACCGATGCCACACAGCTTCTTAATTTTATTCAGGACGAGCATCCTCAGACAATTGCCCTTATTTTGTCATATCTGTCATCATCCCAGGCGGCCCTTATTATTTCGGCCCTGCCTCCGGACAGACAGTCGGATGTTGCCAAGCGTATTGCGGTTATGGACCGTACCAGCCCCGATGTTATCAAGGAGGTTGAGAAAGTATTGGAATCCAAGCTGGCATCCCTTATCAACCAGGACTACACCATCATTGGCGGCGTAGACGCTGTCGTGGAAATTTTGAATACGGTAGACCGAGGCACAGAGAAACACATCATGGAAACTCTGGAAATCGAAGAGCCCGAACTTGCGGACGAAATCAGAAAGAAGATGTTCGTATTCGAAGATATCCTTCTTCTCGAGGACAGAGCTATCCAGAGAGTGCTTAGAGAAGTTGACAACAACGACCTTGCTATTGCTCTTAAGAGCGCCAATGAACAGGTTCAGACGGCTATTTTCAACAACCTTTCAAAGCGTCTTGCCGTAATGATCAAAGAAGACATGGACTTCATGGGCCCCGTACGTATGAAGGACGTGGAAGAAGCTCAGCAGAAGATTGTAAATATCATAAGAAAACTGGAAGATTCTGCGGAAATTGTTATTTCCAGAGGCGGAGGAGACGAGATAGTTGTCTAGTAACGGTAACAAAATCGTATTTAAGAACGGCTTTACGAGAATGTCGGAATCTAACGTTCGCGTTATAGACACCAATGCTCTTGTGGCCAAAAAGATAGAGGAACACTCAAGAGTATTAAGAGAGCGCGAGGCGGCTCAGGCTATGCCCGAAGACGGTGATGAGCAGGGTACGGGCGTGGGACAGAGCAGTCATTTCGACGGTCAGACTGATGACCCTACTGTGAGCGCCCTCACTACCGACGAGGACATGGAATCCTACGTGGCGCCGGAACTCGTTCAGCTTGAGCCCATCGAGCCGGTGGGACCCGATGCGCCGGGTGCGCTTTCTGCCGATGAAATCCGCGAGGAATGCCAGAAACTCATCAACGAAGCCAATTTAAAAGCTCAGGACATCATCGACGATGCCAAAGCCGAATCCCAGCGCATTAAAGAAGCCGCCATGGAAGAAGGCTACAACGCCGGCAAAGAAAGCGCCCTTCAGGAACTTCTTGAAGCCAAACGCGAACTTGAGGCCAAAGAAGCCAAGATGCAGGAGAATTTTGACCGTTTGGTGGACGAACTCGAGCCTCAGATGGTGGATGCCATAACAGGCGTATACGAGCATGTTTTCGGCAACAATTTCTTTTCCCAGCGTGACGTAATGATATGCCTTGTCAACAAAGCCTTAAGACACGTTGATACCGGCGAAAACGTCATGATAGAAGTCAGCAACGAAGACTACGACATGTTAATAGGCATGAAAGCAAGTCTTTTCGATAAAGTAATGATCAAAAATGAGCCCGAAATCGTAAGGCGCGATGATTTCAAGAAAGGTCAGGCCAAAATCGAGACCCCTTACGGAATCATCGACTGCAGTATCGACACGGAGCTTACGGAACTTACAAGACATTTGAAAATGTTATCCTACGAGGGACGTAAGGAACAATGACCGCTAACATTTCTTTTGACAAATACAAAGTTCTCGAAAGCGAGACCTTTTACAAGACTCAGGGTAAGATTGCCAATGCGGTGGGACTTACTCTTGAGAGTTACGGCCCGGATTCCAAACTCGGAGATATATGCACAATTTTTGCGCGTAACGGACTTACTCCCCTTGCTTTAAGCGAGGTGGTGGGGTTTAAGGACGGCAAGACTCTGCTCATGCCCTACGACCATGTTGAAGGCGTAAGTATAGGCTGCATCGTGGAGAACGAAAATCATCCCCTTGAAGTAACCGTAAGCGACGAACTTCTCGGAAAAACTCTTAACGGGCTGGGAACCCCCACAGACGGTTCGGAGATAAAAGGCCAGAATTATCCGATTGAGGCCAATCCTCCCGACCCCATGAAAAGAAAGATTATAGATGAAGTCCTTCCTCTCGGCGTTAAAGCCGTGGACGGACTTTTAACCATTGGCAAAGGCCAAAGAATAGGTATCTTTGCCGGCTCCGGTGTGGGTAAATCCACACTCCTTGGCATGTTTGCCCGCAATACCAAAGCGGATATTAACGTTATAGCCCTTATAGGCGAGCGTGGCCGTGAAGTCCGCGAATTCGTGGAAAGGGACCTTGGCGAAGAGGGTATGAAACGAAGCGTCCTGGTAATTGCTACCAGCGACAGACCCGCTCTTGAACGTACTAAAGCAGCCAAGACTGCCACTGCGGTGGCAGAATACTTCAGGGACCAGGGTAAAGACGTCCTTCTCATGATGGACTCTCTTACCCGTTTTTCCATGGCTCAGCGTGAAATCGGTCTTGCAAGCGGCGAGCCTCCCGTATCGAGAGGGTATCCTCCGAGTGTGTATGCGGAAATGCCCAAACTCCTTGAGCGTGCAGGCAGAAGCGACAAAGGCTCCATCACGGGCCTTTATACAGTACTGGTAGACGGCGACGACTTCAACGAACCCATTACCGATACCGCCAGGTCCATTCTTGACGGTCACATAGTGCTTAATCGTAAGATTGCGCAGAAGAATCATTATCCCGCCATCGACGTTCTGGCCAGCATTTCAAGATGCATGAGCCAGATAGTAACAAAAGAACACAAGAAAAATGCGGGACAGTTTAAAAACCTCATGGCTACCTATGCCGACGCCGAAGACCTTATCAACATCGGCGCCTACAAAGCAGGCAGCAACGAAGAAATAGACTTGGCTATAGCCAAACACAAAGCGGTCAACGAATTCCTGATTCAGGAAACCGATGAAAAACGTACCTACGAAGAAGCGGTTAACATGATAAAAGAAATCGTGACCACCTGATTTAAGAGGAATAAATTTTGGCAAGGTTTGTTTTCAGACTTCAAAGCGTACTTAATCTAAAAACGAGACTTGAGGAACTGCAAAGGAATTCTTTTGCGGCAGCCAAGAGGCGCGTTGATGAAGAAGAAGAGAAACTCAATAACTTGTACGGCAGACTTTCTTTTTACGAAGAAAGGGGCCGGGGAATGCTGGTTGATTCTTTGCATGTGCGTGAAATTATAGATAACGAACATGCCATATCCACGGTGAAAGACTTCATAGAAGAACAAAAACTTGAGGTTAAAAAAGCCGAAGAACTTCTGGAAGTTGAAAGGCTTAAACTCGTGGAAGCCATCAAAGACCGTAAAACCTACGAAAGGCTTAGAGAAAAGGCATTCGATGACTTTGTGGAAGAAGAAAAACGCGATGAGGGCATAGTAAACGACGAACACAACAGTTACGTTTACGGACTCATGAAGGAAGGATAAATGGCAGAGGAAAACACAGGGCGCGACAGCAAAGCCGAGAAAAAACAAATAGCGGACGAAAGAAAACGCTTAAAGCAGGAAGAAAAGCAGCAAAAGAAAGAGATTAAAGCCCGCGCCAAGGAAATTTCCAAGCGCGAAGCCGCAATCGAGGATGAGGAAGAGAAGGGTAACGGAGTTTCTTCTTTTATCGTAACGACTGTTATTGTTGCTATCTGGATAGCTATTCTTTGCCTGCTCATAAAGCTTGACGTGGGCGGATTCGGCTCTGAGATTCTCACCCCTTTGTTAAAGGACGTTCCGGTGCTTAACCTTATTTTGCCCGGTGAACACGGTCCCACAGAGACTACAGAGGAAGGGGCTATCGAGGGCTATACTTCCTTAAGGGAAGCAGTTGACACTATTAAGTCTTTGGAACTTCAGCTTGAGCATGCCCAGACGGTCAATAACACCAATGCGGAAGAACTTACTTCCCTTAAAAAAGAAATCGAACGTTTACAGGAATTTGAGTTAAAGCAGGTTGAATTCCAGAGAATATACGACCAGTTCTATCAGGAAGTCGTCTATTCGGACAAAGCTCCGGATATAGAAGAATATAAAAAATTCTATGAAAGCATGGACCCTGCCACTGCGGAGGCTGTTTACAAGCAAGTTCTTTTGAAACTTGAAGAAGAACAGGAAATTAAGGACTATGTCTCCATGTATTCCCAGATGAAGCCGAAAGCCGCAGCCGCAATCTTTGACGAGCTTACGAAAGACAACGCAATAATGCTTTCGAAAATATTGAAGCAAATGGAGCCCGATGCCGCGGCCAAGATTCTTGCGGCCATGCAGGCGGGTAATGCGGCCACACTTACAAAAATTATGTACCCGGACAGTTAAGTTTTTTGAATTTCGTCCGATATATATTTTGTGGGGCGCAAGGAACAATACGCTCCATGATGTATATAAGAACCTTGACAACTTAAGAGAGGAGGAACCAAATGACCAGTACCAGCGTATTGGGTTCGTTAAATTCACAGGCAGTGAATCTTATGAACCTGACACAACCTACCTCCAAAAACATGGGTGTCGATTTTAAGGACATCATGAATCAGACCGGTTCAAAGGGACCCAAGCCCGAAGTAAAATCTGCTTCAGACTTAGGAAAGACCAAGAACTTAAAGAATGATTCGCAGCCCGCGGATGAGAAGCCCGTTGTTTCAAAAGAGGTAAAAAAATCGGACGGCACGGAAACAAAAGTTTCACCTGTAAAGGATGAGCGAGAAGTTACGGAGGCGGAAGTCGATACCGTAAAAGAAGCCGTTTCATCAGCCATGGAGTCTTTGAAAGAAGAACTTGATGTGACAGACGATGAAATCCTTCAGGCACTTGAAAATCTGGGACTTAACCAGCTGGCTTTACTTGATGTCACAAAACTTCCCGAAATCGTTGCAGAGATTACAGGCTCTGAGGACAAGCTTTCCCTTATGACCGACGAAAATCTTTTCAAAAATCTCATGACGGTTGAAGACAAGGTGGCAAAAGCGGTTGACATCGTCTTAAACGAAGACAAAATCGCTCCCGAAGAGTTTTCAAAAGCCCTTGAAGAACTCGGCAGAAAAGAAATTCCCGCAGAGAAGCCGGTAATGCCTCAAAAACCCGCACTCGAGACCGAAGATGCTGACAAGCCCGCTACACTTGAGGACAAGATAAGCATCCGAATCGACAGAAGCGTTACAAAGGCAACGGTTAATACCGAAACTACAGGTCTCAATCAGACAGCAGAGGAAACAGAGTTTAAGCCGATTACAGCCGATTTAAGAAGATCCGGTTTCTTTGACAGAAACAGAGATCAGGGTCCCAAGGACAGTCCGATGAACTTCGTGCAGAACCTCTTAAACAAAGCGGTTGAAGCAATGAATGAGGCATCGGAAACAGTATCTTACTCAAGCTTCGATGTAAAAAACGTACTCGACCAGATTACGGAAGCGATTAAAGTAGACGTATCTCCCGAGACAAGCGAAATCAACTTACGACTTCATCCGGAATCCCTCGGAACCGTAAGCGTAAAGGTTTCGGCCAATAACGAAGGTGTTCTTACAGCAAAATTCACGGCTCAGAACGAAAGCGTCAAAGCAATCATCGAAAGCCAGGCAATCGTGTTAAAAGAAACACTTGAAGCTAAAGGCGTTACGGTAGAAGCGGTTGAAGTAATGGTACAAAGCCATGAATTCGAGCGTAACTTAAGCGACCAGAGCAAGGGCGGCGGGAACACTTCCGATGACAGAAAGAAATCAAGAGGCATCAGAAGAATCGACCTTACCGAGGACGTAGCGGAGACGGAAACTCCCGAAGATACACTCGTAAGAGAAATGATGGCACAAAACGGAAACACCATTGATTACACAGCATAACAAGAGAGGACAGACATGGCAGAAAACAGTAATCTCGGAGCCATCGTAAAAGATGGTGTAATTCAAGACACAAGCGCATCGCAGCTTTCCCTCTCCAAAGACAAAAAAGCAGAAAAGTCAAACAGCCTTGACAAAGATGCTTTCTTACAGCTCCTGGTAGCTCAGATGAAGTATCAGGATCCCATGGAGCCTACGGACAACACCGCATACATTTCACAGCTGGCAACATTTTCACAGCTTGAAGAAATGCAGAACATGACAGCGGGTATGTCGCTCCAGAGAGCAAGCGGTCTTGTGGGAGAAGAAGTAATATGCAAGGTTACCAACAAATCAACAGGTAACACAGAATACGCTCAGGGCATTGTTGATTACGTAGTATACGAAAACAACAAAGCATATGTTTCGGTTAATGATTCTCTTTATTCCGTAGACGATGTATATCAGGTTATGGAAAAAGGATATTCGGAAGCATACGAACTTGCCAGAAAGTTTGTTTCGGCAATTCAGTCATTGCCTGACGCGGATCATTTAACAGCAGAGTATGATGAAGCTCTTACGGTTCTCAGAGAAACCTACGATGCAATGAACGATTATCAAAGACAGTTTATTGATAAGGGTTTTGTGGAGCAGCTTGAAGCACTCGAAGCGAAAATGAGAACTCTTAAAGGTGAATAGGGGTAAAAACGAGGTGGAATATGGATATTCAAAAAAACAACTTCCTTTCCATCGAGCAGGTTAAGGATCAGTACCTTAATCAAAAGAAAACGGTTACAACACCGGTTACACCGAGTATTTCTTTTAACGACATACTCAAAGCCAAGTCTTTAGAGACGGCGGACAAAAGTGAACTTCGTTTTTCCAAACATGCGGCCAACCGCTTAATCGACAGAAACATTTCACTTTCCGACGAACAGAAACAAAGACTTACCGATGCAACCGTTAAAGCAGGTGAAAAGGGTATAAAGGAATCTTTGGTATTGATGGATTCTCTCGCATTTGTAGTGAACATTCCCAACAATACCGTAATAACCGCGTTGGATAAGTCGGAGACAGATCTTAACGTATTTACCAATATCGACGGAGCAGTAATTATTTAGCCGGACCTTTTGGAGGCTAAAGCTTCTGACTGACAGATGAAGCTAAACTGCTATTTTTAGGAGGTCAATCACACTATGATGAGATCAATGTACTCTGGTGTATCGGGACTTAAGACTCACCAGACAAAAATGGACGTTATCGGTAACAATATCGCAAACGTTAACACTGTAGCTTATAAATCAAACTCAATCACTTTCAGTGAATTAATGTATCAGACCACTCAGAAGGCCAGCGGCGCCAGCGCTAAAACCGGTGGTACCAATGCCCGCCAGATAGGTCTCGGCGTTCGTTCCGGCGCTATCGGAACAGCCATCAGCTCACAGGGCGCTACCCAGACAACAGGTAACCCCTTCGACCTTTGTATTACAGGTAAATCCTTCTTTATCGTATCAGACGGATCCACTAATTACTTTACAAGAGCCGGCGCTTTCAACGTTGACGCGGTAGGTAACCTGGTTATGGCCAGCAACGGTTATCTTGTACAGGGCTGGGGACTTCAGAGCGAAGTAAGAACCGGTTCCGACGGTACCGACATCGTGGTACCCGTAGAAGGAAAACTGGATACGGAAAACCTCACTACTCTTAAGATCATGAGTGATGAAAATATGACAACAAGCCCCGAAGCTACCACAAAGGGCACTGTTGCAGGCGTTATCGACAGAAATGACCCTGAAATTGCCAAAGAAGCAGGACGTCTTATCAACTTTGCATTCTACGATAAGAGCGGTTATGCCTGGACGGCAAAATTCACCGTACACGATACCGCAAATGTAGGTAAGTTCTATGTTCAGCTTGATGACATTGTTGACGTTAACGGTAAGAGCCTTACCTCCATTTATCCCGGAGCCAAGTTAAGCGAACTCGTTACTATCGATGACGGTTCCACATACGATGCTGAAGTTAACGATGCATACAAGATGCTTGACGGTTATGCTTTTGCGGGCGGAACATTCACAAACAGCACAGATACAGCTTTCAGCGCCAACTTCGGTTCCGCTGATGCAGACGGACATTATCAGTTGTCCAGTCTTACCGATGATCAGAGAACACAGCTTTCCACCATCTTTGGTAAGAGCGTTGACGTAGATTCCATTTCCGAAGGTTACATCGACGGCGAAGGTAACCTCGTAGTTACCAAGAAGGTTAACCTTGGCGTTAACTTAAACTACAGCACCAGCGACGGTGCATTTGAGGGTATCAACGGCGGCAAGAGCATTTCTCTTAAATTCGCTACCAACCCTACACTTGAGGGTGCAACCGAAGCCCTTGATGATTTCGATAACTTCTCAGACATCGAAATCGACTGGAGCGTAACCAACATGTTCAACAACAACGGAACCTCTTCTTTGGCAGCAAGATCTGGTGACTCAGACGGACTTGAAGCAGGAAGAAAGCCCGGTAAGATGACAGGTGTTACCATTCAGCAGAACGGTATGATTTATGCGGCTTACGATAACGGTGTTACAAGACTCCTCGGCCAGATCGGCGTTGCGGAATTCCCCAACCCCGAAGGTCTTGAAAAATCAGGCGACAACCTTTACGTAGCAAGCCTTAACTCCGGTGAATTTACCGGCGCCGTTGACATCACAATGTCAGGCGGATATATGAGCACCGGCGTTCTTGAAATGAGTAACGTTGACCTCTCCGCGGAATTTACCGAAATGATTACCACACAGCGTGGTTTCCAGGCTAACTCACGTATCATCACAGTATCCGATACGATGCTTGAAGAACTTGTTAACCTGAAGAGATAATCTTAAATTAAATACAGGGGGAACTAAAAAGGATTTTAGTTCCCCTGATTTTGCTGTATAAAGATTTTTTTATTTTGGCGGAAAATATTTAGCAAAAAGACTGAATTTTTAATTATTTTGAAACACCCAGAGGTTATCATGATTAGTGTGACTAAGTTAAATGGGAGTATTTTGACAATTAACGAGGACTTTATTGAGACGGTGGAAGAGACTCCTGACACCGTTATAACCATGTCTACAGGCAGGCGAATTATTATAAAAGAAAGTAGACAAGAGGTTGTTAATTTAGTAAAATTATTTAAAAAGGAATTCCTTGCTGAATAAGCGAAACGGAGGGGTAACCGTTAATGGATATAGCATCACTTCTTGGCATGGTCGTGTGCTTTGGCCTGATAATATTCGGTATTGTCAGCGATAAGTCAGGATTCAATTTCGGCGCCATCAGTAACTTCATAGACTTAAACTCTGTATACATCACAATCGGAGGTACCATAAGTTGTATGCTTATGTCCTGCGAATTAAAGGAGTTTGTCAACAATTTAAAAAGTTACGGTCTTATTTTCAAAGTTCCCAAATTTAATACATCCGAAATGATTCAAAAAATCATAGATTTATCCAATGTTGCCCGTAAGGAAGGTTTGCTTTCTTTGGAAGAAGCGGCGGGAGATATTGACGACGCTTATCTTAAGAAAGGAATTCTTCTGATAGTGGACGGTACGGATCCGGAACTGGTAAGAGCCATCATGGAGACGGAACTTGCAAGCGTTGAGACCAGACACAACAAGGTAATCAGTTTTTGGGAACAGTTTGCGGCAATGGGTCCTGCCTGGGGTATGATTGGTACCCTTATCGGACTGGTTAACATGCTTTACAACATGTCTGATGCGGCTTCCATCGGTCCCGCTATGGCGGTTGCCTTACTTACCACCATGTACGGTTCCATGATAGCTAACTGGATTTGTCTTCCCGCAACCTTCAAGATGAAAAAGAATAATGCGGCAGAGACTATGATTAAAGAAATTATGATAGAAGGCCTTCTTTCCATTCAGGCAGGTGAAAACCCCCGAGTTATCGAAGAGAAGCTTAAATCCTTCTTATCACCTCAGGCGCGTGCGGCAGCAACGCCTGAATCATCAGGAGAAGAATAATGGCAAGAAAGAAAGCAGAGCCCGATGGCGGACCGGGTTCACCGTGGCTTAATACATTCGCGGATCTTATGAACCTGCTTCTTTGCTTCTTCGTATTGCTGTTTGCTTCATCGAGTGTGGATAAGGCGAAGTTTGATGAAATCGCAGCTTCGTTTCAAAGTACTTTCAGTATTTTTTCCGCAGGCAGCACGGCAATCGGCGACGGAGTTTTAATAAGCAACGGAGTCAGCCAGCTCAATGAACTTGACAAATACATAAATTCCACCGGTGCTATGGCGGAAAATGATGCCAATGCGGAACGTTTCGACGATTTGCAGAAAGAACTCGAAGACGTCAATACCAAGAAACTGCAGGCCAGCGAAGCGCTTGCAGAGCAGTTTGAGGAAGCGCTTGCGGAGAATAATATAGCCGACCATGTTGACGTGGACTTTAACAGCCAGTATGTGCAGCTTACTTTGAAGGGTGCCATTCTTTTTAAGCCCGGTTCCGCAGAACTTCTCGACACCGTTGAACCTACCCTCAGAAAAGTAGGTATGATACTTGAACGTTACGCCAAATATGAGATAGAAATCGAAGGACACACCGACAATGTCCCTCAGTATTCCAAACAATACAAGAACAACGACGAATTAAGTGCGGCAAGAGCCATTTCCGTTTTCTATTTCCTTATGGACAATACGGCTCTCGATCCTTCCCTTATCAAGCACAGCGGCCGCGGCGAATATTGTCCAATCGCCGACAATTCCACAGCGGAGGGGCGTGACCGCAACCGAAGAGTTGAGATTAAGATTTATCACGAATTAAGCAATTATTAGAACAATAAAGAGGATGTGAAAGTATGAAGAAAAACCTGATTTCCATACTTATATTGGCCCTTATGGTGGTTAACCTGGTGCTTACGGCCATAATGATGTTTTCCGTTATGGGCACGGCCAAAAAAACGGGAGCGCTTGTCAGCAACATTGCAAGCGTGTTAAGTATCGAGCTTACTCCTTCGGCTGAGTCCGAGGAAGATACAACCGTCTCCATCGTTGATGCCGAGCACGTTGACACCGAAGAAATGCTTATAGCCTTAAAGAGCGACGACAGTGGCAAGACCCATTTCGTACAGGTTACCGCATCCGTTTACATGAACAAGAAGCATGAGGATTACGAAACCCTCGGCCCCGCAGTATCGGCCAATGTCAGCATTATTCAGGATGTAATGAACAAGGTATTTTCTCAGTACACCATAAGTGAAGCTCAGAACAATACCGAAGCCATTAAGGCCGAGATATTAAGGCAGCTTCAGGAAACCTACGGTTCCACATTCATATACATGGTTACATTCAGCAAGATCATGTTCCAGTAAGGCTAAGCCTTAAAGCTACAAAAATGAGGAGGTGAACTTCGTGGGTGAGGTATTATCTCAAAATGAGATAGACAGTTTGCTTGCAGCCTTAAGTACCGGTGAACTGGATGTGGACGAGATGCAGGACAAAGGGGACAGACAAGTCAAGAACTACGACTTCAAACGTCCGGCGAAGTTCTCAAAAGAGCATTTACGAACACTTGAAATTATATATGAGCATTACGGACGATTGTTGGCCACCAGCCTTCCCGTATACCTTCGCAAGAACGTACAGGTTAACGTGGCTAGCTCAGAAACGGTAACGTATTCCGAGTTTACAAACGCCCTCAGTAACCCCGTAATTCTCGGTATAATAAATTTCCAACCCTTAGGTGGTAATATAATACTTGACCTGGCAGCCAACCTCGGTTTTGCCATGATAGACAGAATGCTTGGGGGTAAAGGCATCCCGCTTGAAAAGAACAGAGAGTTCTCGGAAATCGAGATGACCATTATAGAGAAACTTTTAATTATTTCCATCCAGCTGATGCGTGAGCCCTGGAAGAACGTGCTTGATATCAATCCTGTTTTGGAACGTATCGAGACCAATCCCCAGTTTGCTCAGGTCATAGCACCCAACGAAATGATTGCCATCGTTACCCTTAATGTTAAAATCGGTGACGTGGAAGGTTTCATGAACATGTGTCTTCCCTACTTTACACTGGAAAGCATCATGGATAAGTTGAATACAAAGTTCTGGTTCTCCACAATGCAGGATAACACAGGTGAGAATTATGAACTTTATATAGAGTCCCTGATTAAGAGAGTGGACGTACCTGTAAAGGTGGTTATGGGACAAAGCGCCATCTCTGTAAGCGATTTTATAGGTTTGCAGCTTGGCGACATTATCCGGCTTGATACTACAGTCGATTCCGAACTGGACGTATATGTCGGAAACATTAAGAAGTTTAGGTCGGTACCCGGCACGGAGAAAGACAAATACGCCGCAAGGGTTACCGAAGTAATCAGGGAGGAGGAATAATACATGGATGGAATGTTATCTCAGGACGAAATTAATGCTCTCCTGAGCGGCATGGATCCCGGGGATTCGGCAGGCGGGGCAGCACCCGCAGATACCGCTGCAGCTTCATCTGAAGATACTTTGTCGGATGTGGAAAAAGATGCGGTGGGAGAAGTAGCCAATATCAGCATGGGTTCATCGGCTACAACGCTTTATTCCCTTGTAAACCGTAAGGTTAACATTACAACTCCTGTTGTATCCATGGTTAACTGGCAGGGAGTAACCGACGATTACGAAAAGCCCTGCGTTTTCATTCAGATTCATTACACAGCCGGTCTTGACGGCTCCAATATTTTAGTATTAAGAGAGCATGACGTTAAAGTCATTACCGACCTCATGATGGGAGGCGACGGTACCAATACGGAAGGAGAACTCGGCGAACTTCACTTAAGCGCCATTTCGGAGGCCATGAACCAGATGATGGGTGCGGCAGCCACTTCTTTGTCCACAATGCTTGGTACCATGATAGATATCAGCCCTCCGGACGCAACTTTGCTTGATTTAACGGAATACCAAAACGGTGAGGATATTTCTCCTTTCCTTGGTGGAACGTTTGTTAAGGTAGCATTTACAATGCAGATTGAAGACCTGGTGGATTCAACCATTATGCAGTTGTATCCCCTGGAATTCGCAAAAAGGTTAGTCAAAACCTTTATGGACTCCACAGCACCCGCGGAAGAAGAGGCGCCTGCTCCTGCACCCGCACCTTCACCCGCACCTCAGGCGGCACCTACACCTCAGCAACAGCCTCAGCAGCCCCAGATGCAGCCGGGTATGGGTGGTATGGATCAGTCTATGAACGGTATGCCTAACATGGGAATGCCAAATATGGGTATGGGTATGCCAGGCATGATGATGCCCGGAATGATGCCGAACATGCAGCAGATGAATGTACAGCCTGCTCAGTTCCAAAGCTTCAATCCCGAGTATGCAGCCATGCAGGCAAACGAGAACATCGGATTAATTATGGACGTTCCGCTTAACGTAACCGTTGAGCTCGGACGAACCAGCAAGTCTATATCCGAGATACTCGATTTCGCACCCGGCACGATCATTGAACTTGATAAAATAGCCGGTGAGCCGATTGATGTATTGGTTAACGGCAAGTTCGTGGCCAAGGGCGAGGTTGTAGTTATTGAAGAAAGCTTCGCAGTTCGTATTACGGAAATAATTAAATAAAACTAACCGATAGGAGAAAAATTATGGCAAAAAATATTTTAATCTGTGATGACGCAGCCTTCATGAGAATGATGATTAAGGACATTCTTACCAAGAATGGCTATGTTGTAGTCGGTGAGGCTGAAAATGGGCTGAAGGCTGTTGAAAAGTACAATGAAACCAAACCCGATCTTGTACTCATGGATATTACCATGCCCGAGATGGACGGCATCCAGGCTCTTAAGAAGATTAAAGAAGGAGACCCCGGTGCCATGGTTATTATGTGTTCGGCAATGGGACAGCAGGCCATGGTTATAGAGTCTATTCAGTCAGGAGCCAAGGACTTTATCGTAAAGCCTTTCCAGGCAGATCGTGTACTCGAAGCGGTTAAGAAGGTCGTAGGCTGATGAATGTAATCCTTGTATCCACTGCGGGAGGAATAGGCCAGCTCATAACGGTTCTTTTGATATTCGTATTTGTGCTTGCCCTGACCTTCTTTGTAACCAAGTGGATCGCTAACTATCAAAAAGAAAAAGCTCCCGGGGAAAATATTGTGATTCTTGAAACAAAAAGAGTCGCCCCCGGAAAGCTTATTGAGGTTGTCCGCATAGGAGACCGCTGCTTTGCGATAGGTATAGGCAAGGATGAAGTGACTCTGTTAGGGGAGGTCAATGAAGAATCCCTTAAATACGATGCTTTAAATCAGGGTACATTTTCTTTCAAAGACTTTTTGAATAAAGCCAGGGATGACGGGGAAACTGACAATAAATGAAAAGACTGATTAGATTGATATGCCTGCTCATAGTGGTAGGCATATTGTTTATAAGTCAGAAATCAACTGCCTATGCAAACGGGCTTGATAATCATGCGGACTCTCACTTAGCGGGAGATACCGAAAACAGAACTTATATTAACGAGCCGGGCAGCGCCCAGACGGCAGATGAACTGAAAGAACTTAATATCGCTAACGATTTACGTGTTACCTATAATAACGGTAACGGAGAATTGGCCGGGTCACTTCGTATTCTTTTGACCCTTACGTTAATAGCCCTTGCTCCGTTACTTCTTGTGATGCTTACATCATTTACAAGAATTATTATAGTTCTTCACTTTACAAGGTCGGCCCTTAACACATCAACGGCTCCGCCCAACAATGTGCTTATAGGCCTTTCATTGATTCTTACGTTCTTTATTATGCAGGGTACGCTTACCAAGGCGTACAACGAAGCTGTTCTTCCCCTTGACAGAGGGGAGATTACCCAGGCGGAAGCCCTCGAAAGGGGCATGGCGCCTTTCAGAGACTTTATGTACGGTCAGACTCAGACCAAGGATGTTCGCCTCTTTATGGAGATAGCGGACGTTGAGTGGGACGGAGCCTTAAGTTCCATTCCCAACTATATTCTGGTGCCCAGCTTCGTGGTAAGTGAGCTTAGAACAGCCTTTATTATAGGCTTTATTATATACATACCCTTTGTAGTCATCGATATGATAGTGGCGTCGGTGCTTATGAGTATGGGTATGATGATGCTTCCGCCCACCACAATTTCAATGCCCTTCAAGGTATTGCTGTTTGTGCTTGCGGACGGATGGAACCTTATCATAGGTTCACTGGTAAAATCCTTTTATTAGGGGAAAGGGGTGTAGATTATGCAGGTTGATGATGTCGTACGTATAGTAAGTCAGGGCCTATTTCTTGTTATTAAGCTTGCTGCGCCCATTCTTCTTATTTCTTTGATAATCGGACTTTTAATCAGTATTTTTCAGACCGTTACTTCCATACAGGAACAGACGCTTACATTTGTTCCCAAAATTGTATGTGTATTTCTGGGACTCATGCTGCTTGGCAACTGGATGCTTACAGACATGAAGGACTACATGATTGAGCTTTGGTCGGATTTTGCAAGGTACATTCATTAGGAGGATGTAGATGGTAGACTTCTCATTTTCCTTACGGGATCTTGAATTCTTTCTTTTGATAGTGGTTCGGATTACCTGCTTTATCCATGCCGCGCCCTTTTTCGGCACCACCAATACACCGGCGAGAGTCAAGGTGGGACTGGGCATTTTGATCTCCATGATAGTCTTCAGAACTTTACCGCCCACATATCCCGAGTATTCAACTGTACTTATGTACTCGATTCTGGTGGTAAAAGAAGCCATCACAGGCGTCCTGATAGGTTACGGCGCCAATATCTGCGTATCCGTTTTAAGCTTCGCAGGTCACCTGGTGGACATGGAAATCGGTCTTTCCATGGTATCGCTTTTTGACCCGGTTTCAAGAGAGTCGGTGACCATAAGCGGTACATATTATCAATATACGGTTTTGTTAATGCTCATGATAACAGGCATGTATCAGTACGTACTTGCCGCCATTATTGAGACCTTTAACCTTATACCCGTAACCGGCGCTGTGTTTGCATCCGACAGGATACTAAGCGCCATGCTCATATTTTTAAGAGATTATCTGGCACTGGGCTTCAGACTGTGCCTTCCGGTATTTGCGGCAATGCTTTTGCTTAATGCGATTCTTGGTATCTTAGCCAAGGTTTCGCCTCAGCTTAACATGTTTGCCGTAGGTATCCAGCTTAAGATTCTTTTGGGACTCGGAGTGCTGTTTTTAACCGTAGGTATGCTTCCCGGAGCATCCACAGCCATTTTGTCCGAGATGAAGAAGATGATAACCGTTTTTGCGGAGGCTATCTCATGATTAAGTACAATCTTCAGTTCTTCGCAGAATCCTCAGGCGGAGAGAAGACAGAACCCGCAACCGAGAAAAAGAAAAGCGATGCCAGAAAAGAAGGTCAGGTCGCCAAATCCAAGGAGATTGAGAACGCCTTCAGTCTTATGGCACTGTTTTTGTTGCTTAAACTCTGGACCGGTACCCTTGGCAACAATCTTGTAAACATTTTTCACTTATGCTACGACGATATCGGTTCCTATATCAAGAACTACGACGGATACGTTAACACCAACGATATAATAAATCTTGTTTTACAGTGTATTCTTGAGCTGATTATTCTTTTGGCACCGGTACTTGTGGTGGCTTTCATCGTTTCCTTTGTATGCGATGTGGCACAGGTGGGCTGGAAGCCTACAGGCAAGCCCTTGCAGCCCAAGTTTTCAAAGATTAATCCCATAAGCGGTTTTAAGAAGATTTTTTCAAAGACCGCCATTGTGGAGCTTTTAAAGGCAATACTTAAGATAGTCATTATCCTTGCGGTTACCTGGTCATACCTTAAAAAGAACGTTAACGGTCTCTTTCTTTTGTATGACGTGTCGCTCAATCAGGGAATTGCCGACAGCTGTAAGCTGGTGGTGGACTTAGGCGTCAGAATAGCGGTGGCTTATCTGATAATTGCTTTTGCCGATTACGGTTATCAGCGCTGGAAATACAGCGACGACTTAAAGATGACCAAACAGGAAGTAAAAGACGAATACAAGCAGCAGGAAGGCGACCCTCAGATTAAGGGTAAGATTCGCCAAAGAATGCGTGAAGCTTCACAGAGGCGTATGATGCAGAACCTTCCCAAGGCCGATGTGGTTATTACCAACCCTACACATTACGCCGTTGCTTTATTATATGATTCCGAGCATTACAGTGCCCCCATTGTGGTGGCCAAAGGTGCCGATTTCCTCGCCCAGCGTATCAAAGACGTGGCCAGGGAGAACGACATCGAAATCGTGGAGAACAAACCCCTTGCCAGAATGCTATATGCCAATGTGGAAGTGGGAGAGATGATTCCCGAAGAACTTTTCCAGGCGGTTGCGGAGGTTCTTGCCTTTGTATACCGGCTTAAGGGCAAAATATCATAGCTATAAAAATATTACGAAAGGAGCATGAAGATGAAAAAAGCGGATTTAGGCGTTGCGATATATATTCTTGCGGCATTCGTAATGCTTATTGTGCCCATTCCTTCATGGCTTCTGGATATCTGCCTTGCCATTAATATTTCCCTTGCTTTCCTGATAATGTTTGTCTGCATGTTTTCAAAAGAAGTACTGGAACTGTCATATTTCCCTACCATTCTTTTGTTTACCACAATATTCAGAATTTCCCTAAACGTATCCTCCACCAAGCTCATTCTTTCCACCGGTCAGCCCGGTAACGTGGTTGAAACCTTCGGTAGTTTCGTAGGCGGCAACAACCTGGTGGTAGGTGTCATAGTATTTATTATCCTTGTACTTATTCAGTTTATCGTTATCAACAAAGGTTCCGAGCGAGTAGCCGAAGTTACCGCAAGATTTACTTTGGACGCTATGCCCGGTAAACAGATGGCTATCGACGCCGACTTAAATACAGGCGCCATAACCGATTCCGAAGCCAAAATCCGTCGAGACAAAATTCAGCAGGAAGCAAGCTTCTTCGGTTCCATGGACGGTGCCGTTAAGTACGTTAAAGGAGATGCGGTAGCCGGCCTTATCATTACGGTTATCAATATCGTGGGCGGTATTGTAATGGGTACCCAGAGAGGCGAGGCTTTATCCTCAGCTCTTTCCACATATACCATTCTTACCATCGGTGACGGTCTGGTATCACAAATTCCTTCGCTGCTTATTTCTTTGTCCACAGGTATTCTGGTTACCAAGGGTTCGGGAGCAGCGGACTTTGGTAATGTATTGGTAGGACAGCTTTTCGGTATTCCGAAGGCTTTATATATTGTGGGCGGTACCATTGCATTCCTGGGAATCGTAACACCTCTTAATGGTGTTATTTTCGTAGTGCTGGGTGCAGCTTTTATCGTTGCAGGTCGTGTAATGCAGGGGTCCATGGAGACCGCCAAAATCGAGACGGAGACGGAGCGGGAAGAGGAAGAGGCCCAGGAAATCAGGCAACCCGAGAACGTCAATTCCCTGCTTCAGGTGGACCCTATCGAGCTGGAGTTTGGTTACGGTATTATTCCCCTTGCCAATGTCAGTCAGGGCGGCGACCTTCTCGACCGTGTTGTTATGATACGTAGACAGATAGCTCTTGAACTTGGTACCGTTGTGCCCATAATTCGTTTAAGAGATAATATACAGCTTAACCCCAATCAGTATATAATTAAGATAAAGGGCATACAGGTCAGCGAAGGTGAAATCCTTTTTGATCACTACATGGCCATGAATCCCGGCTATGTTGAGGAAGAAATAACCGGTATTCCCACCTTCGAGCCTTCTTTCCACCTTCCCGCGGTATGGATTACGGAAAGCCAGCGTGAGAGAGCGGAGAGCCTTGGCTATACGGTTGTAGACCCGCCCAGCATCATAGCCACTCATTTGACGGAGATTATCAGACAGCATATTGCAGAGCTTCTTACGAGGCAGGATGTTCAGTCGCTTATCAACAATTTGAAGGAATCCAATCCTTCCGTTGTGGACGAGCTTTATCCGAAGCTTTTGTCTCTCGGCGAGATTCAGAAGATTTTGCAGAATCTGTTAAAAGAAAGCGTCTCCATCAGAGACCTGCTTACAATCTTTGAAACCCTCGCCGATTATGCGCCATCCACAAGGGATACGGACCTGCTTACGGAATATGTGCGCCAGAGCTTAAAACGCGTAATTTCCAACAGATTCTTCCCGCAGAACGAAACCACCAGCGTGGTTACACTCGATCCCAAGATTGAGCAGGAGATTATGGCTTCCATCAAACAGACCGAGCAGGGTGCTTACTTAAACCTTGACCCCGAACGCACCAAAGCAATAATCGATGCAACGGGCAAGGAACTTAACAAGCTTGAGAATCTCGGCAAAGCCCAGATAGTGGTGACTTCACCCATAGTGCGCATGTACTTTAAGCGCTTAATGGAAGATTATTACAAGGATATGGTAGTAATATCCTACAATGAAATAGAATCTAACGTAGAACTTCAGTCGGTGGGGATGGTAACGGCGTAAATGATTATCAAGAAATTTCAAGCAAAAACTGAAAACGAAGCGGTAGAAGCGGCCAAGAAAGAACTCGGCTCCAATGTGGTGGTCATGAATGTCCGCAATACCAAGAAAAAAGGCCTCTTTTCTTTCCTTAAGCCTCAGCTTGTGGAGATAACCGTCGCCGTCGAGGAAGACACCGAAAGAAAAGAGCCGGTTAAGACCGCGGATGCCAGAAGCATTACCGAAGCCCTGGGCAAGATTGCGCCCATAGTGGAACGCTCGGAAAAAGAAAGAAGCGTCTCCGAGCCTTCTTTTTCCGAAAAATCGGTTAAAAACGACAAGGTAATAGTAGACAGACTCAACAATATTGAGAATCTCATAGAAGAGAAGCTTACAAAGCCCGAAGAACCTGCCAGAAAGGAAGAAGCGGTCGACAAGGACAAAAAGGAAGAAAAGGACGAACTTAAGGTGTTCTTTGACCTTCTTTTAAAGACCATGCTCGACAATGAGGTGGAGCGAGAGTATGCAACCTCCATTATTGATGAGACCGCAAGAGTTACCAAGCCCGGTACTCCCTTTGACGTGGCACTTGCAGGCATTTATCAGAAGATGATTCTTAAATTTGGTAAGGCTTCTGTGATTTCACCTGCGGAGAACGGCCCCAAGACCGTTTTCTTTGTGGGTCCCACGGGCGTGGGCAAGACCACTACCATTGCCAAGATAGCATCCAAATTCTCGGTGGAACTTAAGAAAAAGGTTGCCCTTCTTACCGCAGATACCTATCGTATAGCGGCGGCTGAGCAGCTCAGAACTTATGCCAATATTCTGGAGGTTCCATTCAGGATTATTTATACCATTGAAGAGATGGAGTCGGCACTTAAAGACTTTAAGAACTTTGACTATGTATTTGTGGATACCGCCGGCCACTCTCATCAGAATGAAGAGCAGAAGAACGTTATGGGAAGCTTCATCCACTCAGTTGACGGCATAGTGGAGCGTGAGGTTTACCTTGTGGTAAGCGCCACCACCAAATACAGGGATTTAATGTCCATAGCCGACGCTTACTCAACCATAACAGATTACAAGCTTATTTTTACCAAGCTTGACGAAACTACGGCGCTTGGTAATTTACTTAATTTAAAGCTCTATACCGGTGCGGACCTGTCCTATATCACCTGCGGACAGAATGTGCCGGACGACATTGAAGACTTCAATGCCCAGAGCACCGTTAAGAATCTCTTAGGGGGCAAAAAATAATGGATCAGGCCGAACAGTTAAGAAACATAATTAAGGCCAAGAACTCACAGCCCAGACCCGTTGCGAGAGTAATGACCGTAACCAGCGGTAAAGGCGGAGTGGGTAAGTCCAATACATCCATTAACCTTGCCATTCAGTTTAGGAAAATGGGGCAGAGGGTAATTATACTTGATGCAGATTTCGGACTTGCCAATATAGAGGTTATGTTTGGGGCGGTTCCCAAACACAATCTTGCGGACCTTATTTATCAGGGAAAAAGCATAAAGGACATCATAACCTGGGGACCCATGGACGTAGGATTTATTTCCGGCGGCTCAGGTATTGCCAGTATGTCTAATCTCAGCCGTGAGCATCTTACATACATCATTCAGAACCTTGCGGAACTTGATGCCATCACGGACATTATTATAGTAGATACGGGAGCTGGTATTTCCGATGCGGTACTGGAATTCCTGGTTGCAAGCGGTGAGATACTTCTTGTCACCACTCCGGAGCCCACATCCATAACCGACTCGTATTCATTGTTGAAAGCACTTGCAAGACACCCTCGTTTTTCACACGACAATTCTCAGGTTAAGATGATTGCCAATAAAGTGGAGAATGCTGCGGAAGGTCAGGCGCTTTACAATAAACTAAATGCGGTTGTGGCCCGCTATTTGAAACTTCCGGTAGGATATCTCGGAGCAGTGCCCGAAGACAGCCTTCTTTCCAAGGCCGTTATGCAGCAGACTCCCGTATCCATCCAGAGTCCGGGAGCCAAGTCTGCTTTAGCCTATGAAGCAATAGCACACACACTTATGAACAAAGAAATCGTGAAAACGGTTAAAAAAAGGGGAATGGCCGCTTTCTTTTCACACATTGTTGTAGGCAAGAAAGCTAAGGAATCAAATAACAATTAATGGGAGGTTCCGTATGTTATCTAGTATTGTAGTAGACGGAGACAAAGTTGAACTCGTTTCGGTGGATCATCTTTTTGCAAAAGAAGGAGAGCCCACAAAAAAATATTCAACAAGGGTATACAGTGTGTTATCTGACGACAGGCTGGAGATTATGATGCCTATGGAAAAGGCCAAACTGATACTTCTTCCGGTGGATGGAGAATATGATTTATGTTTTTACACATCCCAGGGCCTTTATCAGTGTTATGCCCGTATCTATGACAGATATAAGAGCAACAACGTATATGTACTTGCGTTGGAACTCACCAGCAATTTAAGAAAGCATCAGAGAAGAGAGTACTATCGTTTCAGCTGTGTTCTCGATATGAAGTCAAGAGAATTAAAGCCCGAAGAAACAGAATCCCTTAAGACCTTTAATCCCATCATTGTGCCGGGACTTCCTTTGAGAAGAAGCCTTATCTGCGATATAAGCGGCGGCGGTATGAGATTTATTACGGATACGGTTTATCCCGAAAACGCCATGATTTACTGTACGTTTTCATTAAACCTTGAATCGGGTCCCAAGGATTACGATATAGTGGCCAAGGTCTTAACCGTCAAAGAAGTTGCCAACCGTCCCGGCGAGCATGAACATCGTGTTCAGTATGAGGGCCTTGACAGGGATACCAGAGAAGAAATCATCAAGTTTATTTTTGATGAAGAGAGAAAACTAAGGCGAAAAGCAAGAAGGTAAGTTGAAAAGTGGTTATATCGGGGGTATAATAAAGGAAATTGACAGAAAATTTATCTTATTAACCTTTTATTAACGAAAATAGTTCAAATTTGAGGAAAAAATATGAAAAATATTCTTGTGGTTGATGACTCTGCACTTATGAGAAGCGTCATCTGTGATATAATCAACTCAGATTCGAGATTCAAGGTTACGGATCGCGCTACGAATGGCGAAGAAGCGCTGGACCTTCTTATGAAGAAGACATATGACGCAGTTGTACTTGACGTCAATATGCCGAAGATGAATGGTCTTGAACTTCTTAAGGCATTACGAGACCGCAAGATAGCAGCCAAGGTAGTCATGGCCAGCACCGATACACGTGACGGTGCAAAGACCACACTTGATGCACTGTCCTTAGGCGCCATCGATTTTGTCCACAAACCCGACAGAGCATTCGAATGCAAGAACGGTTCTTTCGACAAGAAGCTTATGAACATTCTTGACGTCGTTTGCCACAGTAAGGCCTCCGTCTTCAAAGAGGAGACCGCCGAGGACAGAAAAGCCCAAATGGAAGTTTCCAGAAAACTTGCTGATTTGGTGAAGGGTTCCTCGAAAGGATTTAAGGGCAAACAGGTGGTAGCACTTGCAAGTTCCACCGGAGGACCTAAGGCCTTACAGGGAGTTATACCGAAACTTCCCAAGAATTTAAAGGCTCCGATGGTAATTGTGCAGCATATGCCCGCAGGTTTCACCCAGTCACTTGCAGAACGCTTAAATGACTTAAGCGAGATTACGGTAAGCGAGGCAGTTGAGGGAGAATTTCTTGAAGACGGACATGTGTACATAGCTAAGGGCGGCAAGCATCTTAACATTGACAATGTAGGCGGAAAACTTAAGGTTCGTTATTCCGACGAGCCCACAAGAGAGGGCGTTAAGCCCTGTGCCAACTACATGTTTGAATCCCTTGCAAAATCAGATGCCGAAAGAATTATCTGCGTTGTTTTGACAGGAATGGGCGCCGACGGAACCGAAGGAATCGTGAATCTCAAAAAATCCAAAAACATTTTTGTAATCGCACAGGACGAGAACTCCAGCACCGTTTACGGAATGCCCAAGGCAATCTATAAAACAGGACTTACCAACGAGGTTGTTCCGCTAGATCAGGTGGCTCAGGAGATCATTATGAACGCGGGGGTCAGCTAAGATGGATGTTAGTCAATATCTTGAGATTTTCCTTGACGAAACCAAGGAGCACTTGCAGAACTTAAACACACAGATTCTCGAACTCGAACAGGATTCCGAGAACATGGACACCGTTAACGAGATATTCCGTGCAGCCCACTCTCTTAAGGGTATGGCAGGCACCATGGGTTACAAGCGTATGCAGAATCTTACCCATGATATGGAAAATGTCTTTTCAGAGGTTAGAAACGGAAACATCAAGGTTCAGCCTAACATGATAGACATTCTTTTCCAGTGTCTTGATGCACTTGAAGGATATCTTGCCAATATTCAGGAAAGTTCCGATGAGGGTACCGATGACAACGAGCCTCTTATTAAGGCTTTGAACGATATCCTTAACGGCAACGCCGGCGCAGATGCACCCAAGAAGAAAGAGGCTGCGGATGCCGGTGAAGAAAAGGCCGAAAAAGCAGACAAAAAGGAAGCCGCTTCCGATTCCAAGGAAAAGTGGCAGTCTATTAAACTTACGGATACCGAGAAGGCTCTTTTCGAGAAGGCAAAAGAAGAGGGTCAGCATTTCTACGGTATTACCGTTTATGTACAGGAAAGCTGTATCCTTAAAGCCGCAAGAGCATTTCTTGTATTTAAGGCTTTGGAAGAAAAAGGTGAGATTGTTCTTTCCAATCCTTCCACACAGGATATAGAAGATGAAAAATTTGATTTTGACTTCTCTGTAATCGTGGTAACCGCTGAATCTTATGACAATGTTGTTGCCGCTATTAAGAGCGTTTCCGAAATTGAAGACGCATTCGGACGTGAACTTACCGAAGCCGACTTTGGTAATTCCGCCGAGGCAGAAGCTGAAGAAGAGCCCGCCAAAGAAGAAGTGAAGCCCGCAGCAGAAGCCAAGAAACCCGAGACCAAAGAACTTCCCGCCAAGGCAGGCGACAAGAAACCCGCAGCCAAGCCCGTTGTTAACAGAACGGTACGTGTGGATATCGAAAAACTCGATGTTCTCATGAATCTGGTATCCGAGCTTATTATTGCCAAGAACTCTCTTGTTTCCTCCACAAGCGGTGAAGATACACATAACTCCAACTTCAACGAGCAGATTGAATATCTTGAAAGCGTAACCACCAACCTTCACGAATCCGTTATGAAGGTTCGAATGGTGCCCATCGAGAGCGTAGTAAGTAAATTCCCTCGAATGATCAGAGATATGCAGAAGTCTCTCGGTAAGAAGATGGAACTTCACATGACAGGTGAAGAGACAGAACTTGACCGTACCGTAGTAGACGAAATCGGCGATCCTTTGATGCACTTGTTAAGAAACGCAGCCGACCACGGACTTGAGTCCGGAGAGGTTCGTGTTCAGAGAGGCAAGCCTGAAGTCGGTAACATTTACCTTGACGCTTACCAGGATGGTAACAACGTTGTTATCGAGGTAAGAGATGACGGTAACGGTATCGATGTTGCCAAGGTAAGAGATAAGGCCATTCAGCGTGGTACCATCACTGCTGAACAGGCAGAGAACATGTCAGACAAAGAAATCGTGGACCTTTTGTTCCTTCCTTCTTTCTCTACCAAAGAGCAGGTATCGGAAATTTCCGGTCGAGGCGTAGGTCTGGACGTTGTTAAGTCCAAGATTGAAGCTCTGAGCGGTGAAGTAGAAGTTAAGACAAAGCTTGGCGAAGGCAGTACATGGATTGTTAGACTTCCTCTTACCCTTGCCATTATTCAGGCTCTCATGGTTATCGTGGGCGATGAGAAATATGCTATTTCCCTTGGCTCCATCCAGACCATAGAGGACATTTCTCCAAGCGACATCAAGCTTGTACAGAACAAAGAAGTTATTCAGTTAAGAGGAACGGTTATCCCCATTATCAGACTCAGTGATGTTGTAGACGCAACATCCTCCAAGTCTCCCGAGGACAACATGGTTGTCGTAATCGTTAAGAAGGGTGACCGTCTGGCGGGTCTTGTGGTTGATGAACTTATCGGCCAGCAGGAAATCGTTATCAAGTCCCTTGGCAAGTACATAAGCAAATGCAAATTCATCAGTGGCGCGACAATACTCGGCGATGGCGAAGTAGCGTTGATCCTTGATGCCAATGCATTGATTTAATAGGGGAGGGATTACCATGGATGAATTAAGAGTTGCAACAGAACTTGATACTACACAGTATATAGTAATTAAAATCGGTGAAGAATCCTACGGCATCAACATTGCATTTGTGGACAACATCGTAAGAATGCAGCACATTACACGAGTACCCAAGGTAGCTCCTTACTTAAAGGGCGTTATCAACTTAAGAGGTATCGTGGTTCCCGTTATGAGCTTAAGACTTAAAATGGGTCTTGAAGACGATGTTATTACCAAGGCTACAAGAATTATCATTCTTAAGCTTGAAACTCAGGGAACGATAGGTATTATCGTTGATGAAGTAAGAGAAGTAATTACACTTGATTCGGAACATATCGAGAAAGTGGCTCAGGACTCCAATAAGTCCAACGAGCACGTTAACTTCGTATCCGCAGTCGGCAAGACCGGTGACGAACTTGTTTCACTTCTCGATCTAAACACGGTTACATTGGAAACCGAATAAGGTTTTTGGGAGAGGTCTATGGATGATTTAAGTTTGGAGAACATGTCAACGCAGTATTATGACGTGTTAAAAGAAATAGGAAACATCGGAGCGGGCAATGCCACCACGGCACTTGCCCAGATGCTTCAATGTAAAGTTGATATGAAGGTACCTCAGGTTAAGTTACTTGACTTTGGGGAAGTAGGTGCCTTAATGGGCGGCGAGGAGCAGATAATGGCCGGTATTTACCTTTGCGTAGAAGGCGATATTACCGGAAGCATTATGTTCCTTCTTAAAAAGGATGCGGCCAAACACCTGGTTGCGAAGCTCATGGGTATGGAACTTCCGGGAGACGATCTTGACGAAATAGGTACTTCGGCGCTTAAGGAAATCGGTAATATTATTACCGGTGCGTACTTAAACTCCCTGTCGACCCTTACAAACTTAAAGATTTATCCGTCGGTTCCGGACCTTACCATTGATATGGCAGGAGCAATCCTAAGCGTTCCCGCAATTGAATTCGGAACTCTTGGTGACAAGATATTACTTATTCAAACTCAGTTTACCGATGACTGTGAACTGGACGGCTTCTTTATACTGGTGCCGGATCTTGAGTCATACGGTAAGATTTTAGGAGCACTTGGAATAATGTAACTAATTTGCGGGAGTTAATATTCTATGAGTGAATGTATTAAGGTTGGCATGGCAGACCTAAAGGTATGCATAAGCCCCGACAGCGTCACTACGTTGGGGCTTGGCTCCTGTGTAGGTATCGCCATCAGAGATCCCATCACGAAAATCGGAGGCCTTGCCCATGTAATGCTTCCGGATTCCGGAGCTATCAGAAATAATACAAATGTTTATAAATTCGCCGACACCGGCATAGTGGAACTGGTTAATCAGATGGAAAAAGCAGGTGCCAAGCGAAACAGAATGGTTGCCAAAATAGCGGGCGGTGCCCAGATGTTCTCCTTTCAGAACAAAACCGACCTGGTAAGAGTGGGAGACAGAAACGTGGAAGCCAGCAAAAAAACCTTAAAAGAACTGGGAATTCCTATTTTGGCAGAAGATACCGGCCTTAATTTCGGTCGTACGGTTATCTTTTATCCCGAGACGGGCGACTATGTCATTCGTGCCGTGGGTAAGGAAGAGAGGGTCATTTGAGGTGAACAGAAGACAGCTTCCGCTATTGCTTATGCTTATTGCGGGTGCAATTACAACACTGACAGTATATTTTAAAGGCCTTGGTTTAAAAACAATGCTCATTGCATTGCTGGCTGCTTTGGTTGCCTTTTATTTCATCGGGTCGCTGGTTGAGTATATTCTTTCTTCTTTTGACAAGAAGAATGCTCCGGAGGTCTCCGATGAAGGCGAGGTAATAGAGAAAGAAGCGGCCACTCCGGTTCAGGAGAGAGCACCTGAGGCCGCAGAAGAAGAGGAAGTGGCACAGTAGCTTGATTCTTTAGCCTAAAGAAATAACAGGGGATGGCGTTTTTAAATGGACGAACAGGGAAGGAAAAAACTCTGGGAGAAATATTCTTCCGAAAAGACAGCTGATTTAAGAGAACAATTGATACTTGAGTACGCTCCGTTAGTCAAAGTAGTAGCGGGGCGCCTTAGTATGTATTTAGGTTATAATGTTGAGTACGATGATTTGTGCAGTTACGGCATTTTTGGCCTTATTGACGCTATAGATAAGTTCGATTTCGGCAAAGACGTTAAGTTTGAGACTTATGCAAGTCTTCGTATCAGAGGCTCTATCCTTGACCAGATTCGTAAGATGGACTGGATTCCCAGAACCGTCCGTCAGCGCCAGAGAGATATCGATAAGGCCATGCACGAGATTGAGATAGAAAAGGGTCATCCCGCCACCGATGAAGAGCTTGCGGCCAAGTTAGGCATTTCCGGGGATGAGCTTAACGACTGGCAGTCTCAGCTTAAAGTTACCAATGTTATTTCTTTAAACGAATTTATGGAATCGGGAGCAGAGGTGCCCAACGAGCGTAACCTTGCTTCTCACTTTGAGACTCCAGAAGAAGTAATGGACAAAAAAGAATTAAAGCAAAAGCTCATGGAATCTCTGGAGAGTTTAACTGAGAAAGAAAAGCAGGTTATCCTCCTTTACTACTACGAAGAACTTACTTTAAAAGAAATAAGCTACGCTCTTGAGGTGTCCGAATCAAGAGTGTCACAGCTTCATACAAAAGCTTTGTCAAAAATGCGAGAAAAGCTTGGACGATACATGGGAATTCTGTTAGAATCAAAGTAGATAATAAATTTACTTATGGGGGCTTTATATGAACGGTTATTTTCAGATAGTTCAACAGAACAACAGGTGCTGCATTAAGCTTGTACCGCCTACGGACGGTGGCACCCCTTTTAAACCCGAAGACTTGACAGAATACCTTTCCATCAAAAATGTTACTTACGATTTGAAGGCTTTGTTTGCTACGCTTTCAAATCTTTCTGAAACGGTAGTTTTCCCTACCAATACTCCTTTTTCCACCAAAGATTCCGAATATTGCAAAGTAAGCTGCGCTCCCGACAATATGTCTGTGAGTGTTATGATGGTGCCTCCTTTTGAGGGCGGCTCCACGATGAGCAAAGAAGAATTCATGCGTGAATTTTCTTCAAGAGGAATCTGCTTTGGCTTTGATGTTGCAGCAATCGACAAGTTTTTAAAGGAACGTCCTTACTGTACCCACGTAGTGCTGGTTAAAGGTCAGCCTCCGGTGCAGGGTACGGATGCTTCCATTGAATACTTTTTTAATACCGACCCCAGAGTTAAGCCTACACTTAATGAGGACGGCAGCGTAGACTTCTTTAACTTAAATACCATCAATCACTGCAAACAGGGGGACCTTCTTGCGAAGCTTACTCCTGCGGTTCACGGTGAATACGGTACCAACGTTAAAGGCGAGAGGCTTAAGCCGAGAGACGTTAAGGCCGCCATTCTTAAGTTTGGTCACAATATTGATATCAACGAAGAGAAGACCGAACTTCGCTCCCAGGTTAACGGTCATGTTTCCCTGATAGAAGGCAAGGTCTTTGTATCCAACGTATTTGAAGTAGAGAACGTAGACAACTCCGTAGGTAACATTGATTACGACGGAAGCGTTCGCGTTAACGGTAATGTTTGTGAGAACTTCTCCGTTAAGGCCAAAGGCTCCATAGAGGTTCGTGGCGTTGTAGAAGGTGCTTACCTTGAGGCCGGTGAGAACATCACTATAGCCAGAGGTATGAACGGTATGCACAAAGGTGTACTTAAGGCCGGTGGCAATATTGTTACCAAGTTCCTTGAGAATGCTTCGGCTACCGCGGGAGGCTTTCTTGAGTCGGAATCCATCCTTCACTGTAATGTAAGTGCGGGAACGGATATTAAGGTTACCGGTAAGAGAGGCTTCATTTCCGGCGGACGTGCCTGCGCCACCAACTGTATCGAGGTTAAGACCTTAGGCTCCGAAATGGGTACGGATACCGTGGTTGAAGTAGGTATGGATACCAAGGTTAAGGCGGCTGTTCAAGACCTGCAAAAGAAAATTGTGGAGATTAACAAGCAGCTTACCACCATACGCCCCGTACTGGAAGGCGCCAAACAAAAGCTTTCTCAGGGCATTAAGATGACCACTCCGCAGCTTATGCAGATTCAGCAGCTGGCCAAACTCAATAACGCGCTTACCGCCGAGCTTAACAAAGCAACGGAAGAGTTAAACGGATATCAGGGAGTCATGGATACGGACGATCCCAACAGCAAGGGTTCCGTAGTGGTTACCGGAGATGTGTTCCCTGGCGTTAAGATATGTATTGATGATGTTTCAATGGTAGTTAAGGGCGCCGTTAAATATTGCCGCTTTATTAAACAGGCCGGTGATGTTAAAATGGTAGCTATCTAAAAGTGCTTTAAAAATGGGGGAAATTGAATGGGATTAGGACCGCTTGAATTATCGGGCGCTCTGCAGAGGACTCAGGACATTGCGACCATACGTCACAATGAAGAACACAAGGGTCAGGTGGATCAGAACCACTTTGTGGACCGTCTCAACAAGGAAGTGAATGACCGCGCCAACACCGTTAAGAGCACCACCGAAACTCTTAATGAGCAAAAGAAATTCGACGCCAAGGAAAAAGGCTCCAACGAGTACACCGGCGACGGCGGTCGACACAAAAAAGACGAGGATGCTCACAGTCACGGACATGACAAAGAGGGTGTCCACATTAAAATGTCGGAATCTAGTTTTGATATAAGGATATAGTCATGAGTGTAACCGAAATAGTGTTGTTATGTATAGGAGGCTTATTCTTTGCAATAAGCTTCTTTTTACCTGACGTTAAGAAAAAAGAAGAGGAGCACGTCACCAAAGAAGAGATTAAGCGCTTAATCGACGAAGAGATGAAGAACGCCAAAGAACGCATCGACGATATGGTGGACGAAACGGTCAATTACTCCGTTGAGAAGACCGAACGTGCCCTTGAAAGACTTTCCAACGAAAAGATTATGGCGGTGGACGAATACTCAGAAACCGTGCTCAAGAAAATAAACGACAATCACAACGAAGCTGTTTTTTTGTACGACATGCTCAATGACAAGGACGAAAAGCTTAAAAATGCCGGAGATGAGATTAAGACCTCCATGGACAAGCTTGAAACCGAGAAAAAAGAGCTTGAAGAGAAGAAACGCATAGAAGAGGAAGCTCAGAAGAAGGCCGAAGAAGTTTTAAAAGAAGCTGCCAAGGCAGAAGAGAAACCTGAGTTTGTGCCCTTTATACCCGAGAGACTTGAAATTGTGGACGGTGTTGCTGTTCCCGCAGTGAAGGCCGAACCCCTCAAGGACAAGCCCGCTCCCAAGCCCCGCAAAAAGGCTTCCAAAGAAACCTCCGTGCCGGTTCATTTTGAATCCGACAACGACGGTCGCAAGAATTCCAACGAAATGATCAGAAAGCTTCACAGCGAAGGCAAGTCCAACATGCAGATTGCAAGAGAACTTGGACTCGGCGTAGGTGAGGTTAAGCTTGTAATAGATTTATTTGCATCAAAAAAAGAAGGTTAATTCATGAAACTTAAGTCATATTTAAGGGGAATCGGTGCCGGCATGATTGTGGCGGCTCTGATAATGGGGATTTCGGCACCGAAAGGCAACGCCAAAGCCCCTGACCCGGAACCCAAGCAGACGCTTCTTGAGTCTGTACAGGATATATCATCAGCTGATAAGGATGCCTCTTCAAACGCTTCGGACGAGCAGGACAGCGTTTCCGAAGGAGAAGGCGTAAGAGTTGTTTCTATTCCGACACCCGCCTCTGTTGAGGCAGGTACAGAATCTGACGGCACATCGGAAGAGGGAGGCAAGACCGAATTTGTGGATGTTTCCGATGCGGAACCTGACACTCCTCCGGAGCCCGAAGGACCTCCGGCCATCGATCCCATGCCCGAGGATGAAACCGGCTATGTTACCAACGGAGAGACAGTTGTTATCAAGGTTATCAAAGGCGACAGTTCCGTAAGTGTCAGCCGTCGTATTTTTGAGGCAGGTCTTGTGGAATCCGCTGTGGAGTTTGACCGCTACTTGTGCGACAATCACTACGACAAATCCATCAGTGTCGGCGAATATGAGATAGCAATCGGCGCTGATTTTGAGACTATTGCGAAGACCATTACCAGAAGAAATTAATATGAATTTTTCAGGGTGCAGACTTATGTCTGCACCTTTTTTACGTTAACGTCCCGTTATTGTTTCATGCCTATAATATTTTTTGTAAATCCAATTTAGCACTTATCTGTAAAGGATTAAGAAGTTGGCTGA
>CAMNCH010000011.1 GCA_946534145.1 uncultured Lachnospiraceae bacterium
GTTCTTACTAGTTGGTAATAACCTGCTCTGTTTCCTTATCGAATACGTGAATCTTTTCAACGTCAAGAGCGAACTTGATAGCATCGCCGGGTCTTGAAGTTGTTCTGGAGTCAACTCTTGCAGTGATAGGGAACTCAGCAAGATCAAAGTATAAGTAAACTTCTGCACCAAGCAATTCGTAAACCTTAACGGTTGATTCGAATACGCTGTTAGGTGAGGTCTCGATGAACATCTGAGAATCGTAAACGTCTTCAGGACGAACACCGAAGGTAACGGTCTTTCCGTTGTAACCGCCATCGATAAGCTTCTTGGACTTAGCGGGAGGAAGAGGAATGGACTTACCTGCGATATTGAGGCAAGCAACATCACCCTTAACTTCAACTTCTGCATCAAGGAAGTTCATCTGAGGTGATCCCATGAATCCTGCAACGAAGAGGTTGCAAGGCTTCTCGTAAAGATTCTGAGGTGTATCAACCTGCTGGATAACACCGTCCTTCATAACTACGATTCTGGTACCAAGTGTCATAGCCTCGGTCTGGTCGTGTGTTACGTAGATGATGGTGGTACCAAGTCTCTGGTGTAACTTAGCGATCTCAATACGCATCTGTACACGGAGCTTAGCATCAAGGTTGGAAAGAGGCTCGTCCATAAGGAATACCTTAGGGTTACGAACGATAGCACGTCCCATAGCTACACGCTGTCTCTGACCACCGGAAAGAGCCTTGGGTCTTCTGTCAAGAAGGGGAGTAAGGTCAAGAATCTTAGCAGCTTCTTTAACCATCTTATCGATTTCATCCTTCGGAACTTTTCTTAACTTAAGACCGAAAGCCATGTTATCGTATACGGACATGTGAGGGTACAATGCGTAGTTCTGGAATACCATTGCGATATCTCTGTCCTTGGGTTCAACGTCGTTAACTACTCTGTCACCGATCTTCAATTCACCTGAAGAAATATCTTCAAGACCTGCAATCATACGAAGTGTGGTAGACTTACCACAACCTGAAGGACCAACGAAGATGATGAACTCTTTATCTGCGATCTCAAGGTTGAAGTTCTTAACTGCTTCAAAACCGTTGGGATATACTTTGCAGATGTTTTTCATTGATAAACTTGCCATAATAATCCTCCTAAGAAATTCGGGGGTATCCCCAATCAATCTGTTAACAGTATATTAAAAACTCTGTTCAAAAGCCATGCTATATTTGACCAAAATTTCGGCTCATCCTTGTTAATATTGCCTATTTTCCGCTCTCACGAGTCGGAGTATGGGCATCTTTTCTAAAGGATGAGCCTTTGAGTGTACATATTGACTATAGGGTTTTTACATCTCTTCATTGTAGAAGACAAGCTGGTTTTTTCCGCGCTTTTTTGCCTTATAAAGTGCCTGATCCGCCGCCATGTAAAGGTCCTTAAAGGTCTTGGCGTCGTCCGGGAAAATAGCCGCTCCGATGCTGGCTGACGCAGAATATTTTACATAGTCTCCGCCCGCTTTAAAGTCATGGAAGAATCTGGTAATACGATTGGCTTCTCTTTCTATGATAAGGTCGTCGGTTATGTCTCTTAGGAAAACCATGAATTCATCGCCGCCGGTTCTTCCGATAATGTCGGTGTTTCTGAATTCGGTTCTGATCTCTCTTCCGAGAGTCTTAAGAAGAGTATCACCGAAGGCATGGCCCATGGTATCGTTAATCTTCTTAAAGTTATCGATATCCAGAATGAACATCATGCCCCTTGAATCCGGGTTATTCTCAATATATTCTTTTATCTTACGCTCGGTTGCCGCTTTGTTGTAAAGCTCCGTCAGAAGGTCTGTGTCCGCTTTGTCCTCGAGAACCTTGCCTCTTTCTTTGGACTTAAGGGAAACAAACACCGAAATGCTGACAACAAAGATAATAAATATAACTATAACGATACCAATCTTTACAGCGGTGCCACGGATGCTGCCGAAGTATTTGTCAGAGACCTTGTCTATATATGTCTGACGGACTCCGTATACAAGTCTCATATCGTCATGGCTGACAGGAGCCGTAATAAGGGTACGTATGTCACCGTCATGCTCTACCGAAATGTCGGCCACTCTCTTTTTATTGTATTTGTTGTCAAAATCTGCATAAGCATCTTCGTCGGCTTCTTTTTTGATACAATCCAGGAGATTGTCCGCCGCCAGGAATCTGCTGTCGGTATCGTTGTATTTGTCAAAGCAACCCACAAGATTGCCTTTTTTGTCCACAACGGCCAAAAAAGCCACATCATCGTAAGGTGAACTCATAAATTTCTCACCCACATCGGTGAGATAAGTTATGGAAATAATGTAATCACTATTCTTGTAAGGGAGCACCACGAGGAGCATGTCGTCCTTGTAAATGTTATTGTCCCTTCTTTTGATAGTGGCAAAAACACTTGTGTGGCCTGCGTAAGGCTCCAAAGAAAAGGTGGCTTCCGCAGCTCCCGTTTCGTCACATATCAGTTTGTTGCCGCGACAAAAATAAATGTGGCTTACATCTGTCTTGCCCACAATTTCCGTCGCAAAAGCCCGGGTCTCAATCTGCCCGAGTTCAAAATTCTGTCCGCGGGAAAATTCAACGAGCGCCATCGTTTCTCCGATGATGTGCTCAACACGCGAGTCAAGCTGTTCTGCCCACGTATTAACGTATCCCTCCAGACGGTCCCTGCTTAAGTCCTCGGACATGGTCTTTCCGTCCCTTAAGAACTTGGCCAGCATGAACACAATGATAATCACAAAGGCGACGCCTATAAGCGCCCACGACAACACCGTCACCTTTGTCTGTCTGCCGTCATCCATTTTTTGCATACCTCCCGACATTACATAATGTTATACCCTTATGTAATACCCACCTCAAAAATAACTGTACTAATTCGCCTTAGGCTCTTCCCCTGAGTCTGCAGCGACATTCTCATCCGAGGTTTCTTCCGTATGTTCCCCTTCGCCCTCACTTTCTGTTTCGGTAGCACTCACTGTCCATGCCATGTCATCGGAAGCCTGAGCGGCTTCGGGCTCAAAACGCTTAAATGTCTTGTCATAAAGCTTTGCGCAGGCATAAGCGGGAAGTGAAAACCAGAAAAGATATGTAAGAGGCATAAGCCACATCATAGCTTCAAATCTCTCTATAAAGTAAATAATGGCCACGGGAATGAGCGTAACAATAACCATGAGTATGGTCTTGGGAAGTGCCAGGATACTCATGAAAAACGCATTCTTAACCGTGCCCTTTACAGTATTCTCAAAGTGCGAAAGAATAGGGAACACATACAGAATAATAAAATAAAGGAATATTGCTGCTGCCGCCGATGCCGCAAAGAAAACGGTGGCATGTTCCATAAGATGAATATAGGTAAAGTTAAAAATAAGCAGTGCTCCGATAAGCATCGAAACAGTCCAGATAATGGTGGCCTGCTTGAAGTTTAACTTAAATGACTTAAAGAAGTCCCTGGTAATATAACCTTCTTCGTTTCTGACCATCTTAAGGCATACATAATGAAGGGCGGTGAATGCCGCACCGATAGGCATGGATGCCACAAGAATCAGTGCATACAAAAGAAACTGGGTACCTGTTGAAGGTATAAACGATTCGCCCTGAGCCACAACTGTCTTGAAAAAGAAATAAGCCACAATTCCGGGGGGCAAAAAGAACAGAATCGTAAGAATATTAAGCCAAAGAATATCCGTCATCCTGCTTAAAAATTTCATCAGCGGGCTGTCTAAACTCAAAAATTTCATTAATCCATTTCCTCCATGTAAAACGGCGCAATGCACCGCGCGCAACCAGTATTTTTGCGCTCATTCTCAAAAGAGAAAGCGGTAGGGGCAAAACTCCCTACTGCTTGATCTGCTTGTATGTAGTTTCGTAATTGTCCTGAAGTTTTCTGTACATGGCAAGCATTTCATCGGTCTTAACCTTAACACCGGCCATAATCTCATCATAATAGTTAACGGCTATTCTGACCACTTCTTTGGAAAGTTTGCCTTTCTCGGCTTCTTCCTTAAGTATTGAAACAACCACATTGGCGGGTTTGGGGTCACGATAGCTTCGGGGATTGGTAAGACCGGTGATGGTATCGGCCACCTGCAGTATCCTCATAAGGCGGTTTAACTGGTCCGACTTTAAATGCTTGGGATAGCCGCTTCCGTCGCATCTTTCGTGGTGAGCCATAATAACTTCCAGAACGCCTTCGTCGATTCGTCCCTTAAGAATTGACTCCGCCACTTCTACGTGGGTTCGAAGGGTCTGCATTTCTTCGTCCGTAAGCTTTCTGGGAGCTTCGCTTATGTCCTTGGAAATGGCGCACATTCCCGCATCGTGAAGAAGTGTGGCGTAAAACAGTATTTCTTTTTCATCGTCGCTTATCATAAGCCTTTCACCGAGAGACTGCGCAACCTGCACACAGGTAACCGAGTCAAGCATTGTGTACTCGCTTCTGAAGCCTACGATGTACATAAGTCCCACAAGGAAGTCACGCTTTTCCTCGTCGGTAAAAATAAGATATTCGTAAAGCTCCGCCAGTTCTCTCTTGTATTCGCCGGAAGAAAGCTTGCTGAATACTTCGTATTTTTTCTCAGCCTGATAAAGAAGGTCCAGTGCTTTGGGGGAGTATTTGGTGCCCGCCTGCTTCTGGAACATCATATAGTCAAACTTGCCGCCGAGAATGTTGGAAAACAGGTCCATCTTCTCAGCTACGTTAAGGCAGTGAATAATCTCGTCAAACTCATAATTCGTCTTGGGAACCTGAGTAAAGTCCGTGTGGTGATAAAGTACGATTTTGGCTCTATCCTTGAAGGGAGTCAGATAAAGAAGGAACAAATATCCGTAAATCGAATGGGGCATGTATTCCTTGGTCTCATAGCCTAACTGGTCCTTCATGTAATCGGTCTTGTATGCGCCGAGGTCATGAAGAGTAGCAAGGAAAGCAAACTCCGCCAGCTCATACATCTCATATTTTTTGTCCATGCACTGAAGCATGCGGTAAAGAATATAAGAGGTACGGGCACCATGATTCATGACCTTGGGGTCAAGACACCTCATTACGTCTCTGAATATGTAGTAAATGTCCTTGCTGTGAACAAGATTCATAGGGTTAAGCTCCCTTGGATTATTATTCCGCATCAGGCTTTATCTTAACCATACAGCGCATGGGAAGATAAGTGATACCGTCGGCGGTCTTCATGTCGTCCGTCTTAATAAATCCCAATTTCTCGTAAAAGCCTATTGCATAAGGTGCAGCGTTGACCGTAAGCTGAACGCAGCCTTCGTCAAGATATGTCTGCTGAAGCGCCGCTACGAGCTTTCTGCCGATTCCCATACCATGGAATTTTTCATCCACAAAAAGAAGGGAAACGTGACAGCCCGCTCTGAGAGCCGCCATTCCGACTATCCGCTCTCTTTCTTTGGCCACCATTACCTTAAACTCTCCGCACAGAAACATTTTGTAAAGCTGTTCGCCGGAAATAAACTCAAGGAAATGATCCGCACCTTCCTGCGTATACTCCGGAGCCTCAAACTTTAAGAAAGTACGCCAGGCAACCTCCATGGCGCTTTCCCATTCGTCCTGCCGTGCGGGAGCGATTACAATATTATTCATTGCCGTCTCCGACTATCCAATTGTATATGTCTTCGTAGACGGTTTCTTTGTCAAGTTCGTTAAGAATCTCGTGTCTGTCGCCTTCGTAAAGTTTGAACTTCACACGCTGCATGCCCTGGGCGATGAAAGAATCATAAACCTTCTTGGGACCTTCACCGTAATTGCCCACAGGGTCTTCGGAACCGCTTATAATGAAGACTCTTAGTGTAACGGGCATCTTGGAAACATAAGAATCCTTGTAAAGCCTTGAAATAGTCTCGGCCAGAGTCTTGAATCCGTTGCCGGTAAAAACAAATCCGCAAAGAGGATCGGCAATATACCTGTCAACTACCGCCTCGTCTTTGGTAAGCCAGTCAACCGGGGTACGGGGATTCTTGATACGTTTCAGATATGCTCCCGTAGCAGCCTTGTCCGCTATCTTACAAGGTTTGGCGTACTGTCCGAAAAGAGATGCGACAGCGACTATAACCTTCAGGCCAAGCACTCTTATCTTCGGTTCCATGCCGGTACCCATAATGATGGCGCCTTCTATGCCTTTACCGTAGCGGCACAGATAATTCCTCAAAATGTAAGAACCCATGGAGTGACCCAAAATAAAATAAGGTACTCCCGGGTAAGCTTCCTGATTCATCTTTTTAAGTCTGTGAACATCTCTTACAACCACCGTGGCAGGATCCTGTTTGCAAAAGAAACCGGGTCCTTTATCCGTGATGCTCTTACCGTGTCCCAGATGGTCTTCGGCAGTTACCATTATGCCTTTCTGCGTCATATACTCGGCGAATGCTTCGTATCTGTCCACATGCTCGGCCATCCCGTGCACTATCTGAAGAATATACCTGGGGGATCCGTCATCCGGAATCCATCTTACCGCATGAAGCTTTGTAAGGTTATCTCTTGACTCAAACTCAAAATCTTCTCTTATCATCTGCTTCTCCCGTATATACACTTATACAGAATCTATTATAATCCAAGGATGTTCTTTGTGCAACTGCAACAAAACCGGAGCAACAAGTGCTCCGGTTTAATACTAGCAAAGTGAAAAGCCTTTATTTTTAAGGTTATTCTCCACTTCCCTTGCATCCTCCGTATGAAGAATCATGATGGGGCATCCGCTTTCACGGTTAAAGGAAAGATAGAGGTAATCAACATTTATATAAGCATCGTCAAGAGCCTGTAAGAGGCGCTTTAAGTTACCTACTTCATCCTTAATCTCTACGCCGATTACATCGGTAAGCTTACATATGATACCGTGCTCGGAAAGGACCTTGCATGCTTTGTCGGGGTCGCTTACCACCATTCTTACAATACCGTATTCGGCGGAATCGTTGGTGACGGAACCAAGAATGTTGATGTCCTCGTCCGCTATAATGCTTGCGATTTCAAGCATCTTGCCCTTAACGTTTTCGGCATAAATTGAAACCTGTTTTAACATTGGACAGTTCTCCTTATACGACAATTCGGCGCGCCATGAAGACGCGCCTTTATTATTTTAGCAAATTTCTGCGCCTGAAGGCATTTCTTTTTCCGGAGTCACAAGGGCAAGGTTGCCGTCCTGATCTTCCGCACAAAGAAGCATACCTTCTGACAATACACCCGCAAGTGTGGCAGGCTTAAGGTTAACAAGAACCATTACTTTCTTGCCCACCATTTCCTCTGCCGAATAGTGCTGCTTGATGCCGGAAACAATCTGTTTGACGGTATCGCCGATTTTAACCTGTGAGCAAAGAAGCTTCTTGGACTTGGGAACCTCTTCGCACTTGATAATCTCGCCTACGGCAAACTGAAGCTTGGCAAAATCATCATAGGTAATCTCGGGACGAACTTCAAGCTTAATAGCGTTTTCTTCGGCCTTGGGCTCCTCGGTAACGCCTGCTTCCGCCTTCTGTATAGCAGCGATTCTCTCAGCCTCTGTAAGAACATCCTTGGGGTCAAGGCGGGCAAATAAAATCTCGGGAGTCTCCGTAACCTTATTGCCGCTCTTGTATGCGCCGAACTTATCGAGAGTATCGAAGTCTCTTAACTCTGTATTAAGCTGACGGGCAATCTTCTCGGCAGTCTCGGGAAGGAAAGGCCAAAGAAGGCTCGCACCGATATTAATGCTTTCGCAAAGGTTGTAAAGAACCGTTGCAAGACGGTCTTTTTTGGCTTCGTCCTTGGCAAGTACCCAGGGTTCGGTCTCATCGATGTATTTATTGCAACGCTTAAAGAGCGCAAAAATCTCGGTAATGGCATCGGCAACGTGAAGGTCTGCCATCTTAGTACTTACGCGATTGTAAGTGTCTGTAGCAACTGCCTTGAGGTCTGCGTCAACAGCCTCGACAGCACCCTTATCTTCCACAACACCACCGAAATACTTGTTGCTCATGGAGATGGTACGGTTAACAAGGTTGCCGAGAACATTTGCAAGGTCGGAATTGATACGCTCGGTCATAAGGTCCCATGTAACAGCACCGTCGTTCTCGAAAGGCATCTCGTGAATCAGGAAATATCTTACCGCATCCACGCCGAAAAACTTGGCGAGGTCGTCCGCATACATTACGTTGCCTCTTGACTTACTCATCTTGCCGTCTCCCGCAAGCAACCAGGGATGTCCGAATACCTGCTTGGGAAGAGGCTCTCCGAGAGCCATTAAGAATATAGGCCAGTAAATGGTATGGAATCTCACGATATCCTTACCGATTAAGTGAAGGTCTGCGGGCCAGTATTTCTTGTACTGTTCGGTAGAGTTACCGTCTGCATCGTAGCCGATACCGGTAATATAGTTGGTAAGTGCATCAAGCCATACATACACTACGTGTCTTTCGTCAAAAGAAACCGGAATGCCCCACTTAAAGGATGTTCTCGATACGCACAAATCCTGAAGACCGGGAAGAAGGAAGTTGTTCATCATCTCGTTCTTACGGGATACGGGCTGTATGAACTCGGGATGAGTGTTGATGTGCTCGATTAATCTGTCGGCATACTTACTCATTTTGAAGAAATAAGCTTCTTCTTTGGCCGGTTTAACGTCACGACCACAGTCGGGGCACTTGCCGTTTACAAGCTGTGACTCTGTCCAAAATGACTCACAGGGAGTACAGTAAAGGCCTTCGTAATGACCCTTGTAGATATCGCCCTGGTCATATAATTTCTTGAAAATCTTCTGAACCTGTTCCTCGTGGTCCTTGTCTGTTGTACGGATAAACTTATCGTATGAACAGTTAAGGCAATCGCAAATACCCTTAATCTCGCCCGCAACTCTATCCACGAATTCCTTGGGAGTAACACCGGCTTCCTGTGCCTTAATCTCTATCTTCTGACCGTGCTCGTCGGTACCGGTCTGAAAGAATACGTCGTATCCGTCCTTTCTCTTAAATCTTGCAATAGCGTCGGCAAGAACGATTTCATAGCTGTTGCCGATATGGGGCTTGCCCGATGTATAGGCTATTGCGGTTGTAATGTAATACTTTCCCTTATCAGTCATCTTATCCTCCTGTTCTTCGAATAAAAAAAAATCTTCTCGCGAAATCGCGAGAAGACGTGAAATTACGTGTTACCACTTCTCTTTATCACAACCTCACGGTTATGACCTCAACGGGTACTGAATAATACCCTGTCGCTTTAACGGGCGAATCCCGTCGCAGCCTTACCCTTCGGCTCGGTGCGCTGCTCAAAAGCCATCTTCGGTACATTCCCTATCCGGGTCTCTCAGCTTACAACCCTTCTCTGTAAATACGTCCTGTACGTACTCTCTTTATCATCGCGTTTGTCTTGTGACTTCAAAAATAGCACATGCTATTCCAATTGTCAATTATTCTTTAAAACTTAAAGTCTCTTAATCCATGCCCATGCAAGGTCGGTCCAAAGTCCCGCATCTTCCTGAAGGCTTAAATCGATGCCGAAAGAAGGCATCTCGTTGTCACCAAAGAACTGATTTATGAGTTCTTCACGTCGTTTATCGGAAACATCGACACCGTTTCCTTCTTTGACCGCAAAAGCAGCTCTGAAACACTGTTCCATGGTGTATTCACGGCCCGACCAGCCTCTGAAGAATTCCTTATTGGCAGCGGATAATCCGTGAAATCCCTTGGGGAATACATAATGTGCAAAGGGCACTTTCTGCTTGCGAAGGGCCATGGCAAATAAATAGCTGTTCTCAACCGGCACAAGCGCATCTTCTTCCGTCTGCCAGATAAAGCAGGAAGGAGTCTCGGGCTTAACCTGTTTCTCAAGGGAAAAGTATTCAAGTTCCTCCTCTGTGGGCTCATTGCCGAGAAGCGCCCTGAAAGAATCCCTGTGAGCGAATTCACCGGAAGTAATGACCGGGTATGACAAAATAACGCCGTCGGGTCTGTTGGAAACACTGTCGTATTCGGGGTTAACGTCCTTAACATCTCCGTAATGAACCGCAAGGCTTCCGCATACATGTGCACCGGCGGAGAATCCGCAAATTACCAGCCTGCCGCCGTCTATATTGTATTTCTCGGCATTCTTGCGAATAAATCTTACCGCGCGGGAAATATCGTTTAAAGGCTGCTTCTTAAGGGGAACCGACATGGTAATATCGGTGGTGTAGCTTAATACAAATACGTTCATGCCTCTGTTATAAAATTCCATGGCAGGCATTTCCGCCTCGGAACCCACCACCATGCAGTAGCCGCCTCCGGGTACTACCAGCATGCAATCACGCTTAACATCATCTGTGTGAAGGTATGCAAAGACATTTGGTGTGAAGCCGTATGAAGCCCTGTAATCGTATTCTCCCTCTTCCCAGATGTTCTCGCGGAAATTCTTAATAGTTCTTTCGGGCATGCCGGTAAGTTTAAAGTCTTCTTCGGAATAGTCGGGCTCAAAGCAGTCAATCTGTTCCTTCGGTACCGCAGCTTCAAGGACCGAATAATACGCTTCTTTGGCCTCACACTTGCCGTGGAACAAAAGAGGATAACTCTGCTCGCGTCTGAAGCCTGTAAGCCAGCTGTTCTCATCAAGAAGGTTCCAGAAAGTTACTGAGGTGACATTGGCTTTTCCCGACTTTTTGGCATCGAGATAAATCTTGAAAAACTCCTTGTAACGTTCTCCGAGTTTCTTCATGGACTCCTCGCCGGGGTCGTTGTTGTGCATGTCAAGCTCGGTAATGTGAATCTTAAGTCCGAGAGCACCGTACATCTCAAGGGCGGTACGATACTCCTCCAAACCGGGATGGTCCATAAGAAGGTGGGATTGCATGCCCATACCGTCCACAAGACCTTTCTCAATCAGGGGCTTTAAAATTTCCTTTATTATAAAATCACGCTTCCAGTCAAGAGCGGTTTCGTAATCGTTGTAAAAAAGGTCTACGCCGGGTGCGATGTATTTTTTTGCAAATTCAAAGGCCTTCAGTACGTAATCATTGCCCACGGTCTTGGTCCAGATTGACTTTCTGAAGTCGCCTTCGTCAACAGCTTCATTGACCACATCCCAGGCATAAATCACACCGGGATACTCGGTCTGCACAAAGTCGAGGACTCCGTGAATGTAGCTGTCCAGTCTTTTAAGTATGGTCTCCCTGTCAGCAAGGGGAAACATTTCATTGTATCTTTCATGGAAAAACCACTTGGGTGTCTGATTGTGCCATACTAAGGTATGTCCGCGCATGGCGATGCCGTTTTCTTTGGCAAAATTAAGGTAGGGAATGGCATGCTCAAAAGTAAGAGCCGGAGCAAGATTATATTTCTCGGGCTCCGATTTGCAGGCTTCTTTGTCCAGGTAGAACATAGGCTTCATATCATTTTCACAGGTAAAGCTGTTAAACTGCTCGAGAAGAAGCTTCCTGTGAGCGGGAGTATGGAGATTCCATGCGGAAATAGCCGCACCGATTTTGAAATAGGGTTCATAAGCGGTTTTAAGATTCATGCTGCCTCCTTGAGAATAAGCGATTTCTCCTATATTTTTGTCACTTTACGGTTAATTATATATAATATAATCGTTACAATATACTTACTGTTTGCTACAAACATCGCAAATAAAGCGAAATACGGCGAGAGACTCCTTTATTTTTTTGTTGTTTACTCATTTTTGCTTTTCTTATAGTAAAATAGTTTTGATAACCAAAAAAACACGAGGGTATTATGATTCCTTTTTTTGCATATTTACTGCCTACACTCATAGCGGCTGTTCTTCTCTGGCTCCTTCTTGTTACCACAGAGGGGCAAAAGAACACTTATCATACTCTTCTTTTTTTAACGGTTTTCTTTGTAAACCTTTCCTATTTCTGTGTCAGCGTTTCAAGCACCACCTTTGAAGCGCTTCTTGCCACTAAATTTACATATTTCAGCGGGACCTTCCTGACCCTTTTCATGCTTAAGTGCATTCTGCAGATATGCAATATCAGGACCAGACATATCTGGTTTGTACCCCTTATTCTTATTGATACCGAGGTAATGATTTCCGTCTTTTTAACCGAAAGAACTCAGTGGCACTACCGTTGGGTCAAGATAGTTCACGAGGACGGTTTTTCATATCTTTTAAAGGGCTACGGTCCTCACCATACTTTTTATTATGTGGTTCTTGTCATTAACATGCTTTTGCCTCTGCTAGCAATAATCTGGGCTTTTCTTCACAAAAAGCAGGTTTCCTGGCTTTATGCCTTTTGGCTGGGACTTTCCGAAGCGATTACCGTATTTATTTATCTGCTGGAAAGAGCTCTTTCCGTCAAAATAGAACTTCTGCCCTATACGTACGATATCGTTTTAATAATTATCCTCATGATTTTGAGACGTTCGGCAATTTACGACGTCAACACAAATGTACAGTTGTCAAATGCCGCCACCAGGGATGTGGGCTATGTAATGCTTGATTCCGCGCAGAAATATGTGGGCTCGGACGATGTAGCCAAAAAATTCTTCCCGGAACTTTTGGATCTTGAACTCGATAAGACAATTACCAATCCGAAGCTTCGTCACGAATTCGGTGACTGGGTAATCGAGTCATCAGACCATCAGGTTGAGCCCATAGTAGTTGAGCGCCTCGGCCGTATGGTAAAAGTTACGGTAAATCCCTTCTATACTCCCAACGGCAAAAAACTTATCGGCTATGCCATAAGAATCAGCGATGATACGGCCAACCAGAACTACATCGCCAAGTTAAAAGAAAGCAAGGCTCTTGCGGAGGAAATGGCCGAAAAAGCCGATGCCGCCAACAAATCCAAGAGCGAATTCCTTGCAAACATTTCTCACGAAATCAGAACCCCCATCAATGCGGTGCTCGGTTTCAACGAAATGGTTATCAGAGAATCTCAGGAAGATAAGATTCGTAACTATGCCGTCGATATTAAAAACTCCGGCAACACAATGTTAAGCCTTATAAATGACCTTCTCGATATCTCGAAGATTGAATCCGGCAAGATGGAACTTGTTAAAGTTCCTTTTGACCTTATCAATATGCTTAACGATGTTATAAATATGACCGGTGTGCGCGCCGCCGATAAAGGTCTTATTTTCGACGTAAACATAGACCACGATATTCCGAGGAAGCTTATAGGTGATGAAATCCGCATCAAGCAGATCCTTATGAATATCCTCACCAATGCGGTTAAGTACACGGAAAAAGGAACGGTTACCTTTACAATGACCCATCAGAAATGTGATGACGGCAGCATCGATCTTTCTGTTACGGTTACCGATACCGGCATAGGAATGAAGCCTGACACCCTCGATCATCTTTACGACCCTTACGAAAGACTTGACCAGCAAAGAAACCGCTACATAGAGGGAACCGGTCTCGGAATGTCCATCACCTATACCCTTTTGGAGCTTATGGGTTCCAAGCTTGAAGTCTCCAGTGACTACGGTAAAGGTTCGAAGTTTTCTTTTACCCTGCGACTTCCCATTTCCGGAGGCTCGACCGTCGGCAATATCAAGGACAGCTTCGAAAAGATGCGCGAGAACATCAAGGAATACAAAGTATCCTTTACCGCTCCCGATGCCCGTGTTCTTGTAGTGGATGATACAGCAGTCAACATCAGCATTTTCAAGGGTCTTTTGAAGCGTACCATGGTTCAGATAGATTCGGCTCCTTCCGGCGAATTTGCTCTCGAACTCACCGAACGACGCAAGTACGATGCAATATTTATCGATCATATGATGCCGGGTATGGACGGTATTGAAACCTTCAAAGCCATTAAGTCTTCCGAAGACAATCCCAACCATGACACTCCCATGATTATGATGACTGCCAATGTTAATTCAAACTCCAGAGAACTGTATTTGTCCTTAGGCTTCAGCGATTACATCGGAAAGCCCGTGGATCCCCTTCTTTTGGAGGCAATGCTTAAAAGAGTTCTTTAAACAGCAAAAGAAAAAGGGCTTCCCCGTATTTGAGGGAGGCCCTTTGTTGTGTCATCTTATAAAATATCATCAAGTATGTGATAGTAGCTTAACAGCGAGTATACATGCAGTAAAGCAAGGAACCACCCTGCCATTACATTGGCGATGTGAGCCTTTGTTTTTTTGGCCGATAAGGTGGTAAGAATAAGCCTTACAACAGCCACCGCAAAGAATACTCCCATTCCCGCCATCATGCACCATGAGAAATTGGCCGCATCCATTCTGTTTCCGCTCTCAGCAAGAAAAGTGAACTCTGCGGTTCCCACAACGTAACATACAAGCGCCAGTTTACCCTCAAGGGTCTTAAAGAAATAACCGGGATGGGTAATAAACATATATATCGGGAAACACATTCCCAAAAGAACTGCCGTAGGCACATCAACCGTGTAGAAATGCCAGACTGTCAGGGGTCTCGTTATGATAACAGCCGAATCATTGGTGGCCTCACCCCAGTAATAGAAGGCAAAATATTCCACCAACAGATAAGCAATGGAAGGAAGGCTTGCTACCGCAAGTTTCCAAACAGCATTGCCCACTTTGTCCGCCATACCGTTTTTGCGAATCAATCCTGTCACCAGATCCGCCAAAACCACTATGAATCCCGCAGGAAGCAGCATATACATGAACGTAGGCTTGGTAACGGCAGAAAGAAAAAGAAAGATACCAAAATACAGGTACAGATTCTTCTCCTTCTTAAAGAAAATCGTCTTCTCATCATGATATCTTCTGATGATATCCATCCCCGCCATAAGCACCAAAAAGCCGAAGCTCTTAACCGCCATATGGGTAGGATTGTGAAGAGGGTTTGGCGAAAACGAACCTGCATAAGCATCACCGAACCACCAGCAGGACAAAGGTCCCACAAAGCTCAGTATCAAAGAGCCGGCAGCAGAAAAAAGCAAAGTGTTTTTGCGGGTGTAATGCTTCGTAAGAGCATATATGAACCATGCGGTTACCGCAAAAGAAAGCACCCCGAACCAGGCAAATGTAAAGGAAGCTGCGTCAAAAAGCGGAAAGCCGCATCTTGAAGACAACGCCTTTACGATAATATGCCACATGCAATAGGGAACTCTGAGCCACGCCTGTAGCATCAAATCCTTTTTCATGTAGAATTCTTCGGCAAAAAAAGCGTGAGCTTTTAAATCCTGAAGTCCTTCATCATTGCAGAACACAAAAGCCACCAGATAGTAAACCACGAATATTAAAAGCGCAAAACCGCCGCATGCGGCATAAGCCGCATACGACGGAGATTTTGTGTCTTCGTATGTATCTTTGGACGGATCTTCGGCACCTGATTTATATAATTTTACTGCCTTGTCCCAAAAACTTTTTATTGCTTTTGCCATTTATACATATCCTCTGTTTATTTAATGGATGCGTGAAGCTCCTGTAAGGATTTGACAGCAGAGTGAGCGCCGCTCTTAACAGCCTTGATGCCTTCTGCGGTAGCCTTGGCAGCTGCCATGGTGGTGATGTAAGGAATCTTGGCACGGATGGCTGCCTTACGGATGTAGGAGTCATCATGAGCGCTCTTTTTGCCGATAGGTGTATTTATTACAAGCTGAACTTCACGGTTAATGATGTAATCGGATACATCGGGACGACCTTCGTAAATCTTGCAGGCTTTCTTGACTTCGTAGCCCGCGTTCTTAATAAGCTCGTAGGTACGTCCTGTTGCCACAAATTTGAAGCCGCATTCCGCAAGAGGCTTGATAACATCAAGGAGCTCAGGCTTATCGTTGTCATTAACGCTGACAAGAGCGGTTCCTTCAAGAGGAAGACAGGTCTGTGTAGCTTCCTGCGCCTTGTAGAAGGCTTCGCCGAAGTTCTCGGATATGCCGAGTACTTCACCTGTGGAACGCATTTCGGGTCCGAGGACAGGGTCAACTTCGGGGAACATATTGAAGGGAAATACCGCTTCTTTTACGCCGTGATAAGGAATCGATTTCTTGGTAAGAGCGGGTACCGGCGAAGGTCTTCCGGTAATCTCTCTGGTAACGATTTCGGTAGCGATGGGCACCATCTGAATGTTACATACCTTGGATACAAGGGGCACGGTACGTGATGCACGGGGATTGGCCTCGATAACGTAAACCTTGCCGTTCTCGATAGCGTACTGCATATTCATAAGTCCCTTAACATGCATTTCCTCGGCAATCTTACGGGTGTACTCTTCGATGGTCTTTAAGTTCTCCTCTGAAATGTTCAAAGAAGGAACGATACAAGCGGAGTCACCGGAGTGAATACCAGCAAGTTCGATATGCTCCATAACTGCGGGTACAAATGCGTGCTCGCCGTCACAGATGGCATCGGATTCACACTCGGTTGCATGCTTAAGGAATCTGTCTATAAGGATAGGTCTGTCGGGTGTTACGCCGATAGCCGCCTTCATGTATTCCACAAGTTCTTCATCGTCGTGAACCACTTCCATTCCGCGTCCGCCGAGAACGTATGAAGGTCTTACCATTACAGGATATCCTATCTTGCTTGCCACTTCAAGGGCTTCCTCGGTGGTAACGGCCATACCTGCTTCGGGCATGGGAATTCCGAGTTTGTCCATCATGGCTCTGAACTGGTCTCTGTCTTCCGCAAGGTCGATAACTTCGGGAGAAGTACCAAGAATCTTAACACCATTCTTCTTAAGTTCTGCGGCAAGGTTAAGAGGTGTCTGACCGCCAAACTGAGCGATTACGCCAAGAGGCTTCTCTTTGTTGTAAATGCTGAGAACGTCTTCAAGGGTAAGAGGCTCAAAATAAAGCTTGTCGGATGTATCGTAGTCGGTTGAAACGGTCTCAGGGTTACAGTTAACGATGATGGTCTCAAAACCGAGTTTCTTAAGTGCGAGTGCCGCATGAACGGAGCAGTAGTCAAACTCAATACCCTGACCGATTCTGTTGGGGCCGCCGCCCAAAATCATAATCTTCTGTTTGTCGGTGTTGACAGGGTTCTTGTCGGGAGCGTTGTAGGTGGAGAAGTAGTAAGCGCTGTCCTGGGTACCGCTTACATGTATGCCTTCCCAAGCTTCCTCTACACCGATTGAGATACGCTTGTTGCGGATACTCTCCTCGGATACTTCAAGAAGTTTGCTTAAGTATTTGTCGGAGAAACCGTCTTTTTTGGCCTTTGTAAGTGCCTCGTCGGAAGGAAGGGAGCCTCTGCCTTTAAGGAGTTCTTCTTCTTCCTCCACAAGTTCCTTCATCTGGTTAAGGAAGTAATGCTTAACCTTGGTGAGCTCGAAGATTTCGTCGGCGGTTGCGCCCTTGCGAAGTGCTTCGTATATGATGAAATAACGCTCGCTTGAAGGTGTTGCAAGCATCTTTAACAATTCTTCTTTGGACTTGGAGTTAAAGTCCTTGGCCCAGCCTAAACCGTAACGTCCGGTCTCTAAGCTTCTGATGGCCTTCTGGAAGGCTTCTTTGAAGTTCTTACCGATACTCATGACTTCGCCTACGGCACGCATCTGTGTACCGAGCTTGTCCTGAACGCCTTTGAACTTTTCAAATGCCCAGCGGGCGAACTTGATAACTACGTAGTCGCCGCCGGGAACATATTTGTCAAGAGTTCCGTACTTACCGCAGGGGATTTCGTCGAGGGTAAGTCCGCTTGCAAGCATAGCGGAAACAAGGGCGATGGGGAAGCCTGTTGCCTTGGATGCAAGTGCGGAGGAACGGGAAGTTCTGGGGTTAATCTCTATTACAACGATTCTTCCGGTCTTGGGATCGTGACCGAACTGAACGTTGGTACCGCCGATTACGCCTACTTCATTGACAATCTTGTAGGCCTGGCGCTGCAATTCTTTCTGAACATCTTCGGAAATGGTGAGCATGGGAGCCGAGCAGAATGAATCGCCGGTATGTACTCCGAGGGGATCGATGTTCTCGATGAAACATACGGTAATCATCTGACCCTTGGCATCTCTTACAACTTCGAGCTCGAGTTCTTCCCAGCCAAGAATTGATTCTTCTACAAGAACCTGGCCTACCATGGAAGCCTTAAGACCTCTCTCACATACGGTAGCAAGTTCTTCTTTATTGTATACAAGGCCGCCGCCTGCGCCGCCCATGGTGTATGCAGGACGAAGTACTACGGGGTAGCCGAGTCTGTCTGCTATGTCAAGCGCTTCCTGAACAGAGTAGGAAACTTCGCTTCGAGCCATTTCAATACCAAGTTTTTCCATGGTCTGTTTGAACTCGATACGGTCTTCGCCTCTCTCGATGGCGTCAATCTGAACACCGATTACCTTAACGCCGTACTTGTCAAGAACGCCGGCAGTTGAAAGCTCCGAGCACAGGTTAAGTCCTGACTGTCCTCCGAGGTTGGGAAGGATTGCGTCGGGTCTTTCTTTGGCAATGATTGCTTCAAGTCTCTCCACGTTAAGAGGCTCAATGTATGTTTCATCCGCAATTCCGGGGTCCGTCATGATGGTGGCGGGGTTGGAATTTACGAGAACAATCTCATAGCCTAACTTTCTTAATGCTTTGCAGGCCTGTGTGCCCGAGTAGTCGAACTCGCATGCCTGTCCGATGATGATAGGACCTGAGCCTATTATCAATACCTTTTTAATATCGTTTCTTTTTCCCATTTCGTGTCTCCTTTGCACTAAAAAATTAATGGTAAAGAAAAAACCTCCGGTAAAAGAGGTTTATAATCCTTTGAAATATTTAACATTTGAAGCAATATTACCCTTAAATACCGCTGAGCCGGCAACGATAACATTGGCGCCGGCGTCAAGAATCATGGATATGTTATCTTTGGTCACTCCGCCGTCGATTTCAACGTCAACGGAAAGGCCTTTTGCGTTAATCTCATCACGAACAGCCTTAATCTTGGGAGTGGTGGAATCCATGTATTTCTGCCCGCCGAAACCGGGCTCTACGGTCATTACAAGTGCCATTTCTATCTTGTCCAGAAAAGGAAATAAAACCTCTGCGGGAGTGGCCGGCTTAATGGATAATCCTGCCTTACAGCCCGTTGCGTGAATGGCATCTATGGTAGCGTTTACATCGCTGCATGCCTCGTAATGAACGGTAATGATGTCTGCTCCGCATTTGGCAAACTCTTCAATGTAGCGGATAGGTTCAACTACCATAAGATGTACATCAAATACCTTATCGGTAGCGCTCCTGATAGAAGTGATAACAGGCATTCCGAAAGAAATGGAAGGAACAAAAGAGCCGTCCATTACATCTACATGAATGTAATCGGCGCCCGCCTCATCGGCTTCATGAATCTGCTGCCCAAGTATTTTGAAATCTGCCGCCAAAATAGAAGGTGATAAAATCATGTCGGGTCCCTTTTGTGCCAGGTTACTGTTATCCTTAAAAGGATAATTCACTTTCCGTCTATTTTCAAGAACTTTTTTGTAAATTTGAAGTTGATTTTTTAAGAAGTTGTTGGTAATATCCTCCAACTACATAAGCTTAAGCAAATCCTCGTAAGTTTCGGCTTTTCTGATGAGCTTAAGGCTTCCGTCGGACATTACGCACACTTCCGCCGGTCTCGGACGGGAATTGTATGTGGAACACATGCTGTAGCCGTATGCACCTGTGTCCAGTACGCATACCAGGTCGCCTTTTTGAGCCTCGGGAAGGGGTCTGTCCTTACAAAGAAGGTCGCCCGACTCACAGACATTTCCGCACACATTCTGCTCAATAAGATTGTCTCTCGAAACAGGCTTGCCGTCTCTTAATATCTCAATATCGTGCCAGGAATCATACATGGAAGGACGCACCAGAACGTTCATGCCCACGTCGGTACCGATGAAATGATGGCCGGAGTTGTCTTTGGTAGCGTGAACTCTTCCGAGGATAACGCTTCCTTCCGCAACACAGTATCTGCCCGGCTCCGACTTAAAGAGGGGAGCTTTTCCGTATTCTTTGACAAAAGAATCAAGAATGGGCTCAAGGCTCTTCTTAAAGCCTTCCATATCATATTCGGGCTGGTCGTCAAGCTTGTGGTAAGGAATTCCGTATCCGCCGCCAAAGTCTATAAACTCAAGGTCGTCAAAGCGCTTTGCAATTCTTAAAAGATTGGTTACCGCCTCAAGATAGGGGGTGGGCTCCATGAACAAAGAACCTATATGCTGGTTGATGCCTGCAATAGTAAGGTTGTATTTGTCACAGATTTCAAAAATCCTGTCGATATCTTCCTCGGAAATGCCGAATTTTGTTTTTTTGCCGCCGGTTACCACTTTCTCGTGATGACCTGCACCTACACCGGGGTTAATGCGAACCGCACACTTACCGCCGGGGTTAAGCTCGCCGTACTGCTCAAGCTGTGAAAGCGAATCGCAGCTGGTCATGATGTTACGGTCGATTGCATACTGCATTTCTTCTTTGGACACGTTATTGGGTACAAAGAAAATGCGGTCATAAGGGAACCCCGCAGCCTCAAGCATACGAATCTCGCCTTCGCTCATGGCATCGCAGTTAACTCCCTCTTCGAGAGCAAACTTTAAAATGTGAATGTTGGTATTGGCCTTCACGGAATAATTGGCGGTGTAGGGGTATTTGGTGATGACCCCCGCAACGCTTTTCATGTGGGCACGGATAATGTCTTCGCTGTATACATAGACGGGTGTGCCGTATTTTTGCGCTATATCTTCGGGATTGTTACCCTTAAAGAAATTAACTTTATCAATATATGAATTCATGTTCAATCCTTCCTGATTTTAAAGGAGATGTGCTCTGAGCTCGTCGCCGGAAAGAGGGCTTAAGTATGCAGGTGCTACGTCAAATACGGTCTTGCAGCCTACCGAACCTTCTTTGTTGAGTCTGTTGATGGCGCGGGCATATGCTACAAGAACAGATGCGGTAAACTCGGGGTTGGAGTCGAGCTTTAAGCTGTATTCGATAATAGCCTTGTCTTCTTTGTTCCAGCCGGTTACACCCGAACGGAATACGAAACCGCCGTGAGGAATGCCTGCATGGTCGCGCTGGAGCTCTTCTTCGGTAATAAAGTGTACGGTGGTGTCATACTCGTCAAAGTAGTTGGGCATGGTCTTAATCTCCTGCTCAATACGTGCAAGGTCGGCACCTTCCTCGGCTACTACAAAGCATTCTCTTGTATGCTTCTGTCTGGTGGTGAGGGTAGGATTCTCGCCCGCTCTTACTGCTCTCAAAGCTTCGGGAACGGGAATGGTGTACTGTTTGCCGTTCTTAACGCCGGCGATTCTTCTGATGGCATCTGAGTGGCCCTGGCTTACGCCCTTGCCCCAGAAAGTATAGTCGTTGCCTTCGGGAAGAATGCAGTTGGCATAGAGTCTGTTAAGAGAGAACATGCCGGGGTCCCAGCCTGCGGAAATAAGGGCTGTGTGACCGCTTTCTTTGGCTGCCTTATCCACATTGGCAAAGTGCTCGGGAATACGTGCGTGAGTATCGAAGCTGTCGATTACGTTAAAGTACTGAGCGTACTTGGGTGTCATCTCAGGAAGGTCGGTTGCGCTTCCGCCGCAGATGATAAGTACGTCGATGTCATCTTTATAATCAAGAATCTCACTTACATTCTTAACGCTTACGCCTTCGGTAAGAATCTTAACGGTTGCGGGATCTCTTCTGGTAAAAACATATTTAAGTTCTGCATCTTTGTTCTGTTTAACGGCACATTCAATACCTTTTCCAAGGTTACCGTATCCTAAAATTGCAAGTTTCATAGCTGTATTTCCTCCTTGAGATTGTTTTGTATAAGTATGATTTTATTTCTGAGAGCCTCTTTCATGACCGAAACCAGATTGCTCTGGCCGGAAAAGAGGCATCTGTCCTCATCGTTGTTAAAAAGTGTTCCCGTCAGGACAAAAGAAGAATCCGTAATAAAACGAAGCTGTCCTTTTTCCGGAACCGTTTTATAAATCGTGGCACCGGGAAGTTTGAAATCGTCGCTTAAAATAACAACCTTTTTGCCACTTTTGACCAGCTTGGCAAGTTCGCCTTCATATTCCTTAAGAAGAGAGGATTCGGCGAGAATATAGAGCCTTAGCTCACACTTGTTAAGCATGTCGGATATCTTGTTCCTGATATTGTCCGAACCGCTTATGGTGATATAGCCTTCCGACATATCTGCCTTGCCCGGGGCATGCTCCTCGAGTTCTTTGGCCCTCTTCTGAAGGTCCTTGATTACTTTTCCCGTAAAGACCTTGACCTCTTCGGGGGTGTATCTGGTCACCTCGCCCTCATATACATACGCCGCGCCCTTGTCCACCAGACTGCCGAGGGAGCCGTATGCATTGGACCTGGAGATTCCGGTTTCCTTGGCTACTTCATAACCCGTCATGGTGCCTCTTTTTAAAAGCGCTTCATATATGAGAGCCTCCTGACCCGTCAGGCCGAAAGCCTTTAAATTGTCTAAAAAAACTGCATCGGACATGAGCGTCACCTATTAGTGTTCCTTTTTGGTACTACGCACATGATACTAGCAGTTTTTTCTTTTGTCAACAGAATAATGACAAAAAACTGCCGCACCATAAGGTGCGACAGTTTTCCTGTTTACTAATTATCAAGCGGTGTGACATAAACGTAAAATCTGTTCTTTGTACCCTTTTCTACGGTTATGTTTATGGTTTCGGTAATATATTTGCTTCTTCCGAAGGTTAAACTGTAGCAGCCCACAGGAAGGTCAAGTGTAAAATAACCCACGGGACCGCCTCTTCCGCTGGCCACTACAGGTCCCTCGGACGAATTGTTCCAGCCTTCTCTGACCGTATAATCAACTTTTGCGACTGCCGTTCCGGTGACGGTACTCAAAAACTTGCCGTTTATAATACCGTTTTCTTCGGAATTACCGATATAGTGAAGGAGTCCTTCCACAAAGCTTTCTTTACCTTTTCGTACAGTAAAATAGGTGGAGTATTCCGTATATCCCGGCGAAGACATAACCAGCCTATATGTTCCCTCTTCTATGTAAAAAGAAAACTTGCCGTTTGCATCCGCCTTTGTTTTGATTACCTGTTTATCATTGAGGTCATAAACCACAATTTCAGCAGAAGAGGCTGTTATGCTACCACCGTAAACTGTGCCGGCTTTTCCGGTGACGAAACCCTTGGTTTTAGCTTTCTCCAGTTCTTTAATGACTTCGTTTACACATTTGGCATATGCTTTGGCGCCTTCGGCATTAGGATGGAGTGAGGAGCCGCTGATAATGGCTGCATCGTTCAGTTCCTGCGGTTTGGGACCTATTATTCCGCTGATCCACGGGTCTTTGGAAAAAGCAAGATGTCCTTCGAATGCCTCCTCAACGTTAACAAAATAAATATTCAGGCCTTCTTCTCTGAGCCGACTTATCTGTTTCTCCATTTCGGTATTGTATTCATGAACACAGTTATTTAAATAGGCGGCTTCTTCCGGAGTGTACAAAGAGCCCTTACCGTTTTCATCAAGAAGCTTGGGATAGCCCACTGCCAGAATAGCTGCCTGAGGGCCCGCAGCTTCAATAATCGCAAGATAGGTGTCCTTTAACTGAGCTTTGATTTCATCCACATTTTTTAACTGGTGCTCCAATATCTCGTCAGTTGTGGCATTTCCCAGATATGAACTGTGTTTGGCGCAGGCTTTTACCAAATTTCCGAAGCCCACATCATTGCCGCCGATTGTTATAGTGACATAATCTACTTTTCCGTTTATCTTTTCGAATACATCAATCTGCGGATACAAATATCTTGTGTACTGAGCGTAGGTCACTCCCGAGTCCGTATACTCTGCCTTATTAACTCCTATTTTCTGGTATGTTGTGGTAATGTTTGCAGTTTTAGCTCCTCCCGCAGCAACAAAATACCACTGGCAACGGGCGGTGCTGCTGCTATTTACCTTATAATCCGCCATTGTTCCCGAGTAGCCGGGCACTTCTATAAGTGCAGGCCAGCTTATGGTGGATCGGTGTCCAAGCCAGTCCTGATCTTTTATTCTTTTTTCTATAGATTTGTCCTGACCGTAATAGGGCTCCAAACCGTCTCCCGAAGAATAAGAGTCCCCCATGGAAACGATAATCATGGGATCTGTTTCGGCACAGGAACTGAGGCGGGCATCAGGAAGAAAAAACATGGTTGCCACAACTAAAACCGCTACAACCCATTTAAATAATTTGGCAAACTGTTCGTTTCTTTTATTCATCGGCCGTCAATCCCCTCGCATGTCAATTTATCCAATGCTGCAGCAGTTATTTTCTTGATTTTTTTCACAACCGCCGCCGAGCTTTTGGGAATAGTTACATAATAGGTATCTGTATTATGGTCGTAACTTGTAATTTCATTTTTCTCGGAAACCAGAAGTTGCACCGGACGTGTTGATTGAATATTGTAAGAAACGGGATTGGCTATTATTTCTCCGTTGATTACAAAAATAGTCCAAAGTTCTCCCGCGGCCGAATAATAATCGGTCATATACATGGGGCGTTTTTTGTTCGAATCTCCCTTAATGGACTTTTCGCCCACATACTCTCCCCCCATACGATACTCATAGGTTACCTTGTCTGCCGAAAAACCTCTCGCCTTAAGCATCGCAATAACCTGCTCCTCCGTGGGCACGTCTGTGGATTTCGAAGCATTAACCGTTTTGATAACCTCTGCATTTTCCCTGTAATAAGAGTCTTTGCTCTTACTGCTCTCGGCAAATGCATGTCCCGTCAAAGCAATAGCAGCCACAAGAAGCACAGCTATCGCCCCTCGGCAATACCTGCTTTTGAAATGAAACATTGCTATACTCCTCTCGTTTTGATAGTCTGAAAGCATCCCTTTTCAAGAATCACTTTCTTTTTCCGATTCCCCTGATTTTACCTATAATTTTTTTCAAGAAATGAGCCGCGACTATTGAAACCGCAACTGCAACAATATTAACAATTACCGATACTATAGATTGTATCCTGACATTGTTTACCTGTAATAAATACGAAATAACCGCAAGCACTTTTTCATGCAGCAGATATATTTCCAGAGTAATTCCTCCGATAAAGAAAAGTCCTCTTGAAACAGCATTTACCGCCTTGTTTTCCTCGGTTTTTTCTCTGAACCACACCCAGAATATAATTATCATTGCCGCCACAAAAACATAAATCGTCCTCATAATGAGCCAATTGTGTATTATGTTGAACTTAAAGACATACAAGGAAACGGCGCATGAAATCAATCCCAGAATGCTGAGCAGCCACAAAAGACCTCTTCCTATTTTGCCTTCCTCCGTTGTTTTGCGGGCAATAAGTGTGCCGATAAGAACGTTGGGTATTCTGTTTAAAAATATCCCGCCTATCGTTGCAAGATTTTTCTGCGAAATCTTGAAAAGTCTGAATATCCACGCGAAGGCAAATATATATATCATGACAATTAGCGCCACCAGAATTTTTTCATGCTTTTCTGCCAGCCAAAAGAAAAAGGGAAAAACAAGATATAAAGCAAGAATTGCCGCAATGAACCACTCATAAAGCAGTCCGTCCGTATAAAATGAAATTAAAGAATTGCTCCAGAGATAATCTCTGACGGGAATATGCCAGGCAAAAACATTGAATATGCCGTAAACAAAAAGAACAATCAGAAAAGCCGGTAATATTCTGCCGGCACGTCTTTTATAGAAAGATAAGACATTTGCGTTCTTTTTCATGGAATAATAGCAACCGTATCCCGAGAAAAAGAAGAAAATATTAACCCCCGAATCACACAACGCCCTTAAGCCGCTGTTAATATTGTTCACAAAACCGGGAAAAACCATGGTATTGTGACAAAACATAATCAGCAGTATGGCAAGCCCCATGATTTCAGTACGGTACTTACCCAATAAGTCATATTTAACTTTCATACCCCAATATTACTCCTAATTATTCAACGGCCGGGCCGTTTTTCTCAATACAATTCTTATAGTTCTTCATGGAATCCCACATTCTTACAAGGAACATGGCCGACACAACAACGATACCGAGAGCTCCCACAAGCTTAAGTCCGTTAACCGGAAGCTTGGAGCAGATGGTAAACACAAATACAGCCACCCAGGCTCTGAACAGTTGAGCGCTGTAGAACTCCGCATTTCTCTTAATCTCCATATCCCTGATGCCGCGAACAATAAGATAGCAAAAGAAAAGTGTTGCCGTGCTGTAGAGCACATCCACAACAAATGTAGACATTCTGTCGCTGGAAAGTAGATTGAACATAGTAAGAACATATTTGGCCGTGGAAGCAAAGATAAATACCATCGATGCGGGAATCAGTTTCTTAAAAGAGCGGCTCTCGGGCGTAAGCACCGTAAGACCTCTCCATACAAGAATAAATCCCACAAAATCAGGCAGTCCGAATGTCAGGCCCCACTTTGAAAAAGTAAGGTAAGCAAACGGAAATTTGAATATAAAAAGAAAACCCCAAAATAAATAAACCATGCAAAATCCTCCACGGCGGCGTAATACGCCTTCGCTCCGTAACAGTATACATCATTTGGCACGCTCCTGCCAATAGAAAACGGCGATACCTTTAAAGATATCGCCGAAATAATTATTTAGCGGTTCTGAATATGTAATCTATGCATGGAGTGTCTTCAAAGCAAAGGTATGTACCGTAAGCCGGTATGGTACAGGACATTACCCTTATGCCCGCCGGCACCAGAATCTGGTAACCTTTGGTAGACATGAAAACCGCAGGCTTGTCCGAATCCCCGTGGGAGATGTATTTGGCGGTGTTGCACAGGTCTGTCCAGGATAAGTCGTCTTCTCCGCGACCGCTTAAAAGTTCTTTCTTGGACCAGTCAAAGTAATTCCACCAGATATCCGCTCCTCCGTGATACTGTCTTGCGGTCACGGGATTCTCCGTAAGCAAAGGTGCGCCGCTCTTTGATATGAACGTAATGGCGCCTGATTTTTTTTCCACTCTTACCGTAAGTTTTTCAAGTCTTATCTCCAGAGCCTCTCTGGCATCGGCACAGATCCACTTTAAGGGCTGCTTTCTTTGTACTTCCTCGGGAAGAGCTCTCATCTTGCTTACTTCACCCTTGGCAAATGAAATTCTGACAGTCTCGTCAGCAATCGGTGTAATGGTAAGAGTGCCGTAACCGCCTACAATTTCCACTCTTGTCTTATCTTTGTTAATCCATCTGACACCATTGTCAATCTTACCGTGACCGATGGGTTTTAAGGTCGAAGTCTCGGGCATGGTGCCAAATTCAGACTTGAATTGTTTTGCGGGTTTCTCCGCCGGCATTCGGTATGGTGCCTCGGGTTTGTATGTCGAAGGCATTTTAACCGTGGCCCTTGAGTGAGCCGGAGTGTTTAAAGGAGAACGGGCCGAAACCGCATGAAAGGCAGGTTTGGGCTTGGCTATCGGCTTGTCGGGTTCTGCCTTGATAGTGTTAACCACAATCTTCTTGGGGCCGTATTTGTCTCTCAGTGCTCTTTCCCTGTCGCCTTCAAGAGCCTGCTCCCTTGCTATTTCTTCACGTGTCTTGAACTCTTCTTCGTACACGAAGGGCTTTATGTGGAAGTCGTCTTCGGCAAAAGAAATATTCTTTCTGTCCTCGGGAATCGGGTCGGCCACAAGTCCCGTAAGCTCGCCGTTATAGAATACGGCAAGTTCGTGAAGTGCTCTGGTCGCAGCTACGTACAAGAGTTTCGCATAGCCGTCTTCCTTGGGATAGGCTTCTTTGGACGCGTCATATATAATTACGGCGTCGAATTCCAGCCCCTTCGAATACTCAATGGGGATTACATAGATTCCGCTTGAGAACTCCGTATCTTCACCGGAGAAAAATTTAACCTCCGTGCGGGAGCTCATGTATTCATAAACTGCTTTTGCTTCCGCGCTGTCTTTGCAGATTACGGCTATGGTCTCGTATTCTTTGGCCTTCATCTCGAGGGCGCGCTTCAGAACCTCTTCTCTAAGCGCTTCTGCGTCGGCACACTTCTTGCATTCCACTTTGTCGCCATGGCGCACAATCGGCTCCACCGGATATATGGGGAAGGTTCCGTGGCGCAGGATGTCGGTAGCAAATTCCGATATCTCGACGGTATTACGGTAGCTCTTCTTTAAGAGTCCGAAGTAATCGTATTTGTCGGGAAGCATTACTTTCTTTAATTCTTCCCAGTCGGAGAGGCCGCAACCGAAGTTGATGTTCTGGGATACGTCACCCATGATGGTAAAAGTGCATTTGCTCATGCAGTACTTGAGTGAATTGTAGACCATCATGCCGAAGTCCTGGGCTTCGTCGATTACCACGTGGCTGGCTTCCTGAATGACCTCGCTTTCTTTGATACGCTTGTATATGTAAGCAAGTGAAGCCAGGTCATATAAGTCGGGCTCGTATTTTTTGTAGATAATGTCGGGGTTGGCCGCCTGTTCTTTTAAGGCAAATTCCTCGTAGAGATCGAAAACCGAATCCTCCCAGACAAATCTGTTAAAGTAGTCCGTGTATTTTCTGGTAAGTTTTTTCTGCTCCTCAACATTGTAGGAGTAATAGCGCCCGTATATTTCATTCTCAAGCTTGCCGAGCAGCACATCGTTCATGCGCTCAAATTTACGATACATGGGCCAGTCGGGATACTCGTGAATGACTTTCTCGATGTCTTCTTTGCTCATGATAAGGCGATTGTTCTTTTCAAGCCTTATGTCTTCTCTCGGAATATGTTTCCACTCGACCTTCTCGCAGAAAGCCTTCAGACGCTTAAACCACTCGGAAGTGCCCTTGATGCCGATGCTCTTTTCTTTTTTGTCAAAAGAACGCACCTTCATCTTTTTATTGTCCCAGTCTTCATAAAGAAGTCTGGTGAAGAGTTCCTCCATGGTCATCTGTCTGACCCCGTATACATCGAGGTCCGGCAGCACACCTGTAATATAGTTAAGCAGAACCTTGTTGCTGCCTACGATATAGAAACCGTCGGGCTTAAACTCAACATCGTAGTTGTAGAGTATGTATGATATTCTGTGCATGGCAACGGTGGTCTTACCCGAGCCCGCACTTCCCTGCACCAGCACATTGTGGCGGGGATTCTTACGTATTACTTCGTTCTGTTCCTGCTGGATGGTTGCGATGATTTCGCTTAAGACGTTTCTTTTGCTCTTTGACAGGTATTTTGTTAAAAGGTCGTCATTGGCCACCACGTCGGAATCGTAGAAGTCCTTGATGGCGCCGTCCTCGATTTCGTAGGTGCGCTTTCTTTTTAAATCGACCTTAAAAATACCTTCTTTTGGAACCTTGTAGGTACAAATTCCAAGGCTGTGGTCGTAGTAAACGGATGATATGGGCGCTCGCCAGTCGATGACATCCGGCTCCGAGGGATTCATGGCTATGACCGTCTTACCAATGTAAAAGGTCTCTCGCTTGCCCGCCTCCGGGTCTTCGATATCGATTCGGCCAAAGAAAGGTTTCTTGCCCGCTCTCTCGGCCCTTCGCATCTCGTTACGTACTTCATTGAATCTTGCGTCAGTGTTAAACCACTGCGCCAGGCCTTCTTTGTCATCTACGTCATACACTTCGCGCAATGACTTCAAATCGTCCTGGAGTTGAGCCGCCTGCTGCCTTACTCCCTTGAGCTTATCTTCGGCGATTTGTCTTACCTTATTCAGTTTTCTCTCTTCGTCTTCCCGGGTTGTTCCGTAGAAAGTTCCGGTTAACTTCTTCTCGCTCATTTGTCCTCTCCTTTGTTGTTCCTACATCTTATCAGAGAATTTAAAAAAGGTATAGACTTGTATTTCAAAATATGCTATCATGCACAATGAAGTGTGTGATAAGGAGCCGATGCCGATGGGCATCGGTTTTTTTGTACCCGTGTTGAATGTGGTTCAACTGTCAAAACCTGCATAAATACGCCATCTTGAATTACCGTCAATACACATTGGCCGAAAGCCGTGTTAAGGTTTCTTCGAAAGGAGGCTCCGCATGGACGCTACACAAACAGGATTACTTATAAAAGAATCAAGAATGAAGAGGGAAATGACTCAGCAGGCTTTGGCAGATGCACTTAATGTTTCAGCAACCGCCATCTCCAAATGGGAGAATGGACACAGCCTTCCCGATATCACAATGCTTGAGCCGTTATCGACAATACTTGATATCTCCATTACAGACCTTGTTCTGGGCAAGCGGAGTAATAACAACATGAGTGATAATATTTCCAAAGAAACCAACACTTCCGACGCAGCAGTCAAATCCGTCATTAACGAGGCCACCAGGCAAAAGAAAAGGTTTAAACTCAAAACTGTCCTCATTACCATATGCGCTGTGTCAGTACTATTTTTGTTATGGCTGTTTCTGCTCAGCATGGGATTACCGGCCCGGCAAAAAAATGTCGTCATCAACACAAAGATTACCGAAGAAAGCGAAAACAGGCCGTTTTTTGTTATCGAATTCGCCTCAACAAGAAACAAAAACCTCACATTCTCAACCGACTACACCATGGATGAAGCCGGCCGTTGCAGGGAATGTACCATTCACATCCGTGAAGTGCCTGTCAGCTTTAATGAATCCGGGCTGCCCTGTTCCTGGGGTACAGATACAGATTTTCTTAACTCTCCCGATCGCGATATTAAGATTATCATCGATTATTGGGGAGAAAACATGACATACTCATTACGCGAAGAAGTAAATAAGCTAAAATAACGCAAAAAGCCTCGGACGAAGCAATCGCCCGAGGCTTTATATCTGATATCAATTATTTAAGGAAATCCTTAATGTCTGCATATACGCCCTTGCCGTCGAGATGATACTTCTCAACAAGTGCGGAAGCGGAACCGGACTCACCGAAGATATCCTGCATACCAAGCTTCTTGACGGGTACAGGATATTTTGCGCAAAGCGCATCACATACTGCACTGCCGAGACCACCGATAACGGAATGCTCTTCAACGGTTACAACCTTGCCGGTCTTCTGAGCGCTCTTAACGATGATGTCTTCATCGAGGGGCTTAATGGTGTGGATGTTGATGACTTCTGCATCGATACCGTCAGCCTTGAGCATTTCTGCTGCCTGAAGAGCGGAGTCTACGCAAATACCGGTAGCAACGATTGTAACATCCTTGCCTTCTTTAAGAAGAACGCCCTTGCCCATTTCGAACTTGTAGTCGGGACGGTCATTGATAACCGGAACAGCCGCACGACCGAAACGTATGTAAACGGGTCCGTTGTACTCAAGTGCTGCGCGAACAGCAGCCTTAGCTTCAACGTCGTCTGAAGGACACATAACTACCATGCCGGGAATAGTACGCATAAGCGCAAGGTCTTCATTGCACTGATGGGTAGCGCCGTCTTCACCAACGGTGATACCTGCATGAGTAGCTCCGATTTTAACATTTAAGTGAGGATAGCCTACGGAATTACGAACCTGCTCGTAAGCACGTCCTGCTGCGAACATTGCAAAAGAAGATGCAAAAGGAATAAGTCCTGTGGTAGCAAGTCCGGCTGCAATGCCAATCATATTACATTCTGCGATACCGCAGTCGAAAAATCTGTCGGGATATGCTTTCTTGAATACGCCTGTCTTGGTAGCTGCAGCAAGGTCGGCATCAAGTACTACAAGATTGGGAAACTCAGCGCCGAGTTCCTTCAAAGCATTTCCGTAGCTTTCTCTGGTAGCGATTTTAACTACTTCTGACATAATGCTTCACCTACTTTCTCAAGATCTGCCATGGCGATAGCGTACTCCTCATCGTTGGGAGCCTTACCGTGCCAGCCGCAGTTGTTCTCCATGAAGGAAACGCCCTTACCCTTGATGGAATGAGCGATGATGACTGTGGGCTGACCCTTGGTCTCTCTTGCTTCTTTAAATGCTGCTCTGATCTCATCGAAATCGTGAGCGTTAATCTCAATTACGTGGAAACGGAAAGCCTTGAACTTGTCTGCAAAAGGTTCTGCGGAACAAACTTCTTCAAGAGTACCGTCAATCTGCAATCCGTTGTAGTCAAGGATTACGCAGAGGTTGTCAAGTTTCTTGTGGCCTGCGAACATGGCTGCTTCCCATACCTGACCTTCTTCTGCTTCGCCGTCGCCTATAAGGCAGTAAACACGATTGCTCTTGCCCTGAATCTTAGCGCCGAGTGCCATACCTACCGCTGCGGAGATGCCCTGTCCGAGTGAACCCGAAGACATATCTACACCGGGAATGTGTACACAGGGATGTCCCTGTAAGTATGAGCCGAGTTTACGAAGAGTCTTTAAGTCCTCAACCGGGAAGTATCCGCGGTTAGCAAGTGCGGAATAAAGACCGGGAGCGGTGTGTCCCTTTGAAAGAACGAAGCGGTCTCTGTCCTCTTTCTGAGGATTCTTGGGATCGATGTTCATCTCTTCAAAATAAAGATACGTATAGATATCTGCCGCAGAAAGCGATCCGCCGGGATGACCCGCCTTAGCGCTGTGAACGGCGGTCACGATACCTTTACGAACTTCATTTGCCATTTTTTGAAGTTCTAAGTTTGTCATGATGCCTCCTAAAAATGTTGATTAATATATTTTCCTAATGTACAAGTTAGCACACTTTCACATGGCAGTCCATTGAAACTCGTGCTATAAATTTATCAATTCTTGCTAAACAGCAAAAGAAAAACCTATTTCTGGCCGTAATATGCGTTGGCACCATGCTTTCTGTAATAGTGCTTATCCTGAAGTTCCTGAGGAGCCGGCTTGACTTCGGGATTGATAAGTTCGGTTCTGTAAGCCATCTTGGCAACTTCTTCCAAAACTACAGCATTGTGAACAGCTTCATGCGCGTTCTTGCCCCAAGTAAAGGGTCCGTGGTTCTTGCAAAGAACCGCGGGAACGGCCATGTAGTCTTTGTCCTTGTAGTAATCGGTGATGAGAAGGCCCGTGTTCTTTTCATAGGCATCATCGATTTCTTCTTTGGTAAGGCATCTTAAGCAAGGAACCTCGCCGTAGATATAATCCGCATGAGTGGTGCCGTAGCAGGGAATACTGCGTCCGGACTGTGCCCAGCTGGTAGCGTAAGAAGAATGGGTATGTACTACGCCGCCGATATCGTGACAAGCCTTGTAAAGTTCAAGATGGGTGGCGGTATCGGAAGAAGGATTGTAACGTCCCTCAACCTTTTCGCCCTTAAGGTTCATAACCACCATATCTTCGGGTGTAAGTTTATCGTACTCGACACCGCTGGGCTTAATAACAAAAAGACCGCTTTCTCTGTCGATTCCGCTTACGTTGCCCCAGGTAAAAGTAACAAGCTCGTACTTGGGAAGAAGCATGTTGGCTTCATAAACTTCTTTTTTTAACTGTTCTAACATTTCAAACCTCCGTATGCGACAATGCGCAAACTATTATTTAACCGCCTTAACGGCTGCTCTTTCAACTTCGATGGCTTTCTTGTAAGCTTCGATGTATTCGTCAAATCCCTTAACGTCTGCTGCGTCGGGAGCGATGGTTTCTTTCTTCATGCCGGTGAATACGCGGTTGGTAAGGTATGCGTCAAGGGTCTCTCCTGCCTGCTTCTGAACCATGTAGCTTGCAAGAACCGCCATGCCCCAAGCTCCGCCTTCGCCTGCGGTCTCCATAACGGAAACGGGTGCATTTAATGCAGCGGCAAGGATGGACTGGCCAACGCCCTTGGTCTTAAAGAGTCCGCCGTGACCGGTGATGGAATCAACTTTAACGCCTTCTTCTTTGAACATGATGTCGCAGCCGATTTTCAGGGTTGCAAGAGATGCGTAAAGGTTGCTTCTCATGAAATTCGCAAGATTCATCTTGGCATTCTGCTCGCGTACAAATAAAGGTCTGCCTTCGTCGAACTTGGTAACGCCTTCGCCTGAGAAGTAGTTAAAAGAAATCAGTCCGCCGCAGTTCTTGTCGCCTTCAAGGGCTTTATTGTAAAGGGTTGAAAAAAGCTTGGTCATGTCAACTTCAACGCCGTATGCTTCAAGGTTTTCTTTGAAAAGGTTAACCCATGCATTAAGGTCGGAAGTACAGTTGTTGCAGTGAATCATACCTACAAGGTCGCCTGCGGGAGTGGTAACAAGGTCAACTTCCTCGTAAACCTTGGAAAGAAGCTTCTCAAGTACTACCATGGCAAATACGCTGGTGCCGGCAGAAACGTTACCGGTACGAACCTTTACTGCGTTGGTAGCTACCATACCTGTGCCCGCATCGCCTTCGCAAGGAGCAACGGGAATGCCTGCTTCAAGTTCGCCGCTTTCGTCGATGAATGCAGCTCCTTCTTTGGTAAGAGTACCTGCGTTTTCACCGGCAACAACTACCTTGGGGAAGATGTCTCTTAATTTGTAAGGCATGCCTTCTTTTGCCAAAAGTGCGTTGAACTTGTCAACCATTTCGGCATCGAAATCTCTGGTGGCGGGGTCAACCGGGAACATACCGGAAGCTTCGCCTACGCCCATGAGCTTCTCGCCTGTGAGCATCCAGTGAATGTAACCTGCAAGGGTGGTCTGGAAAGCAATGTCCTTAACGTGTGATTCTTTGTTGAGAATTGCCTGATAAAGGTGAGCAATGCTCCAGCGCTGGGGAATGTTGTAATTGAATTCCTTGGTAAGTTTAGCAGCTGCTTCCTCGGTAATGGTGTTTCTCCAGGTTCTGAAGGGAACCAGGAGCTTGCCGTTTTTGTCAAAAGCAAGATAGCCGTGCATCATGGCGCTGATACCGATGGCAGCAAGCTTCTTGATACCTACTCCGTATTTATTCTTAACGTCTTTCTTTAAGTCACTGTAGCAGGTCTTGAAGCCTGTGTGAATCTCCTCCATGGGGTATGTCCAGATACCGCCCTCAAGGTGATTCTCCCAGTCAAAACTTCCCTGGGCAATAGGGGTATTCCGGTCATCAACGAGCACCGCTTTGATACGGGTGGAACCGAATTCGATACCGAGAACGGCTTTTCCGTCTTCAATGAGTTTTTTGATTTCTTCTTGTGTGTAGCCCATAAGTCCTCCTTAAATACTGCGCTGAGCGCGCTAAAATTATCCTCTGTTATATTCTTTAACGCTTCCGCGTTCTTTGACTTCCGTAATGAATTCTTTGGTGGCATCAAACTTGGGATTGTCGATCAGTTTAATCAGGTTCTCCGCCGCCACCCTGCCAAGCTCCGCCATTGGGTGCGGACAGGATGTAATCTTAACATCACCGTAGCGGGAAAGGTCCGAGTCATCCATGCTGATAATCGAGACATCATCGGGAACGTTCACGCCAAGGCCCTTTAAATAATTGATGTACTCTCTCGCCACTTTATCATTATAGCAAAAAACCGCCGAACAACCCTGAAGCCTCTTCATAAGGTGGCCGTCGAACATATCGCTTCCGCCCTCGTCACCTGTATCGTACCAGACCACATAGTCCGAAGGATTCTTCTCTCCGATCTCGTACATTGCGCGTCTGTAGCCCGAGAATCTTAAATGTCCCTGACCGTCGTCCATCTTAAGGATGGCACCGATTCTTTTGTGGCCTTTGCCTATAAGGTATTTGGTAGCCATGTATGCCATGGCTTCATCGTTAAGCGCCACATGGGGTATGTCTGTTTCTTTGTAATAGGTGTTTATAAAAAGAATGGGTATCCCCTTCTCCCTTATGGCCTCGTAGATGTCAAGGTTGGGATTGGGAAGAGCGCTCTTGACCGGCTCCATGATGATGCCCGCCACGTCTTCTTTGTTGAGGATATCCGTTAAGACTTCTTTCTCCCTTTCAAACTGGTTGTTGGTAAAAGAAAGCTGCATGGAAAAGCCCTTCCCCGAAAGAGAAGCTTCGATTCCCATGATAATCTTCGGAAAAATGTAATTTTCAAGATAAGTGGTTACGACCGCAATTCTGTCTGAAGAAAAACCCTTGCGAATGCGCACAAAGGTACCGCTTCCCCGCTTGCTGACCAGCACACCTTCCATTTCAAGCGCCTTGAAACCGCGCCTTACGGTATCGCGGCTTACGCCGAATTTATTGGTGAGGGCATTCTCGGAGGGAACCTTGTCGCCGTCCTTTAAAAGGCCGTCGGATATTTTCTTTTTAATGTAGTCTGTGATGATTTCGTATTTAGCGGTCTGCATTGCCATAGTTGTATGTATGGGTCCGGGGCGGGCCCGAAAAGTTGTATGTTATTTGTATGCCTACTTATCTATAGAGTATCTCTAATTTGCCAAAAAGACAACATTAGAACCCTCCATTTCCCCATTTAGTTGTAGCCATACAAGTATATGCGTGGTATCATCTGTTTTAAGGATAAAAAAGGAGAATATACAATGGAAACTACAAAAAAAGGCGGATTGACCAGTTTTGGCCTCAAACTCATCGCCATAATCACCATGTTTATCGACCACTGCGGCGCAGTATTTGTGGAACGCAAGATGGTCCAAATACGGTGGTCTGTTCCTGACCCGTTTAGCGACCCGACTTATACCGCTCTCAGCACTGTCGACAGTATCATGCGCAGCATCGGACGAATCGCGTTCCCGCTTTTCATCTTCCTTTTAGTGCAGGGCTTTATGCACACAAGAAGTCGCCTGAGATATGCCGTTCGTCTCGGACTCTTCGCACTTATTTCTGAAGTTCCCTTTGACATGGCTTTCAAAAACACTTATTTTACCATGTCTTACCAGAACGTTTTCTTTACACTGTTCTTAGGTTTCCTGTTCATGTGTGCCGCTGACTTTATATACAAGAAGCACATTGCTCCGTGGCTGGGATACCTCGGTATTGTATTAAGTTCTGTTGCAGTCGGCTTTTTCTGTGCCATCGTGATTAACAATATCGGCTATTCCTACTTTGCCCTGACACCTTTGGACGGCTTTAAGTTACTGGTTTTGAGTGCCATTCTCGCAGCCATAACGGTAATAGTCGAAATACTCATATGTCGAAAGAAGCCTTTCGAAGAATTGTCCAAGTTTTCCCTTACATTACTGGCACTCACGGTATTTGTGATTTGCGCAGGTGCCTTATCCACCGATTACAGTGCCGGCGGCGTTCTGGCAATTGCCGTAGCATACGCATTCAGAGAAAACAAGTCTAAGTCCATTGTCGGAGCCGTTATCACTCTGGCATTGACCTGTGGCTTTATCGAAGCCATCGCCATCGTCGATTACTTCTTTGTTCAGAAGTACAATGGTGAAAAAGGCAAGAGCATGAAGTATTTCTTTTACGCTTTCTACCCCTGCCATTTGCTGATAATTGCGTTGACAGCGAAACTTTTAGGTTTATAATTTATCGCAGCGAAAAGGCGAAGCACCGAGTGCTTCGCCTTTTATTTTGCACTTATAATTCTCTCGGATCTATACTGATGCTCTTGTCAGCCTTCAGCGAACCGAA